>DATMKR010000041.1:0-47282 GCA_035571115.1 Candidatus Acidiferrum sp. | reverse complement strand
GCTCGAGGAGCGGTGTATCGTAGATCGTGCCGTCTGGTTCGCGGATATCTTCGAACGCAATCGTGGCTTCTCGGACTGCGCGGTGATGTGCGAGATAGAGAGTATCCACGGTGCTTTCACGCGTTATGTACGGCGCGCCGTTGAGAATCGAGAAATCGACCGTCCACGGCACGTCAACGAGCGGAGCCAGCGTGAAGTTTCCTGCGACGACGGCCTTTCTCGGTAGGTAGTCGCTGCTGCCGATCCACAGCTCGCGCAAGCGGTTATCCTTCGGCTTACGAAGGGGCGTCAGCCCAAGATGATACGTTGGCACCCCGTCGAGTAGGGGCGTATCGATCAGCGATACTCTATAATCGGGGCTTCGCGACGACACAATAGCAATGACCCGCAACGAGCTCTCCGCTTGCGGCGCCGCCGCCGCGCGCAACTCGCTGTAGCGCAGACCAAACATATACGTTGGTTCCAACAGCGGCTCGCCCAGTAGATCTTGATACGGTGCTGGGTGGCCAACTGGGATTTGCTTGCTGGCGCATCCCCCCCTCGCGATACAAAGGTCGAGGCTGATGTTCATGTTGATGCCGTGAGGCACAGGCGGCGGTTTTGCCAGCTGCTCGTCGCTGATGGGAAAGATCCGAATCGCTCCGTCACCCGGATCGGCGCTGGCTCGATAGTGATCGGCGACCGCCTTTTGCCCGTCGAGTCCGCTTACGGCGATCGTATAGGCGAGGCGGCTGGGATACTGTGCGCTCGTAACGGCAGACCGGGCACGCAACCAGATTGAGTAGGCATCGAGAGTCACCGGCGTCTGATCGACTGGTATCAGAGTAACCTCCGCGCTAGCCCCGCTGCTCTCATTTCCAGGGCGGTATCGTGGTCATCCTTCGTCGGCGCTTAGTACTCCGCGAGCCAAGGTCACCGCTGCGTCATGGTTCGACAGGCTCACCATGACATCGGGAGCGCTCACCATGACATCGGGAGCGCTCACCATGAGATCGGGAGCGCTCACCATGAGATCGGGAGCGTTCACCATGCCATCGAGAGTGCTATGCCTGGGCGCCGAGGCGCCAGGTTGCGACGAACGCTTTGAAGACGACCGGATACGAATCGTGAACGAAGCGAACGCTGCGGGAGCCGGTGCGTTCGAAACTTGGGATGGTGGCGACGAGATGCGCCTGCGCCGCAGTGACGAGCTGCACGTCGAGCGTGATCGGTGGATCGAAGCAAAAAAGCTTGGCGGCCGCCGCTCCCGCGATCGCCGCTTCGGCTTCCCGGCGAATCGCGCGTTGTGCCGCGGCCGGCACCATCGAATCGGCCGCGAAGCTGCCGATGGATTCTTTCACGATGACGCCGCGCACCCAGGGCATCTGTTCCGCAATGCCTTCGACGGTCGTGCGATCGCCCGTCGCCAGCAAGAGTGGAACGGCGTAAAAGCCGAGTAGAGCGGCGTTGAGCGTCGCTTCGCCGCAACGAATGCCGTTGACGCGAACTTCGTAGATGACCGACGGTGTGTAGGTATGGCACAACACGGCATTGGCATCGCCCGCCGCCCCGTGGTAACCGATGAAGAATGCTCCGCCGAAACCGCCGTCGGCGTCTTGCACCATCGAAAACGGCTTGCGGTTACCGAAGATCACGCGGACGTCCGAGGGAAGCTCGTCGAGCAAGAGATTGCGCATCGGCCCATGTGAGTCGTTGACCAGCACCCCGCCGGCGCCACCCGCGCGCGCTCCTTCGATTGCGCCGGCGACTTCTTGCGTGTAGTAGCGGCGATAGGCTTCGTACTCCGGATGCGGCGTGCGGGCATCGACCTGCTGCCAAGCACAAACGCCGGCCACGCCCTCCATATCGCTGGAAATATAAAGGTTCATGCGACGGTATTGGCCGCGGCGGCGATGCGCGTCGCGGCGAGAAAGGCCGCTAAAAGCTCAGGATAATCGCCGCTGGTAAACTGCACGGAACGCCCGCCGATTCGCGCGAAGCCCGGCATGAGCTCGATGAAATCGGCCTGCTCGACGTTGGCCGTCTCGATCGTCAACTCAAACGGCGCGTCGAAAACGAACGGCTTGGCTCGGGCGATGCGCCCCATCGCCTCGCGAGCCCCGGCGCGAATTGCGTCCCGTGCTGCCTGCGGCGTCAGCGAGTTCACGGCAGAGAAACCGATCGCGTCCTTTACCACGACGCCGACCACCCACGGCATTGCGGTAACGCTCTCTTCGACGATCGTGCGATCTCCGGTGATGAGGACGACCGGAACGCCGTAGCTGCCGGCTAGTGCCGCATTGAGCAATGCTTCGCTGCACTGCGTGCCGTTGACGGTCACGCGGTAGACGTCGTCGGAGTAGGTGTGGGCCAGTGTCGCGGCGTCGCCTGCCTTGGCGTGATAGCCCGTGAAAAAGACCGCGTCGCTTGCGGCGTCCAAGCCCTGCATCATGCTCCGAGGTTTGGGCGCGCCCGAGATAACGCGCACGTCGTCATCCGCCGGGAGCTCGTCGAGCAAAAGATTGCGCATCGACCAGTGCGAGTCGTTGACGACGATTCGGCGCGCGCCGCCCTCGCGCGCCCCGTCGATGGCCGCGCGCACTTCCCGTGTCATGTGCGAGCGAAAAATCGGGTACTCGTGAAGGTCGCCGGGATCGCATTGCTTCCACGAGCACAGGCCGGCCGTGCCCTCCATGTCGCATGAAATGTAGAGATTCATTGCCGCAGCCCTTGGCGAGCTTGTGCCAGGCCCTCCTGCGCCGCGACGTTTCGCGGGTTGGCGCGCAAAGCGCGCTCGTAGAGTGGAATCGCCTGTTCGAAATGATCCGAGGCCAGATACATATCGCCGAGCTGCGCCAAAGCTACATCGTCGTTGGGGTGCGCCGCGATGCGCGCGCGCAGCTTCCGCAACTCCGCAACCACGGGCGCCGGCGGACCGCCCTCAACGTCGTTCTGCGAGCCCTGTTGCGGTGTCTGCCCAGCGCTACGCGTCGTGACGGCCTTGCCGAAGACCGAACCGGTCACGCCGAATCCGTCGGCCACCAAATACGCCATGATGCAGAGAAACACCGCGGCGATGACGATGAAGATCGGGACGTAAATTCGAGGCGGAAGCCCACCCGAATCATTTGGCGGCACGAAGAATCGGTTGGACGCATCGCGAAGAAAACCATGCAATGCTGCCCGCCGAAGCCGACCTTCAGCTCCTTTTCGCGAGGTTGAACTACGAGTTTTTCAATGGCACGGTCCCGGGTTGCCGAATTCGTTATAACGCACGCTTTTCAAACTCGGCCGGGCGCATCAGCTACACGGGTCAGCCGATGCTCATCGAGCTCTCGTCAAAGCAACTCGGGCGGCGGCCGGACGCGCTGCAAGAGACGCTTCTTCACGAGATGATTCACGCGTGGTGCTTCGCGCACTTCAAGGAGATGGGCCACGGCGCGCGGTTCAAGCGCAAGTTGCGCGAGTGCGGGCTGAGCTCCATCTATCACGATCTCGGGAACGCCCCGGCGCTGCGAGAATCGACCAAACGCTACATTCTCCGGTGCGAGCATTGCGGGCTCGAAGCGCTCCGTCGAAGCCGGCCGAGCAAGCCGTCGAGCTGCGCGCGCTGCAACAAACGTCGCTTTGATCCGCGCTTTCCGCTGACGGTCTACGAAATCGTCGAGATGCATGCCGTCGGAACCACGGTCGAGCGCACTGCCGCCCGGAAAGGTCGCGACTGACGCCGAAGTTCCCACACCATGACGACGAAGATGCATAACGGTGCGCCGGTCCGGATCGAAAGCGACTCGATGGGGAAGATCGAAGTTCCGGCCGACAAGTATTACGGCGCCCAGACGGCGCGCTCGCTCGTGCATTTCGACATTGGGGACGGCACCTGGCCCCGAGACGTTATGCCGAAGCAGGTCATCAGGGCGATGGCGCTGCTCAAGAAGGCCGCGGCGACGGTCAATCACGACCTCGGGAAGCTCAACGAAGAAAACACGCGGCTGATCGTCGCAGCGGCCGACGAGGTGATCGCCGGTAAGCTCGACGCGCAGTTTCCGCTGCGCGTATGGCAGACGGGCTCCGGAACGCAGACGAACATGAACGTGAACGAGGTCATCTCGAACCGGGCGATCGAGCTTGCCGGGGGCGAGATGGGATCGAAAAAGCCGATCCATCCCAACGATCACGTCAATATGTCGCAGTCGTCGAACGATACGTTTCCGACGGCGATGCACGTCGCCGCGGCGCAGGCGATGTCGCAGATGCTGCCGGCCGTGCAAGCGCTGCGCGACGCGCTGCACGCGAAGGCCCAGGAATGGTCCCACGTCGTCAAAGTGGGTCGAACGCACTTGCAAGATGCGACGCCTCTGACGCTGGGCCAAGAGTTTTCCGGCTACGTTACCCAGCTCGATCGTGCGATGCGCGCATGCAAGGAGGCGTTGGACCCGCTCTTCGATCTCGCGATTGGTGGAACGGCGGTCGGCACCGGTCTCAACGCGCATCCAGAGTTCGGCGAGCGCACCGCGCGTAAGATCGCGGAGCTGACTGGGCTGCCTTTCCGCTCGCATCCGAACAAGTTCACCGCCCTGGCCTCACACGACGATTTCGTCTTCGCTTCGGGCGCGCTCAAGATGCTGGCCGCCGCCCTCATGAAGATCGCCAACGACATCCGCTGGCTAGCCTCCGGACCCCGCGCGGGAATCGGCGAGCTCGTTCTACCCGAAAACGAACCCGGCAGCTCGATCATGCCGGGCAAAGTAAATCCGACGCAATCCGAGGCGATGACGATGGTCTGCGTGCAAGTCTTCGGTAACGACCTGGCGATCAGCTTCGGGGCGTCGCAGGGCAACTTCGAACTCAACGTCTTCAATCCGGTGATGATCTATAACTTCTTGCACTCGACGACGCTCCTGCGCGATGCGTGCACGATGTTCCGCGAACACGCCGTCGAAGGGCTGCAAGCCAACGAGGAGCAGATCAAGAAGTATTTAGATGAATCATTGATGGTGGTAACGGCGCTCAACCCACACATCGGCTACGACAAATCGGCCGAAATCGCCAAGAAGGCACACCACGACAAGACGACCCTCAAGAAAGCCGCCCTCGCGCTCGGCCACGTCTCCGAGGAAGAGTACGACCGCATCGTCGTGCCCAAAGATATGACGTCGCCGCGTTAGCGCGGGAGCGTTACGTTTTCGAGCCGCTAAAGCTGCTCTTCGTCCCTTTGATGGTGACGCTGCCTTGTATCGTCGTCCGCGCCTTGTTGACCTGAGCCGTCCCCTTGCCGGTTCCCAAGCCTTTCGCGGTGACTACTAGGGTGAGTTTACTCTTGCGGATGGTGCCTTTGATGGTCCCTTTGGTCGTGACCGATTCTATCGTAATCGCAACGGTGCCGGAGAATTTCTTGCCCTTTTGCGTGAGGTGCATCGTGAAGGTGCCTGAGGCGCTAAGCGTATCCCATTTGCCTTTCCAGTTTCCGGTCAGCCTCGGCTTTGCCAGCTCGAGCGCTCCGGTCGCGGGGGCGTCAGCGGTGGTGGACGGGAGGCTCCTGACCGAACACGACGAGAGCATCGGCGCAACGGCGAGCGCGAGCACGAAACAAATGGATTGTGCACGTGTCATAGCCCGCTGATTCTACTCCCGAACGCGGGTCTTGGCTAGAGATGGCGCTAAAGTTGGCGCCAAACCAGCGTGCCGGCGGCGATGACCAGCGCGATCGCCACGACGATCAGGAGCTGCGGCGACTTGAGCCGCAGCGAGAGGCGCGCGCCGATGGGGCCGCCCAGCAGCCCGCCGGCTACGAGCGGCACGACGTCGCGCGCGACGATGTCGTGCTGCAATGCGTGAACCGCGAGGCCGACCGGTGAGGTAAGGAGGATTGCGAAATGCGACGTCGCGCTGATCGCGTGCGCCGGCAGCTCCGAGAAGTAAAGGAACGTCGGCACCAACACGATGCCGCCCCCCAAACCGAAGAGGCTCGAGAAAATCCCCACGACGAATCCCAAACCAAGCGCGCCGCGATACGACATGCCCTTGAGTTTCGCGACGCGATCGTGCTCGATTCGCCCCGCCATGCGACGCTCTGCATTCCACGCCATGTCGATCGCCACCGCAACGAGCAGTACTGCGAGGATCGTGTCGAAGAGCCGCGCCGAGATGTGAACCGACGCGATCGCTCCGAGAATGCTGCCCGGCAAGCCCCCGGCAGCGATCAGCAGGCCGATCTTTAGGTGGACGCGTTTTTGCAGCAGATAGGTGAAGGCCCCGCTCGCGCTGTTGGCGACGATGAGGACGAGCGACGTGCCCGCCGCATAGGCCGGCGAAAATCCTAAGAAGAGACGCAGTATGGGAACGAGGATAAAACCGCCGCCGAGCCCTACCATCGAGCCGAAGATGCTCGCGACGAAGGCGGCGGCGAAGAGCTCTAGCGCAAAACGCAGATCGTCAGGCCACTAACTCGAGCGGCCGATGTAGCGACGATCCCGCGTATCGATCTTAATGACGTCGCCCTCTCCGACAAAGAGCGGAACGTTGACCGTGGCACCCGTCTCCAGTTTGGCCGGCTTCTGCACGTTCGTCGCGCTGTCGCCTTTGAAGCCCGGATCCGTCTCGACAATCCGCAGCTCGACGTGGGCGGGAAGGTCGACGCCGATCGCCACTCCGTCGTGAAACTGCATGTCGACGACCATGCCGTCTTTCAAGAAGTCCGCTGGATCGCCGATGAGATCGCGCTGCAGGGTAACGTTTTCGAAGCTTTCCTGATCCATGAAGTGGTAGCCGTCGGCATCGTTGTAAAGCATCTGCATTTGTCGGTTGTCGACGGTCGCGCGCTCCAGCTTTTCGCCCGCGCGAAAGGTACGTTCCAAGGTCGTTCCGGTCTTGACGTTTTTCATGCGGGTGCGAACGAAGGCCGATCCTTTTCCCGGTTTGACGTGCAGAAACTCGATGACGGTCCAGAGTTGGCCGTCCACGATGATGGTCACGCCGTTGCGAAGATCGTTTGACGAAATCATGAGCTAGGCTTCGAAAGGCGAATCGGACTCTCCGCTCCGGCTCGCAAGCGCGCAATATTTTCGCGGTGCTTGAATAAGATCAGCACGGCCGCGAAAACGCCGTAGGCCGTCTCGGGGAGCGACCCCGTGAAAATCCAGAGCGCTACGGGCGCCAGGACGCTTCCCAGCATGGAACCGACCGACGAATAGCGAGTTATTGCGGCACCGGCCACCCAACCGCCGGCCGCAACCAATCCCGCGGGCCAGCAGAGCGCAAAAATGGCTCCGAAGGACGTCGCGACGCCTTTCCCTCCGCGAAATCGTAACCATGGCGAGTAGCAGTGGCCGAGTACGGTGCCGGTCGCGACGAGCGAGGCGATGATCTCTCCTCCCGGCGGGAAGCCCGGGGTATCCAAGAATCCGTTGAAAACCTTGAGCGCCCAGAGCGTCGGAACGAATCCCTTGAGCGCGTCGAGCAGCAGCACGAGTGCGGCGCCGCGCATTCCCAGCGCTCGCAGCGCATTCATCGCGCCGATGTTGCCCGAGCCCTGCCTGCGGATATCCGTGTGGAAGAAGAGGCGGCCCACGAGATATCCAAACGGAATCGAGCCCACGAGATACGCAACGAGGAAGACGCCGATCACCATCGCGATGACGATTATCAGCATGCCGATCGCCGTCGACTCGGGAATGCCTACGTCCACTACTCCAACTCCTCTCGTTCCCGGCGCGGACGAAACTCGAGCGTGAGCGGAATCCCTTCAAACTTAAAATGTTGGCGGATGACGTTCTCCAGGAATCGCTTATAGTGCCCTTGCACGAGATCGGGGTCGTTGCAGTGAAAGACGAAGACCGGCGGATGGGTTCCGGGCTGCGATACGTAATAAATTCGCAGCACTCTACCCGAGGAGACGGCCGGCGGATGCGTCAGGATGGCATTGCGGACGACGACGTTGAGCTGCGGGGTTGGAATGCGCCGGTCGAGATTCTCGGCAAGCTCGATCACGATCGGCATGAGGCTTCCTAAGCGCCGCTCCGTCTTCGCCGAGAGAAACGTGATCGGAGCGAAGGGCGCAAACGGAATCTGTTCTCGAACGGCGCCTGTCAGATCGCTGCGGGTATAGTCGCCGCCTTGTTCGCGAACGAGGTCCCATTTATTGCCCACGACGATTAGGCCTTTGCGCTCCTCGATGGCAATGCCGGCCAAGCGGCGCTCCTGCGTCATGATCCCGACCATGGCATCGAAGACGAGTATCGCGATGTCGCATCGAGCGATTGCGCCCAGCGAGCGGAGTGCGGCGTAATATTCAATCGCGCCATGAGCGTGCTGTTTCTTGTGCACGCCCGCGGTGTCTACCAGCCGATAGGCTCGGTCGCCCCAGCGGAACGGCGTGTCGATGGCATCACGGGTCGTTCCGGGCGTCTGAGAAACGAGCGTGCGTTCTTCTCCGAGTAGGGCGTTGACCAGCGAGCTCTTTCCGACATTGGGACGCCCGATTACGGCCAGGGCGAGTTCCCCGTCGGCCGGAGCTTCCTCCGTTCGAGCCGGCAGGAGGTCGACGATCCGATCGAGCAGGTCGCCCGTCCCCTCACCATGGATCGCCGAAACGGCGACCGGCTCCCCGAATCCGAGCCTCGCAAACTCTGCATGAACCGCTGCCGCGGCGCTGGGCGATTCGGCCTTGTTTGCAACCAGAACCATCGGGCGCCGCTTGCGCCGAAGGATCGCCGCCACGTCGTCGTCGAGCGGATGAAGGCCAGTCTGGGCGTCGACGACCATGACGACGACGTCGGCTGCATCGGCCGCAGCCTCGGCCTGGCGGCGGGTCGCATCGGCGAGTTCGAGGCCGTGCGCCACATCGGCGCCGGGGTCGATCCCCGCCGTATCGACGAGGCTGAAGGTTCGTCCGCGCCAGTCGGCGAGTGCGTAGAGGCGATCCCGCGTGACGCCGGGCGTGTCCTCGACGATCGCCAGCCGGCGGCCGATCAGGCGGTTGAAGAGGGCGCTCTTGCCGACGTTCGGACGTCCGACGATCGCAACGGTGGCTGGGTTTAGCACGGCACCTCATTTCTCAATGCGACCGAGCGACACCCACAGGGGCCGGAATGCCCCAGGCGCCACGCGAAGTGCGAAAAGACGGATGCCTAGTATTTACATCGAGACTTTCGGCTGTCAGATGAATGAAGCCGACTCCCGGTATATCGCAGAACGCGCGACTTCGGCGGGCTATAGCGTCGCTTCGGCCGCCGAGGAAGCGAACGTTATCGTGCTCAACACCTGCACGGTTCGCGATAATGCGGAGCGCCGCGCGTACGGCCGTATGAACCATCTCAACGCGCTCAAACGTGTCGACCCCAGCTTGCGTCTGGTCGTCACGGGGTGTTTGGCCGAACAGGATCGCGACCGCATGAAGAGGCTTGCACCGCACGTTGACGCGATCTTCGGAACGCGAGAGCTCGCCGAGCTCGGCGACCAGCTCGCTGCGTGGCAGCCTAACTTCGACGACGTGGACTTCAGCGACGATCGCGCCCTCCTTACGTCGCTCGGCGGCACCGGCGACGCGGTAAGCGACGCATTTTCGCACCTGCGCGCCTTCGTCACGGTGCAGCGCGGTTGTTCGTACTACTGCACGTTCTGCATCGTGCCGCACGTTCGAGGCCGCTTCGATCACCGGCCCCCAAATGCGATCCTCGACGAGACGCGAGAACGGATTGCGCAGGGCGCGCGCGAAATCGTTTTAGTCGGCCAAACGGTCAACGCATGGAACGATCCGGCGAGCGGCGAGGATTTTGGCGACCTCTGCCGGTCGATCGCAGCGCTGCCCGGCCTCGAGCGGCTCGCCTTCATTTCCCCGCATCCCAAGGATTTCACGGAGAAGATTCTCGACGATCTCTGCGCTCTCGAGCAGCTCAATCCGCGCATTCACCTTCCGCTGCAGTCCGGCAGCGACGCGCTTCTGCGGCGCATGAATCGAAAGTACACGCTGGCGCAGTTTGAAGCGATCGTGCAATCGATCCGGCGCCGTCTTCCGGAGTGCGCGATCACAACCGATTTAATCGTCGGCTTTCCGGGTGAAACGGCGACCGACTTCCAGGCGACGCTCGACTACGTGCGTTCGGGCGTCTTCGCCAACGCCTTTAGCTTTATCTATTCGATTCGGCGTGGAACGCCGGCCGCGCGCTGGCCGCAAATTCCCAGAGCGCTTGCACTGGAGCGCTTTGCGGAGCTTCTCGAAGCGCAGAACGCGGTTACGCGTGCTTACCACGACCGTCATGTCGGACGAACGGTGCGCGTTTTGAGCGGTGGCGACTCGAAGAAAGACGCGAGCCGGTTGACCTCGAAGGCGCTCGACAACGTGACGGTCGTCGCGCCAAAACCGGCGGATTATCCGTACCCGCAAACGCCATGGCTCGACGTTGCGATCGAAACTGCGCACGTTTGGGGCTGCACCGGCACGGTGGTCGGGCGTGCCGCGCGTTTTGCCGACGCGGGAATACCGGTCATGCGGCCGCTGCTCGATCTGATCGCTTCGGCGTAACGCGTGCGTCACTCCCGATGCCGGTCTCTTCGCTCGCAACTTAACTGCGTACGTCAAGGCGAATCGCAAGCTCTACGACGGTTTCGATTTCGGGCGGCCGCCGGTTACGGTAGCGACGTCGAACGCTTGGGCTATCGAGGAATCATGATTTGGGATCTCGATCTGGGATCTCGATCTCGACAATCCCCAATCGCCGCCGAACGGTACAGGACATCCCAAGGGCAGCTACGTGCGGGCCATTTCGAAGGCGCTGGGGACGTAGTGTTCGGGGCAGGGCCCTAACGCTGGCCAAGTACTCGCCGATGCTCGAGCAGTACTTTGGGATGAAGACCAAGCATCCCGAAGCGATTCTGCTCTCCCGCGTCGGCGATTTCTACGAAGCGTACGGCGACGATGCCGAAACCATCGCGCGAGCGCTGCAGATCGCATTGACGAGCAAAGAGGCCGGTGCCGGCCAGCGTGTGGCAATGGCCGGCGTGCCCCAC
The DNA here is from genome assembly GCA_035571115.1 of Candidatus Acidiferrum sp. Classification (GTDB taxonomy): domain Bacteria; phylum Vulcanimicrobiota; class Vulcanimicrobiia; order Vulcanimicrobiales; family Vulcanimicrobiaceae; genus Cybelea. Next base: position 36,296 of record DATMKR010000041.1, on the reverse strand, counting down.
CACGCGCTCGCGGGTTATCTCGCCAAGCTCGTGAAGCAGCGCTTTATCGTCGCGCTCGCCGAACAGCTGGAGGTTCCGCAACCGAACCGGCTCGTGCGCCGGGATGTCGTGCGTCTGGTAACGCCCGGAACGTTGATCGAGGACCAGTTACTCGACGGCAAAGAGAACAACTATCTGGCCGCGATGGCGACGGCGGGCGAAACCTTCGCAATCGCCTACGCCGACGTCTCGACGTGTTACTGCGCCGCCACCGCACTCGCCGGCGAGAATGCGTACGACGAGCTGCTCGCGGAGCTGGCGCGCATAGCACCGGCGGAGATCGTCGCCGACGTTCCCTCCGAGATGCGTTCTGCCGTCGCGATGGCCGTCGAGGCGGCCGGCGCGCGTTTGGCTACACCCGCGTTGGGATTGGTCGAAGCGCGCGATCGCGCGAACCTCGACGGCTTCTCGATGGAGGAGTCGCTGGCGATTCATCGAGCGATCGACGCGCTCGGCGCGTTCGTCAAGCGAACCGGAGTCACCAACGGCGAACGGGGTCTCGGCGAGCCGGAGCTCTATCGGCGTCAAGAGTTTCTCGTCCTCGATCCGGCGACGCGCAAACACCTCGAGCTGACCCGCGCGCAAGGTCTCAATCCCAGAGCAACGCTGCTCGCGACGCTCGACTTGTGCGCGACCGCGATGGGATCGCGCATGCTCAACCGCTGGATTCTCGCGCCCCTGATCGAACCTGAGGAAATCGCGCGCCGCCAAGATGCGGTTGCCGCCTTGGTGGCCGAGCACGAGCGCCGTCAATCGCTGCGTGAGATTCTCAGGGGGATCTTCGATCTCGAGCGGATCGCGCAGAAGGTGCGGTTTCGGCGTGCGACGCCGCGCGATTTGGGCTCGTTGCGGCGCACGCTGGCGATGTTCGGACCCTTGAGAGAGGCTGCGGTGCCGGCGATCGCGCCGTTGCTCCGGCACGTCGGAGATTTTGAGTCGATGCGCGACGATCTCAATGCAACGCTCGTGGACGACCCGCCCGCGCAGATGAGCGACGGCGGAGTCATTCGTCCCGAGTCCGATCCCGAGCTATCGGAGTGCGTCGCGCTGCGAACCGACGCCCGTTCGAGGCTCTCGGCCCTCGAACAACGCGAACGCGAGCGTACGGGAATCAAGACGCTCAAGGTAAAGTACGCGAGCACCTTCGGCTATGCAATCGAGATCGGCAAGAGTTACACCGGCTCCGTTCCCGAGGATTACGTCCGGAAGCAAACGCTGACGACCGGGGAACGCTACGTTACGCCGGAGCTCAAAGATCTCGAACTTGCAATTTCCACAGCACAAGCGCGGCAGGAGCGGCTGGAACAGCGGCTCTTTAACGCCATCCTGGAGCGGATTGCCGCGCGCGCCGACGAGCTGTCGAGTGCGGCCGGCGCGGTCGCGCGGGTGGACGTGCTCTCGAGCCTTGCGCAGTGTGCTGCCGAACGCGGATACGTGCGTCCGGCATTCGTGGAAGAGAGCATCGTCGCTATCGAAGACGGCCGCCACCCGGTGATGGAAGCGGTGCTGCATGCGAACTTCGTGCCGAACGACCTTCATCTCCGCGCGGTCGATCATCGCTTCATTTTACTGACGGGACCGAATATGGGCGGCAAATCCACCTACCTGCGACAGGCCGGCCTGTTGACGATCATGGCGCAAATCGGCTCGTTCGTCCCGGCCAAATCGATGAAGCTCGGCGTCGTCGACCGGATCTTTACGCGAATCGGCGCGGGCGACGATCTGGCATCGGGCCAATCGACATTTTACATGGAGATGGCCGAGGCAGCGAACATCTTGCGGCGAAGCACCTTGCGTTCCCTACTCTTGATCGACGAGGTGGGCCGCGGAACGGGGACGCTCGATGGCCTAGCGATCGCACAAGCGATCTGCGAGTTCTTAGTCGGACTCGAAGAGCAGTCGCCGCTCGTGCTTTTTGCGACGCACTTCCACGAGCTTTGCGCGCTGGCGGAACACTGGGACGTCGTTGCCAACTATCACATCACGGCGGTCGAGAACCGCGCGCGTGGCGGCGCGCCGGTCTTTTCGCATCGCGTGCAGCCGGGCAGCTCGTCGCGCTCGTTCGGCATCGAGGTCGCGCGCATGGCGGGCTTACCCGACGCCGTGATCGAGCGCGCGCAAGAGATCGCCGACGGGCTATCGGGCGAAGCGGATATCGAAACCCGCATTCCCTTGCGGAAGAAGATGCCGAAGCGGCAGCCCGCAGAGAGGCAACTTACGTTATTGCCGCCGGGGTAAGGTCACCATCACGGGGTCAAAGCGAAGACGGTTGAGACCCCGCCTCCCCGAAGCAGATGGTTGGCCGTCGTGCCGTACAGCGTGCCGTTCACGTCGACCAGGCTTGCTACGGGATTGCCGCCGTCGGCCTCGCCGGCGAAGCTGTGCAGCACCCGTTCAACGCCGGACTTGCTAACGCTGAAGACGGTACCACAACCGCTGTGGTGGCCGTAGACGCAGCCAGTGCCGCTGCCGCCGCGCCTTGTCGTGCCGTATAGCGTGCCGTTGGCAAGGATCAAACCAGCGTGGGGCTTGGCACCATCCGAGCGCCCGAAGTAGTGCAGCACCTTCTCCGTGCCTTGGATCGTTACGCTGTAGACCGTTCCACAGCTTTTGTTGCAGACCGATGAACCACCCGAATATGTCGTGCCGTACAGCGCACCCTTGACCGCAATCAAACCACCGATCGGAAAGGCTCCGTCCGAGGAGCCGCCGTGAAAGCGATAGAGCACATGCTCTTTCCCGCTGGGGCTGATGCTGTAGACCGTCCCACACCCCGGCCCAAAACAGTTGCCACCGAACTCAGTCGTACCGTACAGCGTACCGCTCACGTCGACAAGGCCAGCAAACGGCCTCTGTCCATCTTTATTGTGGCGACTGAAGCGGTACAGCACTTTCTCGATGCCTTCCGTGCTAATGCTGAAAACGGTCCCGTTGTCGTGCCCACCGGCAAGCGTCGTGCCGTACAGCGTGCCGCTAACGTCGATCAACGGCGCCCAGGGGCTGCATCCGTCGAAGCCGCGTTCGGCGCCGCGAAAGCTGTAGAGTACTTTCTCTTTGCCGCTCGGGCTGATGCTGTAGACCGTCCCGCAGTTGTTGCTGCCACCCTGCGTCGTGGTGCCGAACAACGTGCCGTTCACGTCGAGAAGCCCGGCGACCGGGTCCCGTCCGTCAGCGGAGCCATCGCCGAAGCTATGGAGGACCTTCTCCGCGCCGTCCGTGGTAATGCTATAGACGACCCCGTCGCTATTGGCACCGCCGTATCTCGTCGTGCCGTACAGCGTTCCGTCCACGTCGAGCAATTGCGCGGCGGGGAAATCACCGGTCGAGCCATCGAACTGATAGAGCACCTGGTAAGCCGGCGACGATGCGCGCCCAGCCACGTTCTGCATTTGGGGTACTGCAGCCGGCGTGCCACAGCCGGCAATTAGCACGGTTGCGCCGATGCTAAGGAAGAAGCGAGCGAAGGTCCTCATGTGCGATGCCTCCCAAAACCTGGACACCCGGTGAGGGCGTTCGGCGTGTCGCGGGTTAGTCCCGGCGGCCGATTACGTGGTTTTTTTGCTAACAGGTACGATCCCACGAAAGAGGCCGCCTCGCTTGGTAGAGGGCTGAACTTCGGGCGGTTGGAAGTGTTGACGGCTTGAATCGTACCTCGCTTCGGCTCGGATTCTGCGCCGCGGTCGCCGTCATTGCGGCGGCGCTCGCCGATCCAATCGTGGAGTTCGCATCTAACGCCGGTTGCTTTGGCGCGGGCAGGTTTACCGATCGCAGCAACGTTGATGTCGCGCCGGCGATCGCCGTCGGCTTCGCGCTGCTGGTTTGGTATCTCGTCGCGAAAGCGCAGGCGGTACTGGCGGGGCGCGCACTCCCGCCGCGGATCGCGACTCTCTTACCGCTCATTTTCAGCTTGCAGATGATTACGCTCTGGACGATGGAGACCGCCGAACAACTGACGGTCTACGGGCACGTCATCGCTCCGGGGCTTTGGCTGGGCGGTCCACCCGAATGCAGCCTCGCGATCCACGCGCTCTTCTGCGTCGCAGTCACGTTCATCGTCGCGCGCTCGCTGCGCCGGCTTGCCGCAACCACGCTGCGCGTCATCGCGCTGATCCGTGCCATGGTCTCGCGGCGCGGATGCAACGTGGAATGGCGTCCGGCTCGTCGCCTTCAAGGGCGCTCTTTCAAAGAACAGATCCCCGTGCTTTGCCGTATCGGCGAGCGCGCGCCCCCGTCGTTGCAGACGTAGAGGTTCTTCACTGCAACGACTTCAGGGGGTTTTATGTTTCGCAACACGCCCATTCGCCTTACCATTTTCGTGGTCGCCGCGCTCGCGTCGGCGGCGATCGGCTTCTTCGTCTTTCGAGGTCCGATCCACCAGCAGATCGTAACCCAGACCGCAAAGCGCTCGTTCGGCCAACTCAAGTTGAATCTCTTGATTCTTGGCTACCAGGCTGACGAAGCGACGACCGATACGATCATCCTCGCGCATCTCGACGTGGGCCGCCGAACCGTTACGCTCGTGTCGATTCCGCGCGATACCTGGGTGCCCGTTCCCAAGCAGGGCCCCATGAAGATCAATGCCGCGTACGCATTTGGCGGCGCTCATATGACCGCCCGCGTCGCAAGCCGTTTGTTAGGAGGCGCGCCGGTCGATGCCATCGTGGCATTGCAGCCGGAAGGCGCGGCCGCGATCGTGGATGCCATGGGCGGACTCGACGTCAATGTCGACGAGAACATGAACTACGACGACGACAACGGCGACCTCCACATCCACCTGCAAAAAGGAGAGCAGCACCTCAACGGGTCACAGGTCGCAGGGTACGTGCGGTTCCGGCACGATCCCGCTTCCGACTTCGGACGCGTCAAGCGGCAGCAAGCGGTGCTCAAACTCCTGATCGATCAGTTGAGCCAACCGCAGAACTGGACAAAGCTGCCGAGTATCATGCAGCTCGCGCGAAAAGACATCAACACGACGCTCAACAATCAGCAGCTCATCTCGCTTTTGACGATCTACCGCAACGTCCCCGACGAAAACATTCGATCCTTCACGCTTCCCAGCAAGGCTGGGTGGGTGGGGGATGCGTCGGTGGTCTTTGCGGACCAGCGCTGGGCCAAACTGATCGGCGCGGTACTCTTCGGTAAAGGCGATCCACCACAAGACGAAGTCTTGGTCGCCAACGCGACCGGCAACGCGGCGTTCGACCGAACGCTGATTGGTGCGCTACGCGGCGCCGGCTGGAACGTGCCGACCTTCGTCGACGAGAAGACCAAACCAGCGAGCCTCGTGATCGGTGCAACGCCCGCGGCTGCGAGCCTGGCGCGCGTGTTTGCGACGACGATTCATCCCGGAAGTAAGACGGCTCTGGTTATCGGCGCCGATCTTGCACCCGACACCGAGTGATTGTTATCATCCTGACCCTTCGACACGGCGCTTCGTGCCTGCTCAGGGCTGCGCTTCGCGCAGGCGCTAAGGAATTTGGACTGTGTCATCCTGAGCCTGTCGGTTGTCATCCTGAGCCTGTCGAAGGATGTCAGAGGCACTGAGGTTCGAAAGTCGGCCTTGTTGTCCCGTCATGGTTCGACAGGCTCACCATGACATTGGGGAGTTACTAGCTGCCGAGTGCCGGGAAGACGATCTGTACCGTCGATATTAAAGTGAGCGCGCCCACGATAATGACGGTGGCCCAAGCGATGATGTTAAAGAGCGGCGAATTGGTCCAGCGCCCCATTAGCCGCTTGTTATTGATCAGCAGAAGCATGAGGACCAAGACGATCGGCAGCAGCACGCCGTTGAGTACCTGGGAGTAGAAGATGATTCCCAACAGCGGCGCGCCGGGAATGATTACGGTTCCGGCGCCGATGACGATGAGCGCGAGATAGAAACTATAGAAGACCGGAGCTTCAAAGAAACGATTGTCGACGCCGCGCTCGAAGCCGAAGGCTTCACATACGTAATAAGCGGTCGAAAGCGGCAGGATCGAGGCCGTGAAGACCGCCGCATTGAGCAGCCCCAACGCAAAGAGCAACGCGGCGAATTTTCCGGCGAGCGGTGCGAGCGCTACCGCGACGTCGCCGACGTCGTTCACGACGATCGGATGAGCGGCGTGGATATTGTGAATGTAGATGGTTGCCGCGCACGACACGATGATGAAGTACGCAATTACGTCGGTCCATATGCCGCCCGTTACGACGTCGAGACGTGAATAGCCGTAGTCTCCTTCGCGAATGCCTTTTTCGACGACCGCGGCCTGTATGTAGAACTGCATCCAAGGCGAGATCGTCGTTCCGATAACCGCGATAACCATCAAGACGTAGGCCTTCGACGCTTGAATATGGGGTACGAAGCTCTGGTGCAGGACGTCGTGCCAGGCCGGATGGACGACGAACGCGCTGACGATGTATGCAACGTAGACGAAGCAGAAAAAGAAGAAGACCCGTTCGAGCAGTTTTGCGCTTCCGCGGGTTACCGTCATGAAAACGAAGATTGCCGCGGCGGCCACGAGCGCGATCTTGAAGGCCTCGGCATTGGGAACGTGCAGGTAGCCGCCGAAAATCGGCGCCGAGGACGCGACGCCGGCGAACTCCGTGGCGGTATTGCCAATGTCGCCAAGGACGAAGAGGAGAAGGCACCAGAAGGTAACCTTCACCCCGAAGTTCTCGCGAATCAGGTCGGCCAGGCCTTTGCCCGTGACCGCGCCCATCCGCGCGCACATCTCCTGTACCACGACCAGTGCCACCGTGATGGGCACCAGCAGCCACAGCATCGAGTAGCCGAACTGCGCGCCGGCTTGCGAGTAGGTGAGGATGCCGCCGACGTCGTTGTCGGCATTGGCCGTGATGATGCCGGGCCCGACGATCGAAAGGAACATGATGACGGACCGAAAGACGTTCGGTCTCACAAAGCGGCCGGCGACCGTTTCGGTGCTCATAAGCTGATCTTCTGATCGACGATGAAGGCGGTACCCCGCATCGTCGGGGGCGGTCCATAGGGAATCGAAGGGAGCCCCGTCAGCGCGTACCGTCTTCCTTCGACGAGCAGCGCCGTGTTCGTTCCCGTCGCGAGCTGGACGCCGGCAAAGCCGACGCCGTAGATTGCGTCGACGGGCGTGATCGCCCATCTTCCGATCGTCTCGTAGCGGCCGTAGCCGCCGACTGCGAGCAGCTTGCCACCAAAGTGATGCGCCCAGCTCACGACGACTTGCGGCGAACGCGTATCAACAACATCCAGCGGCTGGCCGGGATCGGCATCGCGATCGAGATAGTCCTCGACGCCGTCGAAGGCAAGGTCGTCATTGGGAAGATGCCAGGCCACGTAGAGTCCGAGCTGGCGGTCGTGGCCGATCGTGCCGAATCCATTCTGCTGTAAGAGGAAGAAACCGTCGACGAAACCCACTTGGGATGCGTTCGCCTCGGTTTCGGGTACGAGCTGCCGCCAGTCGCCGTAGCTCGCGTGCATCTCCAGGTACTTGCTGTCGTGATCGTACTTGAAATGAAAGCCGGCCCGGTTGGCCCCGATGACACTGTTATCCACCAGCTGATACGTTGACTTCAGCCACACGCCTGGCCACGACCAGGCCACGCTCCAGATGTTCTCGGGAATGCCGTACGGCAAGATCATCGTTGCGTAGGTCGGGTCGAAACGATGAAATTCCAGTGTTGCCAGATCGCTGCCGATATGGCGCGCTAGACTAAAGTGCTCGTAGTTCCCAAAATGCGACGTGCCGGGTTCGGTCACCAACCCAGCGTCGTACCAGGCGCGCCCGAGCTCCGCCAGCGCGTCCCAACCTTTGAGAGGATGAAAGAAGGCGCGGGCGCCCGAGATGGTCTGCTCTTGATTTGCCAACTCGCTCGTATAAAGACGCCCCTGGGTGCCGTAATGGATGTCCTGGTCTACGCCGAAGAAGGTCGTGGTCAAGATGGGGTCGCCGGTCGTCCAGAGATGCGCGACTTGAACGGAAAATCGTCCGAAGTCTCCACGATCTAAGACGAGCGAGCCCATCGTCAAACGGACGTTCGTATTTGAGAGCGACGGCAGCAACGCGTCGGTCAACTCCAGCGAGAGACTCCCTCGGCGCCAGTATCCGTCGGCGCCGAGCAACGGCAAAGATGACGGTGCGGCCGTCCAGTCTTTGATTGACGGCATTCCTGGCCCGAGCGTCTCCGCGGTTTGCACGCCGAGACTCGGTACGGCATCGGTTAGCGGAGGTGGTGCGAAGACGAACCGGTCGCTCTGCATCAAATCGAAATAGCCGCCGCGGACCTTCCAACTGGAATCCGCCGCGCCAACCGAAGCGCCGAGCAAACTCGCGCTCGCGATGCTCGCATCGTCCTGGCCTGCGTGGGTCGGAAAGAGAATCGCATACGGAACGACTCGGGAGAGGCCGTGATCGTTCAGATTGGGGATCAACGGCTCGCCCCAGTACAATGCATTGGTCGTGCTGCCGCTCAAGCCGCCGATTCCGAACGTCGCACCGAAATCCAGACCCGTTGCGTGATAGGTGCCGGAGATTTCGTACTGCGCGATGCCCGCGACTCCCGGCGTCACCGGCGCACCGGTGAACCAGTCGTACGGCGACATCGGCGAGATCGGCGAGCCGTTCGCAAACCCGGGCCCCTCCGGGGGTGTTATGCCGCGGCCGCCGGTCGCCTGGTCGACGAAGACGTTGGAGCCGCTAGCCTTCAGATCGAAACGCGGAGTCGGCGCCGGCGAAGGCGACGGCGATGTAGCCGGCATCGCCACGATTTGGATCGTTGCAACCAAGATAGCAGCAACCACGGCAAGTCACCTTTGCCCGTCTAATCGACGAGAGAGCGCCAGTAGCTAAAGGTATAGGCGGAATTGCTACCCTGGTTCGCCCGCAACGTATCGTCGTGGAACCCAGTCTTTCCGCGCGGCGCCCGATGGCTCGCAAAATCGAGCAGAAATGCCAGAACTCTTTTCATGACACATACCTCCTATTCTATTCTGTTACGGTTTGCCGCTCCGATCGAACGGATCGGCTACTAGGTCCGTCGTCCATCGCGACGCATCACCCCCTCTCCGAGATAAAAAAACTGTCGCTGCTCCTCGCAGGCGACAGTTAGAGAAATCCGTGCGGCGTCGGCCGCGCATTCTCCCTCACTGTCGAGCTTTAGCACTGCACGCCATAGTCCGACTTCCCAAGCCGGGTCGAAGGACCAGCCGCATTAGATTCCGCCTTGATTCGGCGGGATCTGGTCACCCGTTGGGGTCTCTCGACCTTTCCGGGCAGCGGCATCTCTTCGTGCAGACGCCTCACCTAACGAGGAATCCTCAACCAGAATACTCACCTGGGCGGGTTTGTGTCAACCCTTGGGTCCCGGGGCCGGAAGCACGTATACCGATACCCCCGTAGGGTATAAGGGTGGTCCGTGCGAAAGGGCTCCCCGCATGAGCCATACGATTGCGAAGAAAGCTAAGCTGCTCAACCGCGTTGCGCGAATTCGAGGCCAGGTCGAAGCGATCGAGCGCGCACTCGGGACCGAAGAGGGTTGCGGCGCCGTGCTCCAGCGTATCGCGGCCGCGAGAGGAGCGATGAACGCGCTCATGTCCGAAGTGCTCGAAGATCACGTGAGAACTCACGTTCTTTCCTCCAAGGCGCGCGCCAACGTCGTCGCCGCCGACGAGTTGATCGAGGTCGTGAGGACATACTTGAAGTGATCCTCGCGCCTGAGCTCGTGCTGCTCGGGGCCGTCATTTCGGTGGGCGTCCTGCACACACTCGTTCCGGATCATTGGGTGCCGATCGCGGTTCTAGCGCGAAACTTTCGCTGGACGCGGGCTCAAACCGCGTGGGCCGCCGCCATCGCAGGACTCGGCCATACGCTCTCAACGCTTGCCGTCGGCATCGTGGTCTGGCTCGCCGGCCTCGCGTTGGCGGTGCGCTTCGGTAATCTCGTGTCGATTCTGGCCGGGATCGCCCTCGTCGCTTTTGGTTTGTGGATCGCCGGCGCCTCTCTCCTGGAGATGCATGCGAACTCCAAGCTAGACCATTTGGACAAAATCGACGAGAGCTCGCAGCGCAGCCTGCGCATGACGATGCTCTTGATCCTCGGCTCCTCACCGATGGTTGAGGGAATTCCCGCGTTTTTTGCGGCGGCTCGCTTCGGCGCCGGCTTGCTCGCCGCGATGGCGCTGTGCTTTGCGATTAGCACGATTGCCACGTACGTCGCGATGTGCCTCGGTTCGCACGCGGCGTTACAAAGCCTATCCTTCGGGCCTCTGGAGCGTTACGGCGAGGTGCTCAGCGGGACGATCATAGCCATCGTGGGTTTCGTCTTTCTGGTCTGGTCGTCGGTTTAGGGCCGGGACGGCAACTGGCCGTTGGGGAATCCAGCAGACGTGGCTACCATTCGCGAGCTCGATGCGATAACGATCGGTCAGATTGCCGCTGGGGAGATCATCGAACGTCCCGCGTCGATCGTCAAAGAGCTGGTCGAGAACGCCGTCGACGCGGGGGCGACTCGCATCGCCGTCAACATCGAACGAGGCGGTCTCGATCTCATCGAGGTAATCGACGATGGAACGGGCATCGCGAGCGCAGACTTAGCGTTGGCGATTCGTCGCCATGCTACCAGCAAACTCAACGTCGCGACCGAGCTGGAATCCATTGCGACGCTGGGCTTTCGCGGCGAAGGTTTGGCCTCGATTGCCGCCGTTTCGGATCTCGAAATCGTTTCGCGCGAACCCGGCCTCCCGATCGGAGCGCGCGTTGGCGCGCACGGCGAGAAAGTGCGTGCGGTCGAACCGGCGGCGGCGCCGGCCGGCACGCAGGTTCGAGTTCGTTCGCTCTTTGAAAGGCTGCCGGTCAGGCGTGAGTATCTTCGGGCGCCGAGCGCGGAGTTCAATCGCAGCTCCTCGTGGCTCTCGAGCTTCGCGCTTGCCTATCCGCAGATCACCTTCACGCTGCGCCACGACGGAAAAGACGTTTGGGTCATGCCGGCGACCGAACAAGAACACGAGCGTCTTGCCATGGTCTTCGGAGCGCAAGCTGCAAAAACTCTGCTGCCGCTCGATGGAGCGCCGGCCCGGATGCTCGACGGTACACTGCGCGGCTTCGTCAGCGAGCCGGGACACGATCGCCCCGATCGGAGAATGCAGCTGCTTTTCGTCAACGGACGCCTCGTGCGCGGAGTGCCCCTGGCCGCCGCCTGGACGAGCGGCTATTCCACGTTTACCATGATAGGGCGGCATCCGTACGGCGTGCTCTTTCTGGATTTGCCGGCGAGCCACGTCGATTCCAACGTCCATCCGACGAAGTACGACGTTCGCTTGCGTTACGCGTCGCAAGTCTTCGACGCCGTCCGGCGAAGCATCGCCGCAACGTTGAAAGAGCACGCGCGCGGCCGGTTTGCCGAGCAGACCGGCAGTGCGGCGAGCGGGAGTATATCCGCGGGCACGGCGAGCGCGGCCATCTCGCTCTTTGCTCCGGCCCCGGATGACGGCAGTCAACAGGAAGGCGATCGCCTTCGCATTCTCGCGCAGCTCCATCGCACGTTCATCCTCGCTAGCGACGGCGAAGCGTTGTTGCTGGTCGATCAACATGCAGCGCACGAACGTATCGCGTATGAAGCCATCGTTTCGGCTGCCGCGCAGCGGACTCCAAGCGAACCGCTGCTGGTGCCGCAGATCGTCGAGCTCGATGCGGCGCGAAGCGCGGCACTCGACCGGGCGCTCGAAGCACTGCGCGAGGGTGGCCTCGAGATCGAAACCTTCGGCGAGCGAACCTATCGCATCGTCGCGACTCCGGCAGGCTATGCGTCCCGCAACTTCGATCTAGGCGGAATGCTCGACGATCTGAGTGAGGATCCAAAGCAACGCGACGTTCGCGAGCGGGTTTGGGCCTCGCTCGCGTGCCACAGCGTTACGGTGGCCGGCGAACCCCTCGCGCCGCAGGAGATGACCACGCTCGTCGAGCGCTTGCAGCGCTGCGCGAATCCCATGCATTGCCCGCACGGTCGCCCGACGATGGTACGTTTGAGCCCCGATGAGATTGCGCGCATGTTCAAGCGTGTCTGACGGCGTCTTGATTCTAGCGGGCGCGACGGCGAGTGGAAAGACGGATATCGCGCTCGAGCTCGCGACGACGTACGGTGCGGAGATCGTCGGAGCCGATTCTCGACAGATCTATCGCGGGATGCCCGTCGGCACGGCCGCGCCCTCGACCGAGCAGATGGCGCGTGTCCCGCACCATCTCGTCGCCTTTCTCGATCCGACCCAACGCTACTCGGCGGCTCGCTACGCAAGCGACGCGATTGCGGCGATTCGCGATATCGTAAAGCGCGGAAAGCGCGCGATCGTCGTCGGCGGAACCGGTTTTTATATGCGCGCGCTGCTCGGAGGGGTCGACCTCGCGCCGCAGTACGACGAAGCGCTGCGAGAACGGCTCGCGCGGGAAGCACAGCTTCACCCGGCGGAGTTTCTGTACGGATGGCTCGAAAAGCGCGACGCATCGCGCGCGAGAGCGCTTTATCCCGGAGATGGCTATCGGGTGCTTCGGGCGCTCGAGATCGCGCTTGCGCAAGCCTCGGCGCCCTCCTTTCCGGAGCCGGCGCGTACGTTGCGCAGCGAGGGACTCGCATCGCTGCTCGTCTTTCTCGATCTGCCACAGGCCGAAATCGACCGGCGCATCGCGGCGCGTACGGAGCGAATGTTGGCTGGAGGATTGCTGGACGAGGCCGAGCGCATTGGCGAAGCTGCCGTTGCCGGCAGCGCAGTTGGTTACCCGCAGGCCCTTGCGTATCTGCGCGGCTGGAGCACGTTCGCCGAGCTACGCGCATCGCTCGAGCGAGCGACGCGACGCTACGCTCGGCGCCAGCGCGCGTGGTTTCGCGGCGAGCCTGATACGTTCTGGTGCGCGCCGGACGCGCTGCACGAGCAGGTACGGGAAAAGCTCGGCTGGTCTGCGAAGCGCGCTTGAAATGAAGGTGACCAAGATGCACGGTGCGCGAAACGATTTCGTGATCGTCGATCGGCGCAGCGACGGGCGCGCTGACCTCGTACGCTTCGCGAGGTGGGCTTGCGATCGCCGAGCGGGCATCGGTGCCGATGGCGTGATAGCGATCGAGTCCTCGAGCGTCGCCGATGCTCGCATGCGAACGATCAATGCCGACGGAAGCGAAGCCGAGATGTGCGGCAACGGCATCCGCTGCGCGGCACGCTGGCTCGACGAAGCGGGAGAAGGAGCGGGAATCACATTCGAGACGGAGGCAGGCCTAATTCCGACCGAGATCGTGTCGCGCGGCGCCGAATATGCGGTGCGCGTGGCGATGGGCCGCCCGCGCGTTACGCCATTAGATGACCGCGGTGGGTGGTTCGTCGATCTTGGGAATCCGCACGTGGTGCTCGTGCGGTCGAGCGTTGAGGGCGTGGATCTCGAAAGCATTGCCGAGCAGTTTCAAGCGGACTCGCGATTTCCCGACGGCACGAACGTGCACGTCGTCGCGTTGCAGGACCAGCGAACGATTCGCGTAGCGCATTGGGAACGCGGGGTCGGCTCGACGATGGCGTGCGGCACCGGCGCCGTTGCGTGCGCAGCCGTGGCGATCGCAAGCGGAACGGCGACTTCGCCGGTTGAGGTTTTCGTGCCGGGCGGACGGCTGGTGGTCGAGTGGGACGGCACCGGCAATGCCTATCTCACTGGGCCGGCCGTTCGCGTTTTCGATACGGAAGTCGACCTCGGCGATGAACTTGCGTCGTGAACTCTCCGACGTCGCGCTCGCGTCGTGCGATGCGGGGGGCCGGATCTCGTACGATCCAAGCGTCGTGCCGTTGGCCGACGCCGGCATCGTTCGCGAGGTCCTCCGCGACGAGCTAATTCCGGCGCCGCAGAGCACGCTGGAGATGCTGCTTCCCGGCCGCCGTCCGCTGACGACGATCGGCCCCATCTCCGGCCGCAATGCGCTCGCGGTGGCGCTGCCGGCCGGCTACACGCGGCTGCTCGTTCCGGCCTACGCAACGCAGCGCAACGCGCCGGCGTTGCCGCTCTTTGGTTATACGTTCGCCTGTGCCGTGGACGACCGTTTGCACGTGGCCGCGATGAAGACCGACGAGAGCGACGATTGGAAACCGCGCCGCTTTAAGAAGGGCGAACTGGAATGCCTGATCGAGGGGCGTCTCGGGAGCGGGCCTCGGAACGGCGTGCTCGAACAAGTGGCGCTCTGCTCGCGTGAGTACGGCTGCTTTACCGCGCAGAACGTCTTCCTCGAACGGGGCGAAGCCGCGTTGCCGGTCTCGCCGAAATGTAATGCCCGCTGCATCGGCTGCATCTCCGAGCAAGAGGCGGAGACCGGCGTACCGTCTCCGCAGACTCGCATTGCCGAAGAAGTCGTGGCCGAGGAGCTCGCGGACGTGGCCATTCACCATTTGAAACGGGTGGAGGTGGGAATCGTCTCCTTCGGCCAAGGATGCGAAGGTGAGCCGCTGCTGCGCTCGATCGCCATCGCGCGCGCCATCGAGCGTATCCGCGCGCGGTGCGAGAACGGAACGATCAACTTGAACACGAACGGAAGTCAGCCTGCGTCGCTGGCGCGCTGCATCGATGCGGGTTTGCAGGCGGTTCGGATCAGCCTCAACTCGTTTCGCCGCGACGTCTACGCCTCTTATTACCGCCCCCAAGGCTACGGACTCGACGACGTTTTCGACTCGATCCGATTGGCCGTGGAACGCGGGCTCGCCGTTAGCCTCAACCTGTTGACGCACCCCGGCGTCACCGACGACGAAGAAGAGGTTGCCGCCGCAGATGCGTTCTTGCGCGCGACGCCGGTCGCGATGGTCCAGACCCGAACGCTCAACATCGATCCGGCGCTCTACTTCGAGACCGTCGGGCGTCCGCGCGCGCCGTTAGGCATGCGCCGCGCAATCGAGGCGATTCGAGCGGTCACGCGCGTCGGAAACTTCACGCACACCCACTAGGCCGCTGAACGGCTAGGTCGCCCGAGCACTCCATCGGTCTCCGGGCGCCTTGACGTAGGTTTCAAAGACGTAGCGCCACGGAATCGTGAATGGGAAGATTACCCAAACCAACGCGCAGGCTTTGATGGTCTCCCAGGTATCGGGATCGACTTGATGCGCCGTCCACAGCGGCAGGGCGAAGAAGAGGAGCCAGATCGTCTTCCACGCCAGCTCGAAGAAGAGCACCGGCAGCATCTTGAGCGGATAGCGAAGGCCCATCAGCATGAGCGGCGCCATCGCGGCCAACAGGCTGCGCGCGACGCCGTGCATTAGAGCCAGCCTGTCGTGGTGAATCACGCCGGGCCAGATGCTCGTCACTAAGAAGGCCAAGATCAGCGCATACGTTCCGCGCAGCAAATATAACTGGAGCGTCGAGAGTCCAGACGTCCCCGGTACCGCCGGAGCTGTGATTGCGGTCATTGCCAAACTCCTCGAAGTATCGTTAATCTAGATACTGTCCGATGTGGGTTCGATGTTTCAACGCCAAGAATGCCTAGTTCGTGAAGCTGTGGCAGATCCTCGCCGTCGTCGGGCTCGGCGTTCTCTACGGGCTGATCGCGCCGGGGAGGCTCGCGTACGCGCTCGGCCACGCCACGCTGTATGTTTTTCTGCCGCCGCTGCTCTTCGAGGCGGCGTGGAACTTGAACTTTCGCGCGATGCGGCGCCAATGGATCGCAATCGCCGTACTCGCCGGACCAGGCGTACTGCTTACGGCGGCAATCGTCGCGGGGGCGCTTTCGATCGTTCGCGTGCCGTTTGCGCCCGCGCTCTTAGCCGGCGCCATTCTCAGCGCCACCGACCCGATCGCGGTAGTAGCGGTCTTTCGCCGGTTGAAAGTTCCGCGCACGCTGGCCACGATCGTCGAATGCGAGTCGCTCTTCAACGATGCCGTTGCGGTGGCACTCTATCGCGGCGTGTTGGTCGCTGTGGGCTTTGGCGCCGCCAGCGCCGGCGCGCTTGCGATCGTAACGCTCGATACCGTGGCCGGCGCCGCGGGTGGCGTGGCTCTCGGGGTTGCCGTCGCCTTCGTAACGGCTCGCGTGCTGCGCTATCGCCGGCGCGTCAGGTTCCAAATCGCGGCAACGGTGCTGTGCGCGTACGGCGCCTACTTCGCGGCCGATTACCTTGCGCTTTCGGGCATTTTCGCGACGATCGCGTATGGCATTGCGTTGCGATACTACGAGCGTTCGTGGATCACGCTGAGCATCGCCGAAGACGTGAACCGCTTCTGGGACGTCGGCGCAGTGGTGGCTAACGTGCTGGTTTTTTTTATGGTAGGCGCCGCATTGGAGATCGGGCGCGTCGCGCAAGCGCCGGTCTTCACCATCGCTTGTATCGTCGGCATCGCCGTGGCACGCGCCGCCGTTGGCGGCTTGCTGCTGCTGGGACCCTATCCGCGAGAATGGATCGACGTCGTGCGCGTCGGCGGAATGCGCGGTGCGCTCTGCCTCGCGCTCGCCCTGGCCATCCCCGCCTCGATTGGGTATCGCGAGGCGATCATCGACGCGACGTTTGCGGTCTCGCTCGCGACGCTGGCAATCGGCAGCTTCGCGATCGAGCCGGTCGTGCGCCGCGCTACGGCGCGTCAGATACCCAGCGGATAGGCTTCCTCACCATGTAGTGCCACGTCGAGGCCGCGTTCTTCGGCGGCTTCGTCGACCTTGACGGGCGTTACGAGGTTGATCAGCGCGAGCATCGCGTACGTGAAGACGAAGGCCCAGGCGCTGCAGACCGTCGCCGCGACGAACTGCTTGCCTAAGAACGCGGGGTTGCCGCGCAGCAGGCCGTCGGCGCCATTGGGGTTCCAGAGCGTCGACGCAAAGACGCCCAGCAAACAGATGCCCAAGAATCCTCCAACTCCGTGGACGCCCCAGACGTCGAGCGCGTCGTCCCAACCGAGTTGATTCTTCAGCGTGACGGCAAAATAGCAGACGACGCCCGCCGCAAGGCCGATGATCACTGCCGTCATCGGCGAGACGTAGCCGGCCGCCGGGGTGATCGTTGCGAGCCCCGCGACCGCACCGGTAAGAAGGCCGACGAACTTGGGCTGTCGCCCGCGAGCCCACTCGACGAAGAGCCACGCGACGGCGGCGAACGATGCGGCGATGTCGGTGTTAAGAAACGCCGAGGCGGTTACCGCGTCGACGCGCAGTTCGGATCCGGCGTTGAAGCCGTACCAGCCGAACCACAGCAGCCCGGTTCCCAGCGCGATGAGCGGAACGTTATGCGGCTTGTTGTCGATGATGTGGCGTCGTCCGACGTAGAGCACCGATGCCAACGCCGCAAAGCCGGCCGAGGCGTGGACTACGATGCCGCCGGCGAAATCGAGACATCCCCACTTTGCCAAGATGCCGTCCGGGCTCCAGAGCATATGCACGAACGGGAAGTAGACGAAGATCAGCCACGCCGTCAGAAATAAGAAGTAGGCCTTGAACGTCACTCGATTGGCAAATGCGCCGGTGATCAACGCGGGCGTGATGATGGCGAACATCATTTGGTAGGCGATGTGCACGACGAGCGGGATGTTGGCGGTGCTGGCAAACATCGTTTGCAGCGTTACGCCGTGCAGGAATGCATACGTCGCGGGATTACCGATGATCCCGTGCCAATCGGGTCCAAAACTCTCCGAGTAGCCGAAGGCGAACCACAAGACCGTCGTCCATCCCAGCGACATGAAGCTCTGCATCATAATGGTTAAGACGTTCTTGCGCTGCACCAGTCCGCCGTAAAAGAAAGCGAGCCCGGGCGTCATCAGCATGACGAGGCTCGCGCAGAGCAGCATAAAGCCGGTATTTCCGATATTTATGGGCGTCGCTGCGGTTCCCATCGGCATTCCCTCCGTTCGGATTCGAGGAAAAAGGCGTTTGGCGGGCGGTTAGGCAGGCCGCCGATTTTTCCCGCCTCGGCGGGCCGGCCTAATACACGACGTGCTGCTGCAGTTCGAAGTGCTCGACGATCGGACCGAGCAAGTCGGCCGGCAAGAACGTCAACGCGCCGACCAGCAGGATGACACCGATGAGGAGCCCGATAAAGAGCGCGTTGTCGGTACGAAACGTACCCGCGTGTGAGAGCTCGTTGGTCGGCCGCGCCGCCAGGCACGACGCGAGCGCCAGCGTCGGGATCATCACCAGGAAACGGCCTCCCAGCATAACGAGGCCGGTTGCGACGT
Organism: Candidatus Acidiferrum sp.; assembly: GCA_035571115.1. Taxonomy (GTDB): domain Bacteria; phylum Vulcanimicrobiota; class Vulcanimicrobiia; order Vulcanimicrobiales; family Vulcanimicrobiaceae; genus Cybelea. The sequence goes on along the minus strand of DATMKR010000041.1, from coordinate 18,118 downwards.
CGTAAAAAGTATTCGGTCCAAGGCCGGCAAATGCCGAACCGTTGTTGGCTGCGCCGGAGGCAAATGCATAGAGTATCTCCGTGAAGCCGTGCGGGCCCGCGTTTCCTAACGTCGCTCGCCCCGCAGGCGTCACGGCGGCGATCGCCGTCGTGAAGAGAATGATGCTCGGAAAGATCAGCACGGCGAGCATCGCATACTGCACTTCACGCCGTTCGATCTTCTTCCCGAGATACTCCGGCGTCCGGCCGACCATCAAGCCCGCCAAGAAAACCGTTACGACGGCGAAAACGAGGATGCCGTAGAGGCCGCTGCCCACTCCCCCAAAGATGATCTCCGCCAGTTCGAGATTGAGCAACGCGAAGAAACCGCCAAGCGGCGTCAGCGAATCGTAGGCGAAGTTTGAGGAGCCGGTTCCCGAATCGGTCGCGACTGCGAGGGAAAGGCCCGCATTTGCGACCCCGAAGCGAACTTCTTTGCCTTCCATGTTTCCGCCATGAACGCCCATCGCGTGCACGATTGGGTTTCCCGCCTGTTCGGCCAACTGTGCTCCAACAAAGGAGCCGATGCCGACAATCAGCATCGCAACCAATAGCGCCTGCCCGGCGCGCTGGTTCCCGATCATCCTTCCAAAGAGCAGCGGGAAGGCCGCCGGAATGAGCCAGATGGCGAGCAGCTCGAGCAAGTTTGTAAGACCATTTGGATTTTCATTGGGCGATGCGGAGTTCGCCCCGACGAAGCCGCCGCCGTTTCCGCCCAGCAGTTTAGGAGCTTCCTGCGAGGCGATCGGACCGCCGGTGATGTTTTGCACGAAGCCCGCAGCGTTCGTCGCTGTGATGTAGTGCGAGAAGTTCTGCGGAATGCCTTGCGCTTCAAAGAGCAGCGCGAAGACGATGCAGAGCGGCAGCAGCACGTAGATGAGACCGCGCACGCAGTCGACCCAGAAGTTTCCGAGCGTGCCGGAGCTCTTTCTCGCAAAGCCGCGGATGACGGCAACTCCCGCGGCCAGGCCAACGGCACCTGCGATAAAGTTCAGCCACGCCAGCCCGGCCATCTGCGAAAAATAGCTCATCGTATTTTCGCCCGAGTAGAACTGCCAATCCGTCGTGGTGACGAAGCTCACGGCCGTGTTCCAAGCGATCCACGGATCGACGTTACCAAAGCCCTGCGGATTGAAAAAATGTCCGTGCCACTGCTGCGTGCGCATGATCGCGTATGCGGCCAGCGTGGCAACGAGCGAGAGCGCGAGTGCGGCGAGGACATACTCGACCCAACCCATCTCGCGAGCGGCGTCGATGCCGGACCAGCGGTAGATTGCCGCCTCGCCTCGCCAACGGAGGCGTCCCTCGAAGACCGCGTGCATGTATCGGGCCAGCGCTGAGGCTGCGAGCAAGAGCAGTGCGAGGAAGACCGCCGCGTTCAACCAGGGCATCGGTTTGCAATTATATGATAAAACTCAGGCGCCGGGGAGCATCCTAACGGATCATCCGTCCGGAGGCTGCCGCCGGCACGCGCAACGGCGTACTCTATACGTGTTACACCATGACTGGAAGTCGGAGTTATCGGGCTCGCATCGCCGGGTTCGTGCTGGCAACTGGTTGCGCTTTGCTGCTGCAACCCGCCGCGGCAACGGCGGCGACTTCGTCGACTCCCGTAGATATCGACGAGTGTCGCATCGTCGGGAACCGCGCCGACGTATCGGCTTATAAACCGATCGTGCTCTCGTTTACAAACCGGCGGCCGACGGCTGCAAACGTCGTCGCGTTCACGATCGATTACGCCGGCCGGAGCGAGCGAATCATCGATCGGGGAAGCTTTATGCAAAACGTTCGGATCGATCACGCGTTCGCCGGCTTTTATAACGCACGATATCGCGGACCGTCGCCGAGTCTCTGTCGCGTCGACTACGTTGGCTTCGCGGACGGCACCGCGTGGCCGACGCCTTCGGCGGCTCCGGCACCCTCCTAAGCGATCGCGCGTCGAGCGTTCCATCGCCATAACGCTACGAATCCCCAGGCGAGTTCGACGACGCCGAAGGGCCAGGTTCCGGCGAGCCATCCATAGGCGGACGCTGCGAAACAGGCAAAGGCAAACAAGAGCGTAAAGATGGCGCCCCGCTGCTCGAAAGCGTAACAGAGCATCATGATCGTTACGGAGCCGGCTCCAAATGCGGTTAGCACTGCTAGCCCTTTGGAGATCGCTCCGATCGCCCCTCCAACCGGATAGTCCGTTCGAAGGATTGCACGGCGCCGAGCGCGCGCGTATCGTTAGCGCGAAAGTGAAGACGTCGTCCCTCGAGAGGCTGCTTTCCATTTTCGCTATCGTCGCATGGTGCGGCTTGCCGTGGTTCCTGGTTAAGCCTGGTCACGTAGGCCTGAAGCTACTGTGGATGTTCATCAACCTGTTCGTTGGGTTGGCGTTCTATTTTGCGAGGCCGAGAACGGATCAATCATCGTAAGTCCAAACGGATCATCCGTTCGGCGGCTGGCGTTCGTTGGATTGCGGGGCGTAATCTGTAGGCGATATGTCGAACTTCTTGCTGCGTCTCGTTCTCGTGGCTTACGCATTCGCCGAGCTCGCGCTCGTCGCACGTCCGGCGAGCGCCCAGAGCGTTCCCACCGCTTCCCCTTCAGCGTCGCCTCCAGACGTCGCGCAGACGACGCCGCTAACCGTCGCAAGCCCGGCCGCGTCGAGTGCGCCGGAACTCCGGCGCGCGCTCCCAGCGCCGTTCGATCCCCTTTTCACCGGAGGCGGCGGCGCCGAGTTCAACGGGCCGACAATCGGCGTTCCAACCGATCCCGGCGTACGCGCCTACGGCTGGCTGGATCCCGGCGTCGAACTGAGCACGTCGAAGTATTCGAACTATCCGCTGACCTACGACGATGTTCCGAACCGAGTCCAAATGGACCAGGCCGTTCAGCGTTTCGAACTGCAGCCCGACACGGTGCAGACCGATCACGACGATTGGGGCTTTCGCATTACCGGTTTGTACGGCGTGGATTACCGTTGGACTACCCAACAGGGCATTCTGAGCGATCAGCTGCTGCTGCGCAACCAAACCAACGGATTCGACCCGGTCGAGGCCTACGGGATTCTGTACTTTCCGAAGATGGGGCAGGGAACGTCCATCGAGATCGGGCGCTACATCTCACCGCCGGACATCGAGGCGCAACTGGCGCCGAATAACTTCCTTTATACGCACTCGCTGATGTTCGATTTCGACTCGTATACGCAGACGGGAGTGCTCTCCGCGACCAAGCTCAGCAACTATTGGACGATCGAGTACGCTTTGGACTGGGGCGAAGACATCGCGCCGTGGGACGGGTCCGCCCATTTCCCAACGGGCATGATGCTGGCGAGGTACGTGTCGCACTCCAATCGCAACTCGGTGCTCTTCGGCATCAATTCGATCAGCCTGGGTTCGCGCAACGGTCAGAATTTTACGACGTACACCAAGGGAACGTACTTCGACCCGGCGACCGGGCAGGTCAAGCCGATGATCTGGGGGCACGATAACCTCCAGCAGCAAAACGTCACGTGGACGCACGTGTTTAATTCAGGATTCCAGAATCAGTTCGAGGCGTACTACCTCTACGAGTACAACGCCTACGTCGGCGGTACCGTCAATAACTACAACGTCGCAACGGGAGGCCCACTCTACCTCGGTGCGGGTGGCGGCATCGGAGCCTTTCTTCCCGGCCTCTCGACGGCGACCGGTTTTGTCGACTACCTCGAGTACATCTTTTCGAAGCACGATTTCGTATCGTTCCGAACCGATTACATCAACGATCCGCGCGGCGAGCGCTCGGGGTTCCCGACGGCTTACGGCAGCTTGACGCTCGGCGTAACACACCGTTTTTCAAACGTGTTCATGATTCGGCCGGAGATTCGGACCGAAAAGGCATTTCGGCCAGGCATCACGCCCTACGACAACGGGACGAAGGCATATCAGAACACCTTCGGAATGGACGCGATCCTCAACTACGGCAATCCATAAACGCTCGAGTTTACAACATGAGCGAGGCACCCGCCCCGATGTAGTGCTCCTTCTGCCCGTCGAGCAGCGTTGGTGAGAGGCCGTACTCAACGTCGAGCTGGACGTGCGCTCCAAAATCGCGGACATACCCGAAGTCGAGGAGGCTTTTGCCGCCGGGCTCGGCACCGGCTTGGCTAAAGTAGGCGTACTCGCCGAAGAACTCCGCCGGCCCGGGCAGCGACGCCGTTACCTCGAGACTGGGGACGAACGCAAAGTATGACCGAGCATTATGCGCCGCGTCGAAGCCGGAGAACGAATTGAAACTCAGGCTTCCGTCGAGTCCGATAATCGAGTTCACCGTATAGCCCCAGTTAAAGTTGCCCGTGAACTGCGCACCTCCGGCGGTGAAGGCTTGCGCGCCGGTAGGGAACGTTGCCACGCCATTGACGCCGTACAGCCACCGAGTGCTATATCCGAGCTCGTACTTGGCGCCCATATTGACGTCGCTGCTTCCCGTCACCCTTGGGCTCCCCGCCGTGGACGTTTGAAGGCTCGGCGGACCGAACTCCAAGTCGAAGTGAGGATCGGCCGTGCCGATGCGGATCAGCGATTGCGGGTAGTTCACGCCGCTGCCGCCGCCAAGGCCGGTTGTGGTCGTGTTCGTGTAGCCGTTTTCGAGGTCGAAGTTTCCCGTGCGCACGGTGCACGTGCCGGTCGTCACCGTTGGCCGGTTTACGATCGACAAGATCGAGCCGCACGGGTCGCTGAGGCCGGGAGTTGGGGAAGGCGAAGGTTGGACCACCGCGGGCGGCGTCTGGGCCTCGGCGACGGCGCCGGAGAGCGCAAAGGCCGCGGCAAAGGCGACAAGCCTAAAGAGGCGCGCGGCGGTCATTCCCTTGAGCTACTTGGCGGCGACGACAGAAGCCTGTCCGAACGGATCATCCGTTTGGCGGCTGGCAACGGCTGCCAGTCGGGGTATCCTAGGAAGAGATGTTGCTCGAAATCGGGATCGTTCTCTTATCGGTCGTCTGCTTCGCGCTGCTGGACCTGTACGTCATCGGTTGCGAGAAAGTATAGGCAATGCCGTTTGATGATGTCTTGGGCCTTATCCTGACCATCGCAGGCTTAGTGTATCTCGTCTTCGCGATGCTTCGCCCTGAGAAGTTCTAGGAAGGCTCATGACTGCGATCGGATGGCTGCAGGCCATTATCTTCTTCCTGCTCGTTCTGGCGGTCACGAAGCCCCTTGGGACGTATATGGCCCGCGTCTTCGAGGGGGAACGCACCTGGCTGACGCCCGTCTTCGCGCCGCTCGAGAAGGTCATCTACCGTCTCTGCGGCGTTCGAGAAGACGAGGAGATGCCGTGGTACGCCTACGCGCTCTCATTGCTCGCCTTCTCGCTCGTCGGTCTTGCTTATCTTTACGTGCTGCTGCGCACGCAGAGGTGGCTCCCGTTCAATCCGCAGCACATCGACAACATGGCGCCGGACTTGGCCTGGAACACCGCGGTCAGCTTTACGACCAACACCAACTGGCAGTTCTACTCCGGCGAAACCGCGATGAGCTACCTCTCGCAGATGGCCGGCTTAGCTTGGCACAACTTCGTCTCGGCGGCGGCCGGCATTGCAATCGCCGTCGCGGTCGTGCGCGGCTTGGTGCGGACGAACGTGACGACGCTTGGAAACTTCTGGGTCGATTTGACGCGCTGCTCGCTCTACGTGCTGCTGCCGATCTCGATCGTCGTCGGGCTCTTGTTCGTGTCTCAAGGAGTTCCTCAGAACTTGCATGCATATCAGGCGGCGAAGTCGATCGAGGGTTTCTCGCAGTCCATCACCGGCGGACCAATGGCCTCGCAAGAGGTCATCAAAGAGCTTGGGACCAACGGCGGCGGATTCGTCAACGCGAACTCGGCGTCGCCCAATGAGAATCCGACGCCGTTCACCAACCTCGTCGAGCTCCTCTTGATCTTCGCGCTCGGCGCCGGCCTGACGTACATGTACGGCAAGATGGTAAAAGATACGCGCCAGGGCTGGGCGATCTTCACCGCGATGGCGATCCTATTTTTCGCCGGATTTACGCTGGCGTATTGGGCCGAAGCCGGCGGAAACCCGATCGTGCATCATCTCGGCGTGGCCGGCGGCAATCTGGAGGGCAAAGAGTGCCGCTTTGGCGTTTCGGGCTCGGCACTTTTCGCGACGGTGACCACCGACACGTCCTGCGGCGCAGTCAACTCGATGCACGATTCGTTCATGCCGCTGGGAGGCCTCGTTCCGCTCGTTGACATGCAGTTGGGCGAGATCGTCTTCGGCGGCGTCGGCAGCGGTCTGTACGGCATGATCGTCTTCGTCGTCTTGACGGTCTTCATCGCAGGTCTCATGGTGGGCCGCACGCCGGAGTATCTCGGAAAGAAAATCGAGCGCCGAGAGGTACAGTTTGCGATCTTAGCGGCCCTCGTGACCCCGGTACTCTGCTTGGTGCCGACGGCACTCGCCGCGGTGGTTCCCGCCGGCTTGGCGACGCTGAATAACGGCGGACCGCACGGCTTTTCCGAGATTCTTTACGCGTTCACCTCGACCAATGCCAACAACGGCTCGGCGTTCGCAGGCTTAGGCCCAAACCTTTTCTATAATCTGATGACCGGCGTGAACATGCTGTTCGGACGCTTTGCCGTCGCGGTGCCCGCCCTCGCACTTGCCGGCGCGCTGGCAGGAAAGAAAGCGGTGCCGGAGGGCCCGGGCACGTTCACGACCCATTCGGGCATCTTCGTCGCGCTGCTCATCGGTGTCATTGTTATCGTCGGCGCGCTGACGTTTCTACCGGCCGACTCGCTCGGACCGATCGTGGAACACCTGCTCGTTCTTCAAGGAAAAACCTACTAATGCTTAGCCAACGACGGCTGGAGCGCCGCCCCAAGGCGCTCTCACTCTTCGACCAAGCGATAATCACGCGTGCGTTCGTAGATTCATTCAAGAAGCTGGATCCGCGTTGGCAGGCGCGCAACCCGGTCATGTTCGTCGTCGAAGTCGGCGCCGCGGCGACCTCGATCTTCCTGGTGCGGGACCTCGTCAAGCAGACCGGCATGTCCGGCTTCGATCTCGCCATTGCGGCGTGGCTGTGGTTTACGGTTCTCTTCGCGAACTTCGCCGAAGCGGTTGCGGAAGGACGCGGTAAGGCCCAAGCCGAGGCGCTGCGCAAAACGAAATCCGACACGTACGCCCGCAAGCTGCTCGACGACGGCACGGAAGAGCGCGTCGCGAGCTCAGGGCTACGTAAAGGCGATCGCTACGTCGTCGAGGCCAACGAGGTTATTCCCGCCGACGGCGACGTGCTCGAAGGTGCAGCGACGATCGACGAGTCGGCGATTACCGGAGAATCGGCCCCGGTCATTCGCGAGTCGGGTGGCGACCGTAGTGCGGTGACCGGCGGAACGCGCGTGCTCTCCGACCGCATCGTGGTCCGCGTGACGGCGAACCCGGGCGAGAGCTTCCTCGACCGCATGATCCGTTTAGTCGAAGGCGCGCAGCGTCAAAAGACGCCCAACGAAATCGCGCTTTCAATCTTGCTCGCAGGCTTGACGATCATCTTCCTAATCGCGGTCGCGACGCTCTCGCCGTTCTCGCTCTACGCCCACACGCACCAAAGCGTCACCATTCTGATCGCGCTGCTCGTCTGCCTCATTCCCACGACCATCGGTGGTTTGCTTTCGGCAATCGGCATCGCCGGCATGGACCGCGTGATGCAGCGCAACGTCCTGGCGATGAGCGGGCGGGCGGTTGAAGCGGCGGGCGACGTCGACACGTTGCTGCTCGACAAGACGGGCACGATCACACTCGGCAATCGCCAGGCCGTCGAGATTATCACCGCGGCCGGCATCGATCCAAAGGATGCCGCGCGCATCGCCTACCTCTCGTCGCTTGCAGACGAAACGCCTGAGGGGCGCTCGATCGTTGCTTTGGCGCAGCAAGCCGGCGCGCGTGAGGGTGAAGCTCCGGTAGGCGCAACCTTCGTGCCATTCAGCGCCTACACGCGCATGAGCGGGCTCGACCTTGCCGATGGAACGAAGATTCGCAAAGGCGCGCCGGACTCGGTGCTGGCGTGGATCGGCGAATCCGGCACTCCGGGATCGACCGAGCTCGCGCCGCAGATCGAGCGCATCGCACGCAGCGGCGGAACGCCGCTCTTGCTCGCCCGCAACACGCTCGTGATCGGGGTTATCTATCTCAAGGATATCCTCAAGCCCAATATGACGGAACGCTTCGCCCGGTTGCGCGCGATGGGGATTCGCACGGTGATGATCACCGGCGACAACCCGTTGACCGCGGCGACGATCGCCAAAGAGGCCGGCGTCGACGATTTTCTGGCCGAGGCGACGCCCGAGACGAAGATGGAGCTCATCAAGCGCGAGCAGACGTCCGGACGACTCGTGGCGATGACCGGCGACGGCACGAACGATGCGCCGGCACTCGCGCAGTCGGATGTCGGCGTCGCCATGAACTCTGGCACGCAGGCCGCCAAAGAGGCGGCTAACATGGTCGATCTCGATTCCGACCCGACCAAACTGATCGAGATCGTCGAGATCGGCAAGCAGCTGCTGATGACGCGCGGGTCGCTCACGACGTTTTCCATCGCCAACGACGTGGCGAAGTACTTCGCGATTCTTCCCGCGATGTTCGCGACGGCCTATCCGGCCATGAGCGTTCTCAACGTGATGCGATTGACGACCTCGCAGAGCGCCATTCTGTCGGCCGTTATTTTCAACGCGCTGATCATCGTCGCGCTGATTCCGCTGGCGTTGCGCGGCGTTCGCTACGTGCCCAAAGGCGCGAACCGGGTTCTCTTCGAGAACGTGATGCTCTACGGCGTCGGGGGCATCATCATTCCGTTTATCGGAATCAAGCTGATCGACATGCTTCTCGCTGCGCTGCACCTGACCTAAGGAACCGGCAATGATAAAGCACCTCGGCACATCCCTGCGCATGACGATCGTTTCCATCGTGCTGCTGGGAGTGATCTACCCGCTGGCGATGACCGGCATCGCGCAAGTCATCTTTCCGAGACAGGCCAACGGCTCGCTGATCACCGTCGACGGCAAGGTCGTCGGCTCCTCGATCATCGGCCAACTCTGGACCAAGCCGCAGTATTTTCACGGACGGCCGTCGGCCGCCGGCAAAGGCTACGATCCGACGCAGACCGGTGGAACGAACTACGGGCCGACGTCGGCGAAGCTGATCGCCTCCACGAAAGCCACGATCGCGCAGCTCGAAAAAGAGAATCCCGATGCGAGCGGGCCTCCCCCGATGGATCTCGTGACGTCGAGCGCCAGCGGCATCGACCCGGATATCAGCCCCGAGGCGGCGTATTGGGAGGCGCCGCGAGTCGCAAAGGCGCGCAACACGAGCGTCGCGGCGGTCGATGTGCTCGTCGCGCAACACGTGAGCGGAAGAACCTTCGGTTTCTTAGGCGAACCGCGCGTCAACGTTCTCGAGCTGAATCTCGCGCTCGACTCTTCGACACGTTCGGGGCAGGCTGGGCTCACGATGACAAAGCATTAGGCAGAGCGGGGCGGGAGAAGGACGAGCAGCTCGCGGGCGCCGGCATCGAGGAGGCGGCGCGCGAACGACGGGCGCTGCGGCCAGCGGCGCGAGTGCCGCGTTCCGGCGAGTGCTACCGTCGTTTGCGGTCGCGCGCGAGCGATTTCGATGAGCCGTTTCGGCACGTCTTCGGCGACTTCGTCGAGCCATTCGACGTTGGTCTTGCGAGCCTCGGCACGCAGGGAGTCCACGACGGTCTGGTCGATGCGTTGCTTCGGAGCCACGACGTGAGCGATGGCAAACTCAATGGCGAGGCGCGCCGCGATGCGTCCCGCGCGGGCGATCATCGGTAGATCGGTCGCACGCGAACCGATCGAGAGCAGAATTCGGTCGAACGGCGAAGCGACGCGCTCCCGCTGGCGCGCGCGCAAGGCCTCGCGTAGCGCAAGCTCGCGGAGCGCAAAAAGGTTTTCCGTGCGGAAGAAATTCGCGAGTGCCGCTTCGCAACGCTCGAGCGGATAGATCTTGCCTTCGCGCAGCCGCTGACGCAGCGTTTCGGGTGTGACGTCAACCAGAATAACCTCGTCGGCGAGCGCGAGGATTCCGTCCGGCAAGGTCTCGCGCACGACCGTTCCGGTCAAGCGCAGGACCGTGTCTCCCAAGCCTTCGAGATGTTGAATGTTGAGCGTCGTGATCACGTCGATGCCCGCTCGCAACACGGCGAGAACGTCGTGAAAGCGTTTCGGCGCGACCGAACCAGGAGCGTTGCTGTGCGCGAGTTCGTCGATGAGCGCAACCTGCGGCTTGCGGGTGATTACGGCATTGCGATCGAGCTCGCGATAGCTAATGCCGTTCTCGCTGACGATCTTTTCCGGAATGATTTCGAGCCCCTCGAGCAGCGCCGCGGTCTCCTTACGGCCGTGCGTTTCGACGAATCCAACGACGACGTCGATGCCTTCGGCCGCAAGCTGATGCGCGCGGTCGAGCATCGCATAGGTCTTTCCGGCACCGGCCGCCGCGCCGAGATAAACGGTGAGCTTACCGTAACCCACGCGCAGGCGGTCGCCGGCGGTCTGCGAGTAGGGTGAACGTGCCGGATTTTCGCCGACGTACGTCTGGCCGACGCCGACGATGAACAGGTCGTATGGAAGCGGCGCGTTCGCGAGCTTCGTCGCGATCCGCCCGTGAGGCAACGCGACCAACGCGGCGCGTAAAGGCTGACCCGCGGGCGCGAACGGATCGATAGCCTCGTGCAGTATCTCGCCGCCAAGCTCGCGCGCGACGGGTTCGAGCGCGGCGCGGTCCACGCCGGGGGTCGGAATGACCTCCAGCCGGAGGTCGAGGCCTTCCGCGATCGCCGCGGTGCGGCGCAGAAACGCCGTTGCATCGAAGTTGGGATAGACGAATGCGGCGGCCGTGGAGTTGCGACCGGCCTGCACGACCGGGAGCGTGAGATTGTCGACGGTGCGCAAGAGCAGTTCGCGCAGCATGTAGAGCGTCGTTTCCTTGAAGGCTCCGTTGAGCGCGCGTTCGATATCCTGCTCGTTGACGATCTTGCCCGCGCGAACGCGACTTTGGAGAAGGCGGGGCGAAACGTCGAGCGCGACGACCTCGTCGGCTCTCTGCAGAAACGACAGCGGCACGATTTCGCGAACCGGATGGCCGAGCAGTGCTTCGGCCGTTGGGGCTACGGTTTCGAGATGCGCGATGTTGAAGGCAGCGATGACGCCGATCCCATGCTCTTTGAGCGCAAGCGCATCTTGCCAACGTTTGGCATGCGGGGCATTCCCGAGATTATCGTGCGCGAGCTCGTCGAGAACGACGACGTCCGGCTTCTCGCGCAAGGCTGCTTCGTAGTCGAAATCCTCGAAGGTCGCGTCGCCGATGGTGACGCGGCGCGGCGGAACGCGCGGCAGACTCTCGGCGAGGCGTTCTAAGTCGGGACGCCCCTTCGTCTCTATCCAGCCAATGAAAACACGCTTGCCGTCGGCCGCGAGGCGTCGAGCGTCCTCCAAGAGCCGGCGCGTTTTACCCGATCCGGGTGCGCTGGCGACGTAGACGACGAGCCGCGCGCGGCCGCCGAGCTCGCGTAGCAGCTCCTCGGCCTTTGCCGTGCGATCCATCGCCGCAGGCCTTCGCGCTGTGGCAAGGCGCCCCCGCCACTCTGCCCGAAAACGCGCGCAGTGGCCTTACTCTGTTACGGCTTACTCATCGTCGCGTGGATTATCGATCTCTTTACTCCACAGCTTTTTATCGCGGCGATCCTATTCAACGGCCCAATCGCGCTCAGCAGCCTTGCGCTTCGGAGCCGGCTCACGACGAACTTGGTCATTACAGCAGAGCTGGCAAACGTGGCGGCCGGATACTATAACGGTGTCGCTGCGGGCCACCACTGGGACGGCGTGGCGGTTGGCGATCGACTGCTGTTGGCCGCCTCGTACGTTCTCGTCGGTTACATGAGCATAAAGACCCAAGAGTACGCTCGGGAAGCCGGCGTCTCGATTGGGCGCATGCGCCAGATCGACGTCGAGAAAGCGCTGCGTGTGGCGATCGGCCGAGTGCGGGAAACGCTCAACGTCGAGCTGGTGCAGCGCGCCGTCGCGCGCGAATCGATCGCCTTGCTGAGCGCGTCGAAAGCGATTCTGATCCTGCGCGAGACGCCGTTTGGAATGCCGCTAACCTTTTCATTCTCTGGGGGGGACCGGGATATCTCCGTCGAGCGCCGGCCGCTCTCGACCGAGATTGCCTCGCTAGCCGCGCGCGCCTCCGAGGCCGACGACGTGGTTTCCGTCACCGCAAACGACGTTTTGGGCCGCCTCACGCTCGATGCGCTGGGCGCGTCGGAGGCGCTCGTTACGCCGATCTCCGCCAATGGGTCGTCGGAATACGTCCTCATCGAATGCGCGAACGCCGGCAAGCCGTTCGTTTCTGACGCGGCCGCGACGCTGCGCGCTTTCGCTGCGCAGGCGGGAATGGCGCTCGAACAGGCCGGGCTGTTTGCTCAGCTCGGCGAGCGCAACGACGAGATTGCCCGGCAAAAGGACGAGCTCGCCGACCGCGGCGACGTGATCCGCGACATCGTCTACGCGCTCGCGCACGATCTTCGCACGCCGCTTTCGGCCGCGCACGTCACGATGAACCAGGCGCTAACGGGTGCGTACGGTGAACTCCCCGAGCGTTATCGCACCATCTTGCGAACGGCGCTGGGAGCGAACGACGATCAGCGGCGGATCGTCGAAACGCTGCTGCTGGTCGCCAGATACGAAGCGGGCGAGACCTCGACGATTCGAGAGCGAATCTTCTGCGACCAGCTGGTCGAACGGATCGTAGCCGAACTCGCGCCCGTGGCCGAGATCAAAGGGGTCGAGATGCAAGCCCGCAGTTCGGAACCCTTACCGACGATGGGTGATCCGCACGAGATTCGGCGTGCGATCACGAACTTGCTGGCCAATGCGATCGATGCAACTCCGCGCGGCGGTCACGTGACCGTGCGTGGCAATCGCAGCGCGCAGTGGATTGAAATCGCCGTGGAGGATGACGGGTACGGCGTCCCCGAGGAGCGGCGCGAAGGTCTCTTCCAGCGTTTCGGCGGAGGCCAGGCGGGCGCGGGAACGAGCCTGGGCCTTTACATCGTGCGGCGAATCGCAGAAAAATACGGGGGCAGCGTGGAGTACGCTCCAAGATCGCCCCGCGGCAGCACGTTCACGATGAAGCTGCCAATGCTGGAGGAGTGAATGGAACCTCATGCGCGCACGCGCGTCGCCATCGTCGAAGATCATGCGCTAACGCGCGCGGGGTTGCGTACGGCGCTCGAGGGCTCGTTCGACGTCGTCGCCGAGGCGGCCGACGGTTTGATGGGCTGGGAAGCGATCCTGCGGGAACGCCCCGACGTGGCCGTTATCGATATCGGCATTCCGGCCATCGATGGCGTGACGCTGACCAAGCGCGTGCGCACGGAGTTGCCTGCGACGCATGTGGTGATTGTTACCATGCTCGATCTCGAGAACGAAGTGTTGGCCGCACTGGCCGCGGGCGCCGACGCCTATTGCCTAAAGAGCTCCGAGCCGGAGCGCATCGTCGAAGCCGTGCAAATCGCCAGTGAAGGTGGCGCGTATTTCGACCCGGAGATCGCGCATATCGTGCTCTCTCGTTTCTCGCCCGGTACGCCGGCGAGTCCGCGCTCTTCACCGCTGACGCAGCGTGAGACCGAAGTTCTGCGTGCCATTGCTGAGGGTCACGCAAACTCGGAGATCGCCGAGAGTTTGCATCTAGGCCTCGGTACGATCAAGGGACACATTCGCGATATTCTCGAGAAGCTCTCGGCATCCGACCGCACTCAGGCCGCAGTAGTCGCCCTAAAGAAAGGCTATATCTAGTCATCCTTCGACAGGCTCAGGATGACAATCCTGAGTGCCTGCGCGAAGCGCAGCCCCGAGCAGGCGCGAAGCGCCGCGCCGAAGGGTCAGGATGACAATCCTGAGCGCCTGCGCGAAGCGCAGCCCCGAGCAGGCGCGAACCGCGCCGAAGGGTCAGGATGACAGCGGAACCCTCGCTGCGCGAGCGCATTGTCACCCTCGCTGCACGAGCGCATTGTCACCCTCGCTGCACGGGCGCATTGTCGCCCTCACGGCAAGCGCGGATTGTAACCCTCGCGGCACGCGTGCATTGTCACCCTCACGGCAAGCGCGGATTGTCACCCTCGCGGCACGCGTGCATTGTCACCCTGAGCTTGTCGAAGGGCGACAATGCGTTTGGCAGTACCTGCATGCCCCATGTGAAACACAGGTGACGACGGGCTAGGCGCCGAGGATGGAGCGGATGCGCTCGCCTGCGCCGTTCTTGACGATCACGATCATCGCGTCGCCGGCGTGCAGCGTCGTGTCGCCGGTCGGGATCTCCAAATCGCTCTCCGGACGGTCGACCGCGACGACGACGGAGTTGTGCGGAAAGTCGATTTCGGAAAGCCGCTTGCCGTCGACCGGCGAGCGTTCGGGAATCGCGACTTTAACGAGCTGCATGTCGCCTTTGCCGAACAGATGCATCGTCTCAAGCATCGAGCGATACTTCGATGCGTTGACGTGCTCGTTGAGCACGTCGAGGATGAGTTCCGTCGACGAGATGACGATCACCGGATCGTCCGTGTCGAGTGAGTTGAAGATCAGCTTATTCGCCGGATTATTGACGCGAGCGATGCAGCGCGCCTTGGATTTTTTCTTCGACAGGAGCACGACCACGAGATTGTCTTCATCGTCGCCGGTATCGGCGACGACGACGTCGGCGCGGCTGACGCCCGCGGCGTCGAGGACCATCGGGTCGCAACCGTCGCCGACGACGGTCACTTGCCGGTCGATCAGACGCTCGAGCATCTTGGCCTTCCGCTCGACCTTCTCGATGACCACGACCTCATGGCCTTGGTTGATCAGCGCACGGGTGAGATACGAGCCGACCTTGCCGCCGCCGACGATCAAGATAAACATCGGTTAGGCCGTCACTTTCGGTTGCAGAGGCGTGCTGCGAAAACGTTGGGCGAAGTCGCCGATCGCATCGGGCGCGACGACGGCATTGACTTCGTCGCCTTCTTGAAGCACGAAATCGCTCGAAGCCACGACGACGGTCTGTCCTCGCCGCACGGCCGAGATTCGAATCCGATGCTCTTCCTCGATTTCAACGACGCGCTTGCCCGCATCCGCGGAGCCGACGAGCGCGGCCACCGACGTCAGTTTACCGAAGTCGAACGCTTGATTCTCCCACGGAGCGTCGATGAGGACGTCGCGGATCAGCTTGGCTCCAACGGTGGTCGGACAGACCGTTTGGACGCCGAGCTCGCGATACATCTGACCGCGCGGGGGGTCGTAGATCCGAGCCACGATCTTTTTGATCTTAAACATCCGCTGCGCGATGAGCGCCGCCATGATATTGCGGTTGTCGCCGTTGGTGACGGCGATGAATCCGTCGGCGGTCGCGGCGCCGGCTCGCTTGAGCACGTCGTAGTCGATGCCGGTGCCGACGACGACGTGCCCTTTGAATTTTTGCCCGAGACGTTTGAAGGCCGCGGCGTTTTCGTCAACGACACTGACTTCGTGTCCGTCGGAATCGAGAAGTTTAGCAAGTGCAGAACCTACGCGCCCGCACCCGACGATGAGGTATTTCATGAACGACGAAACACTTTCAGAGGCCTCTCAGCTTTACCCTGGTCGCGGCAGGCCGTAGCGCAGAGTAAAGGAAGGGAGCACGGTTCTGCAAAATCTTTCGAGGCTCTTCGGGGCGTGGCTCAGCTTGGTAGAGCGCTTCGTTCGGGACGAAGAGGTCGCACGTTCAAATCGTGTCGCCCCGAAATCTTCCTTGGCCCTGTCATCCTGAGCTTGTCGAAGGACGAAAGGGACGCTTGTTCTCGAACTTTGATCCTGCGGCGCGGCGCGTGCTTCGGGTGGCCGAGCAAGAGTGCCGAAACCACAGCCATTATTTCGTGGGCGCCGACCACTTGCTCGTGGCCTTACTCGAGGAGCGCGACCCAGCGACGCTGCGAGCCCTCGACGCGGAGGGCATCGACGTTCCGGAGGTTCATTCGGAGGTCCGGCGAGCGCTGGGCACCGGCGAAGACCGTCTCTGGGAGGGCATTCTCATAACCCCCAGGGTTCGGCGAATCGTCGCGCTGGCGCAGGAGCGGGCCGGCGATCGCGAGATCGGGCCGCTCGACTTGTTCGAGGCGTTGCGGCTGGAAGGGGGCAGCTCGGCCGCCGAGATTCTGCGCCGCGCCTCGACCCGAAACAGAACCCCGGCGCTCGAGTAAAGGAGCGGGGTGGAACACCTCCAGCAAGCGATTCTGTGGCTCGTCGATACCTACGGTTACGTCGGTCTCTTTGTGGCGCTGGCATTGGGGAACATGGCGGTTCCGATCGGGACGGAGATCGTTCTTCCCGTGGCGGGAGCGCTGACGGCGACCGGACATTTGAGCAATCTCGGGCTGACGATCGTCGTAGCGCTGGCGGGTGAGTTAGCCGGAAGCTCCGTCGGTTACGCGATCGGCCGCTACGGCGGCGTTCCGCTCATCGAGCGATATGGGAAGTACGTTCATTTCACGCACGACCGATTGTTGGTGGTGCATCGTTTCTTCGAGCGCTGGGGAACGTTCGCAATCTTCGTTTGCCGTTTTGTGCCGGTTCTGCGGGGCGTCGTGGCAATTGCGGCGGGGATTGCGGAGATGAACCTCGCGCACTTCTATCTCTGGACCTTCCTCGGATCGCTGATCTTTTGCAGTCTCTTGATTCTGCTCGGCAACGCACTGGGCCCGCACGTAAGCGCGGTGCTTCCGCTGTTGCATCAATGGGCGTATCTCATCCTCGGCTTCGTCGTCGTTGCCGTCATTGCGGGCATCGTCGTCATGCGGGCGCGGTCGCGACCGATTCGCGTTCCTAGGTGACGCTCCTCACCGATCTTTCGCAGGTTCCGGATGCTCCCGGCGTTTATATGATGATCGGCGCCGGCAACGAGATCCTGTATATCGGGAAAGCGATCTCCTTGCGAAATCGCGTGCGTTCGTATTTTCAAGAGGGCGCCGTGCATCACATTCGGATCGCGGCCATGGCGGAGCGAGTCGTCGACGTTCGAACGATCGTCGTCACCAACGAGGTCGAAGCGCTGATTCTCGAAGCCAATCTGATCAAGCGCCATCAACCGCCCTTCAACGTCCGTCTTCGCGACGATAAACGTTACCCGTACTTGAAGGTGACCAACGAGCCGTTTCCGCGGGTGGTCTTCACGCGAATGGTGCGAAACGATGGCGCGCGCTATTTCGGGCCCTATACCAACGCTCACGGGCTGCGCGAACTGATCGACCTGGTACGGCTCGTCTTTCCGCTGCGCACGTGCCGAGAACCGATCGACGGACGACGTAAGCGCCCATGCCTGCAGTATCATATTCACCGCTGCCTCGCGCCCTGCGTCGGCTATCAGAGCGAAGAAGAGTACGATGCAACGATCGACGAGGTAGTGCTCTTCCTGGAAGGCAAGCAGGACTCGCTGCTGCGCCGGCTGCAGCACGAGATGACCGAGGCCGCCGAACGCTACAACTTCGAGGCGGCGGCGCGCCTTCGGGATCGTATCGTCCAAGTTCGGCGCGTCACCGAAGGGCAGAAGGTCGTGTGGAAATCGCGCCTCGACATGGATCTGATCGGCGTCGCGCGCGCTCAGGGACAGGCCTGCATGCAAGTCTTCCTCGTGCGCGGCGGCAAGCTGATTGGCCAGGAGCATTTCATTCTCGACGGCGTCTACGAACAATCCGGCGAAGTACTGATGGGCGAGTTTCTCAAGCAGTTTTACACCGCGCGCACTGCGAGCGCCGCCGAGGAGAGCGCCTTGTCGCCGGGCCGCGTCGCCCGTGACAATCAAGCCCCGGTGCCGGAGAGGCGACGTTCGCGTGCGACGCAGGCGGCAGCCGTGCCGAAGGAGCTGCTCGTCTCCGCGCTGCCCGAAGAGCGCGAGACCATCGAAGCGTGGCTCTCGACGATCAAGGGGCAGCGCGTGCGAATCTTACGCCCGCAGCGCGGCGTGCGCTCCGAATACATGCGCCTGGTTCAGAAGAATGCCGAGCAGAATCTCAAAGCCTTCTTGGCGC
>DATMKR010000040.1:0-36133 GCA_035571115.1 Candidatus Acidiferrum sp. | reverse complement strand
CGAGAAGCGTTGGAGATCCGTGCGCCTTTCGGGGAAGACGGACGTCAGAAACGGAGGGCAAGTGCGTCGGATCGTCGGCGTGTTGGCGAGCGCAGTTTTAGCGCTAGCGCTCTCTTATGCCTCAGCGACAGCCGCTGCCTCAGCGACAGCCGCCGGGCTTTCTTTCGGGCAGCCGAGCGGGGACCTGGGGTCGCAACTTATGCTGTCGCTCTTTGGCGAAACCTCTGACTCGAGCGCCGCTTTTTCGGCTCAGAACGGAGACCGGGCCTCCGAGTCGCCGCTGCGAGACATGGCATTTCGCCTGCCCGCGGCCGTTTCCAGCGCCACCTTCTCCGCTGGTCTGGCAACGTCACCGGCGTTGATGCAGGCGCACATCGCGCTGTCGAGCCTTTCGGGCGCCGGCGCTTCGTATTTGGCACGTGCCGTTGATGCGGGGCTGCTCTCGACGAACGCCGGGTTCGCTCCATCTTCCGAATCGCACGATCCGCACGCAGGGCTGCTCGACGCTCAGCAAGGTCTCTATACGGCCGCATATCAGCCTGTAGCTCCACAGGCCACGATTTCGCCGGGGCCGGGAACGCTGGCATTCGACACCACACCGGCGCCGACGGTGACCGACGCCTCCAACGACGCGTCGTTTGGTTTGGGCTACGATGGCCGCGCACCGAAGCGAAGCCTTAACTTTACTCTTTCCGGCCAGTACGAACACGTAGCGCTCAACGACATCGCCGGCTTTGCGCCCCCGGGCGGCGAAGCCGCATCGTGGCAGCTTCCCAATGCGAACGTGGCGTTGGCCGCGCCCGACTTTGCGGGCTCGAACCGACTCTCGTTGGGTGCGGGCCTCGCCGTGCCCGTATTCCATGGGTTGACGTTGAACTTCAACTACGACGCTCAGCGGTTGTACGGTGCCTACGCCCCTCCCGGCCTCGTGAATCTCGACGCGGTGAACAACAAATACGCGGGTGGCTTAACCTACAATATCCCGTACTTATCGAGTACGCTCTCGATCTCCGCGTACCAAGACCGCCTTGGCGACAGCCTGCTGTCGCCGGCTAATGGCTACACCCAAAACGGCGGAGACTTGAACTTTACCGTCAAGTTCTAGGCGACTCTGCACGCGCGCCGATTCGTTTTCTTCCGCGCGATCGTCTGCGCGACGGCATTGGCGTTGCTCGTTGCGCTGGTTCTCGTGCAGTTGGCTTCGGATTCCTTGGATGCCCGCGCCGCCGCAAGCGGAACGTTTCCCCGACGGATTTCCCCTCGCTTTGGCGACGCGGTCTACGGCGTGCTCGACCGCCTTGCACCGGCTTCCTACGTCGAGTCGACATTGGCGCAGCGCGCACTCGAACGAGGCGACGTACTCTCCGCGCAGCGCCATGCAGTGCGCTTGCCGGCGTCGCCGAACCGGGACGAGTTGTTGGCGCGCATTGCCGGCGCGCGCGGTCAATCCCAGCTGGCGCTGGAATACTCGCTCGCTGCGTTCGACTCGGACGCCGTGCGCGCCGCGGCGCAGCAGCTCGCAGTTACGGATCCGCAGGCGGCGTACGCGCTCGAGGGATTGCTGGAGCTTCGTTTGAGCCGCCGCGCGACGCATCCCGATGCCGTAGCGGAAGCGCAATGGCAGATGGGTCTCTTCGCCAACCAAGCCGCATGGAGAAAAGTACCGGGCAGCGAGACGCAACGAGCGTGGCTGCGCGTCGCCCTCTCGGACTTTGAGTCCGCGGTCGCCTTGGCGCCGCTTTCGGAGCGGTACGCGATTGCGGCCGCCAATCAAGCCGACCTGCTGGCCGAGCGGAACCGCGCCGAAGCGCTCTTTGCGCGAGCGGCGGATATCGATCCCGGAAGCGCCGACGCCGTCGCCGGGCTGGGTGTCGTCGCTCTGCAGAAAGGCGATCGCCGCGCCGCGATAACGTACCTGAGGCGCGCCCGTGCGCTCGACCCCAGAGCGTTGATGGTCAGCGCGCTGGAACGAGATTTGCGATGAAGGTCGCGCTCGACGCGCAACTCTGCGTCGGCACGGCGACGGGAATCGGTGAATACGTTGCGGGATTGTCGCGGGCATTGCGGCGCCAACAATTGAACGTCGTCGAGCTGCGGGAACCTCTACTGGACCCTTGGCGATTCGACCGGCGTGTGTTGTGGGACCAGGTGGTTCTCCCGTTGCGTGCGGGTGCTAGCGGAGCCGATCTTCTGCACTGCGCGTCGGGAACGATGCCCCTCTTCGCCGGAATGCCGATCGTCGTCACGGTGCACGACGTGGCATGGCTTCACGTCCAAGCGCACGCGCGACCGTACGCACGGTACTATTTTGGGCGCTTCTCGCTCGAGCGGTATCGGCATGCGGCCGGCATCATCGTCGATTCGTCTTTTTCTCGCGATGCATTGGTGGAAGTTCTCACGGGTATCGATCGCGCGGCGGTGCGCGTCGTCTATCCGGGCGTCGCTCGAGAGTTCTGCGACGTCGCTCGCATTGGCGGCGACGGCCGCACGATTCTCGCCGTGGGAACCGTCGAACGCCGCAAAAACCTCGAACTCCTGATTCGCGTGCTGCCGCAGTTGAACGGGGCGCGAATCGTCTGCGTCGGGCCACAAACGCCGTATGCGCGCGAGTGCGAGGAACTCGCCGGCCGTTTGGGCGTGGCAGGGCGATTGGAACTGCGCGGCTACGTCCCGCGCGAAGAGCTGATCGCGCTCTACCGCGAGGCTGCCGTCGTCGCGGTTCCCTCGCGTTATGAGGGCTTCGGCTACGCGGCGGCTCAGGCGTTATGCGCCGGAGTGCCGTGCGTCGTGTCGGATCGAACCTCGCTCCCAGAGATCGTTGGCAACGATGGAGGCATCGCTTCGATCGACGATGCCGCCGCGTGGACTTCGATGCTGGAGGCGGCGTTACGCGGCGATTGGGAGTCCCGGGCGTCGCGCGTGCGCGCGGGCGCCGTCGCCCGCTTCTCGTGGGATGCTAGCGCCGGCGAAGTCAAGCGCGTCTACGAGGCGATCTGCGGGAAGGTGTAGAGCGTTAGTAAATCGGCGAGCCCGGCGCGCTCGGGGCAACGCTTCCGTCGTCGGGTGCAAAGATCAGGCGAAGAGGAAGGCTCGACCCGGCTTCGGGCATCGTTGCGATCGTGACTCGAACGAAGCCGTGCGCGGGAACGACGTACTGTCGCACCTTGTATCGAGAGAAGGGCGGCACTTGATGGGACTGCACCAAGACGCCGTCGATGATATAGGTGCCGGTAGCGTGGCCGCCGCGCGGGTTTTCGTAGATGGCGATCGCTTGCGGCGTCGGCAGCGGGTTCTCAACGTTTACCACAAAGGACTGCAAGACGCCGTAATCACCGGAAAGCGCCTGCCCCCGCAGATCGTTGGGCAACGGAAGCTCGCCGATCGGAAGCTCTAAATAGTCCGCGTCGACCCTCCAAAGAGTCGCAAAATGAAACTCCGCGATCGGGTAGATGCCGCGAGCGTGTTTGTAGGTGCTTTCCAAGAGTTCGCTGCCCGCGATCGCGTCGGACGGATCTGCGGACGCGTCTTGCGCGACGAGCGTGAGGTGGACGTTTCCTCCGGAGAGCACGCGGAGCTGCAACAGGCTGCAAACGACACTTCCCGCGGGAAGATCTTGCTGTGCGATGTTGACGGACGTGTTGCCGTCCAAGGTGAGCAGTCGTCCCTGATTCTGCTCGACGTCTACCAGAAAACGCTTGGTGGCGACGTGGCCCGCCTCCATTTCGTTGGTCGACGGGCCCCCTCGATCGCTGATGACTTGCACGATCGACGGTTCGCGTGAGAGATTCTGCGCGCGCAAAACGATCCGGCGATCGGGCTGCCCCGGAGGGTTGTAATGAAAGTACAGAAAGCGCGAGGGTTGCTGCACGCGGAGGTCGGCGGTGAAGAGCGTGCCGTTCTCCGTCAAACGCTCGGGGTAATCGCTGACCATCAAAGAGTCGGGCGAGATTCGCGGTACGGCGACGTTGCGGACCTCCACGCGCGTCGTGCCGTCCACCTCGAAATCGTCTTTGGCCTGAATGAGAACCGGAACGTTGAACGCGGCCACGTCGTCTTGGTCCAGCGAACCCGCAAACGGCACGTCGTCGGGTGTAACGAGGACCTGCGCGCCGGGGCGCAGGCCGGCCGCGCTTTGTACCGCTCGCGCTACCTGTTCGCGAACGAAATCGCTAGATGCCGGATCTCCGGTAATCTCGAGTTTGACGTACGGCGCAATCGTGCCGGCGTAATAGGCGACGCGCACCGGCACGTCGACCCGCAGCCCGCGAGCGTCGCTAACCGTGACGATCGTCGTCCCCGGCGATTTCCCGATGATGCTCAACCGCTGCGACGGCTGGTCGATTGCAGCGGAGGCAACTGATGGGTCACGTACGGCCGCGGAGAGCGGAACGATCGCGGAACCGACGGTAAGGTTCACCGCGGTGCCGACGGGTACCGACGCCGCTTGCGGCTGCACCGTGATGGGCGGCGGCGTTGGCGTCGGGCTTGCGGCGGCGCTCGCCGAAGGCACCGGCGCCGGCGAAGGGGAGGGGGATGGTGAAGGCGGTGGAGTTTGAGCGCGTGCGGACGCGCAGAGCGCAACGAACGTGAAAAGGAGAGGGGCCAGCCTACGCAATTTGCGGTTCGGCACGGCGGACGGCCGACGCAAGGAGCGTCTTATAGCCGACGCTGGGGAACAGAACGGTTACCAAGTCTCGCTCGGCACGTTCGACCGTCCCCACACCGAACTTCGAATGCTGCACGACATCGGCGATCCGAAATCCGCCCGTAACGGCCAGCTCGTCGACTCCGCGCCGAAGCGCCCGCAGGCAGTTATCGCACGCACCGCAGTTCACCGCGTCGAAATCTTCGCCGAAATAGTTCAGAATGAAGCGACGCCGGCACGATACCGTCTCCGCATACTGCAACATCATTGCAAGCTTGCTCTGATCGTACGATTTCTTCGTATCGTAGTTGGCTAGGTTCAAAATAAGATCGCGGTTCTTGCGGACGGCCTCGGTCAAGCCGTACGCGGATTTTGCGGAGTGCTCGATATAGCCCGACTTTTTCAGAAGGGCCAGAATCACTTTGAGCTTGGTCAACGGCAACTGCAAGATCTTCCGAAGGTCGACCATCGAGACGCCCCCGGCCTGGTCGCCAAAGACTTCGATCGTGCCAAAAACTCGTTGAACCTCCTCAACGTCGGGATACTTCCCGGTCAGGAAATAGTTCTGCACGCGAGTATCGCTCATGCGGTAAATGAGGATGCAGCGTGAAGGCAGGCCGTCGCGGCCGGCTCGGCCGGCCTCTTGGGTGTAGGCTTCGAGGGAGCCCGGAAGATCGTAATGCAAAACGAACCGGATGTTCGGTTTGTCGATTCCCAAGCCGAAGGCGTTGGTCGCCACGACCGCGCGGATCTCTTCTTCCATGAAGAGATTATGAACGGACGTGCGATCCTCTTTATGCAGCTTCGAATGGTACACGGCTGCCGGAACGCCCAGCTCGCGCGTCAGATAGCTCTGAACCTCTAACGCGTTTTTGATCGTCGCCGTGTAGATGATGCCGGTGCCCTTGAGAGGATTTGAGCCCTCGAAGAGTGCCGACAGAATCTTGAGCTTATCGGCTTCCTTGTCGGCCTTGCGCGATTCATAGATCAAGTTTGGCCGGTCGAAACCGCGCACGATCGGTTTGACTTGGTCGATGCCGAGCTGCTGGAGAATGTCCTCTCGGACCGAAGGAGTGGCCGTCGCCGTCAGCGCGAGCACCGTCGGATGGCCCAACCGCGCGATGACGGAGCCCAATGCGAGATAGGCGGGGCGGAAGTCGTGTCCCCACTGACTGATGCAGTGAGCCTCGTCGACGACGAAGAGCGGGATGCGCAGCCCCTTGAGGAGCGCCAAGAACGCTTGATCTTCGAGCTTTTCAGGGGTCGTGTATACGATCCGGACTTTCCCCGAGCGGACGCGCTCGCGGGTCCGCAGCTCCTGGTCCTCCGAAAGCGTCGAGTTGAGCGCGACGACGTCGGTGATATTCCGCTCGCGCAGCATGTCGAGCTGATCCTTCATCAGCGCGATCAGCGGGCTGACGACGATCGTGGTTCCTTCGAGCAAGAGTGCCGGCAGCTGGTAGGTTAGGCTCTTGCCGGCGCCCGTGGCGAGAATTGCCAGGGTATCCTGGCCTCGTAGGACGCGCGACACCACGTCTTCCTGGCCGGGATAAAAGTTCTCGAAACCGAATTTCTCTTGGAGCGCTGCGCGCAGATTCACGGGCATCTTTCTAACAAGGAACCCAAAAAAGTAAGTTCGCTCACTTGGGAAGCCATTCATATAACCGGCTCCCGTGGCGACTCGTTTCAACCCTACCCTCCGGCAGGCGCCTTGAAACGACCTGCTAAAGGTTGATCGTCGTGTCCCTGTACCGCACCTGGCGCCCCCGAACCTTTGCCGATCTCGTCGGCCAAGACGCTGTCGTCCGCACCCTGAGCTCGGCAATTGAGAGTGGCAAGCTGGCCCACGCGTATCTCTTTTCGGGCCCGCGCGGTTCGGGAAAGACCTCGGCGGCTAAGATCCTGGCGCGCTGTATCAACTGCGTAGCCGGACCGACTCCCACGCCGGACAACACCTGCGAGAACTGCCGAGCGATCCTGGCCGGTACGGCACTCGACGTCCTGGAAATCGATGCGGCGAGCAATCGGGGAATCGACGAGGTGCGAGCGCTGCGGGAAGCGGTGAAGTTTGCCCCTGCGACGATGCGCATGAAGATTTACATCGTCGATGAGGCACACATGCTCACCAAAGAAGGGGCTAACGCCTTCCTCAAAACGCTCGAGGAGCCGCCGCCGCACGCCGTGTTCATTCTCGCGACCACGGAGCCCGAGAAGTTACCGGTAACGATCCTCTCGCGTTGCCAACGCTATGCGTTTCGCCGGATCTCCGTTCCGGTCATGATCGAGAAGATGAAAGAGGTCGCCCGCGGCGAGAAGATCGCAATCGACGACGAAGCGCTCAAGGCGATCGCTTATCGCGCCGACGGCGGCCTGCGCGATGCTCTGACGATGCTCGAACAGCTCGCAGCATTCTCCGCCGGGCAGACGGCGACGACCGGAACGCTCGATCTTGCGTTCGGGTCCACGGGGCGCGAGTTCGCTGCGACGCTCGTGGACGCCATCGTGGCCGGCGATGCAACCGCGGCGCTCGCCGCGGTCGAAGCGGCGAGCGACGCGGGCGCCGATCTTATGGTGCTGACCCGTTTGCTCATCGGCGCTTTTCGCCATCTGCTCGTCGCGAGGGTCGATGCCGATCTGCTCGCGTCGGACCTGGCTCCCGAAGACGCGCGGCGCGTTATACGCCAGGCGGCGAGTCTATCGCAAGCGATGCTGTTGCGCGCGCTACGAATCTTCGGAGAAGCGCTTTCGCTCGGGCGCTCGGGCGGCAACGCGCGGCTCGAACTCGAAACGGCGCTCCTGCGCTTCATTCTGGCCGGCGAGGATCCGACGCTCGATGCGCTTGGCGCCCGCCTCGCGACGTTGGAGGAACGCCTCGGTTCTGGCGTACCAACCGAGGAACGACTTGCGACCGCGGCGCCTGCCGAGCAAAGCCCTCCGAGCAACGTCGTGACGGCCGTGGAACGGGAAGCGGAGATAGCCCCCGCGCTCGACGCGCCGCCGCTTTCCCTACAGAAAGTAAAGGCCGCGTGGCAAAGCATTCGCTCTAAAATCGAAAGCGAACGGCAACCGCTGCGTGCGCCGCTCTCCCGCGCGGCAATAGAATCTCTCGAGAGTAACGCGATCGTCCTGAGGCTGCCCGACAGCTGGAGTGCCGAGTCGTTGCGCGGTCATACGAAAATCATCGAAGCGGCGATCGCCGACGTGCTCGGCGTGCCGCTGAGAGTTACCCTGCGGGTCGATTCGAACTCGGGACGCTCGAAACCGCCGCCACCAGCCGGCGTTACCGAAACCACGCCCGCGAGCAAGGCCGACGACCCCGACGCACTCTTCGACTATGCCAACGAACGGATACGATGAATCAAGCACAGTTAATGGCCCAAGTCAAAAAGATGCAGGCCGAGATGACCAAGGCGCAAGAGGAGCTCGCCGATACAATCGTCAGCGGAAGCGCCGCCGGCGGAGCCGTGACGGTCGACGTGAGCTGCGACCAGCGTGTAAAGCGGGTCAAGATCGCGAAGGAGGCTGCGGATCCGGAGGATCTCGAGACGCTCGAAGACCTCGTGATGGTCGCGGTGAACGATGCGCTCGCGAAGGCCGCGCAAACGTCTGCGAAGCGGATGGCTTCGGTGACCGGCGGAATGCGCGTTCCCGGATTAATGTGACGACGGTCGCAAGCCCGGTCGCGGCCCTAATCAACGAATTCAGCAAACTGCCGACGATCGGTCCGAAAACTGCGGCTCGTTTGGTCTTTCACCTTTTAAACCGCCCTCGTAACGAGGCGCAGAGCCTGGCCGAAGCGATTCTTGCGGTGAAGGATAGGGTTCATTTCTGCTCCATCTGCTACTCGCTTTCCGAGCAAGACCCGTGCGAATTCTGCACGGACGACCGGCGCGATGCTCGCGTGATTTGCGTCGTTGCGGAGGCGAAGGACGTTTATGCGATCGAACGCACGAGCGCTTTCAAGGGCCGTTATCACGTGCTAGGTGGCTTGATCTCGCCCATGGACGGCATCGGTCCCGCCCAGTTGCACGTGAAAGAACTTATCGAGCGCATGGCGCGGGAGGAACCCGGGGAGATCATTCTTGCGACGAATCCGAACGCCGAGGGTGAAGCGACGGCACTCTATCTATCGCGTTTGCTGCAGCCGCTCGGCTCGATCGTGAGTCGCCTCGCCTACGGCTTGCCGATCGGCGGCGAACTCGATTACGCCGACGAGCTGACCATTACCAAGGCCTTAGAGGGCCGCACGACGTTATAGAGTCACCCGTTAGCTGTTTGTTCCAATCGGCAGTGACGAACGGTCTAGACAGGTTTGGGTAGAGAAGCATTTCCTCGCTGGAGCTACGATCTCCAAAGCGGGTGTGGGGGAGAGGCGCCGTCGACACGGCGCCTCTTTTTTTCTGTAAGGCCTTAGCACAAAATCAAAGGATCGCCGACACTGGCGATCCCGGGCTCCAGGACGTCGCAATAGATCCCCATCCAGGCGTCGCGCTGCTCGGCTAAGAAACGCAGAATTCGCGGATCTGAGGTTTCACCCCGGGGATCGTAGGTCACGGTGACGCAGCGCTCGATCGGCGAGCGGACGCCCAGCCGCACCGTTCCAAGTTGCAGCCGTGCGCCGACGAGCGTTTGCTCCAACGGTATGGGCTGCGGGCTCGCCTCGCTCCGTACGAAGAAGTTCGGACGGAATCGTTCCCATTGCACGTTGTAGCCAACATGTGCGTCGAGCTCACGCAACCACTCGTCGACGAGTATCGAAATCGGCGCGTCATCGAAAAAATGCTCTTCGGTGCGGACTTCCACGGCGACCCCGCGCTCTTTTGCGCAGGCCTGCGCGCCGGCCGCATCGCGCAGGAGATGAAGGCGGTCGTGCTCCTTACCGCGGTACGTCTTTCCTTCGCGCGCCCCCTCGAGCGCAAAAAGCGCGCCCGAGCGATCGCCGGGAATTCCGGAAAGTTCCACCTTGACGGAGTCGAGGGCGACGCCTTGCAGGCTCTTGATCGGATAACGGCGGACCGCTTCGAGCATCCCGAGCAGCATAGGCGCGCCTTCCCCGAAGGTTTTCCGTTCGCCTTGCCGCGAACCGCGCGCGATGGAGCTTCGACCGCGCAATCTCGTTGAGATGTTCGATCTCGCGGTCTCACTCTACGGCCGGAACTTTCTCGTGCTCGTAGGTATCGTTGCCGTAACGGCCGTCCCGCTGACGCTGCTGCAATATCCCGTCACGGCAATAGAGCAGCCGCAACTCGACGCCGCGATCCGTCTCCTGGAGCATCCCGAGATCGCGGCGCGGCAGATTCCACCGGGGTTCAATTCGCCCAGAGCGGTGGCGCTCTCGATCGTGCTGACGCTCCTCGGGTATCTCGTGTGGGCGTTCTGTCTCGCGGCGATCGCAGAGGGTGTCGGTCGCATCTACCGGGCCTCGACGATAGAGTTTGCGGCGTGCTGGCAAGCGGTGTTGCGGCGCTGGCTCTCGATCGTGTCGGTACTGAGCCTCGTCGTGCTCGCCTTGGTCGTGTGCGATGCGACGGCGGTCGCGCTGGTGACGATCGTCGTTTCTCTCGCCGTCGTGTTCGCACCGGCGTCTCTTCCCATCATGACGGTCGGTGCGATGCTTCTCGTCCTCCTGACGTTGACGCTGACGCCGGCATTGCTGGCGATGCCCTGCGTTTTCGGCTTCTACGGCAGCACGCTCGAGTCTCTCGGAGCGGTCGCAGCCCTTCGCCTCAGCTTTGGTCGAATCTTTACTCGCGCGGAGTTTCGGCGTTCGGTGATCTGTGCGACGGCCGTCGGCACGCTGGCATTCGGATGCTCAGCCGTTCTGGGCGTTTTCGCGATCTTGGGTCTGGCGCGATGGACCGCCCTCTACGTCGCAGTCGATGCCGTGGCGCGCACTCTTCTCGTGCCATTTGTCGGCCTCGTTTTGGCGCTCTATTACTTCGACGTCCGCATTCGACACGAGGGTTTCGACCTCGAATCCGGTTTGGATCGGGCAACCGTGGCCGGCGTGGCCGGAGAGCCGGCCTATGCCCCGACGGCCTATCTCTCGGGCGCTCAACGGGCGTTGGTCGCGCGCTTTCTGGAGCGCCGCAACGGGTTTTCGGCCTCACGCCGAGACGCGCTCGCTGCGCGCCTTGCGCAGCCCGCACGCGCACGCGTACCTGCCGAGTTGCAAGCCTTAGACGACGAGTCGCTCCTGGAACGACTCTGAATCAGGCTCAGGGCTTCTTGCGAAGCCTGCCGATGAGGTCGCGCGCTATGCGCATTGCGTCCGCTTTGGTGCGATCGTAGAGTGCGGAGGCCTGACCCTTGGTCATGTAATCGCCGTGCTCGTGAAAGAACGCGACGCCTTCACCAACCACGATCGTGCCCGCATACGCGATTGCACCCTTTATCGCGATGCCGGCGATCGGGACGAATCCAACGAGTTCGCGCGCCAGCGTTCGCCAGCCGAAGCCGCCGCCGATGATCGGCAAGAGCTGCCACGTCCGGCCAAGATCCGGATCGCGCCCGTACGCGGCTTCGATGTGGAGCATCAGCATCACCTGAATTCCGGTGATCGCAACCATGTCGCCGGCCGAGGCGACTGCGCCGAGTACCAAACCAACGAGCGGAATGTGATCCACGACCGCGCTGGCGAGTGCCACTTTTAGGGCGGTGTTCGCCGCGTCTCGCGTGAGTTTGGCGGCGACGGTCTCGCGCAGGACCGGCAAGTTTCTGCCGACGGCGATTTCGACGCCGGCGGCGCACTCGACGAGATGTGCGAAGAAGCGTCCGCGCAGCGCCGGCGCATCGAGTAACGGCACCACATATTCGTCCCACATTCCCGGCGCCGGCGGAGTGGCGGGTCCCGACGGCACTCCCTGCGGATCCAGCGTTAGGGCGAGAATAGGAACGCGCAAGATCGCGAGCGACGAAAAGTCGGCATTCGCGCAATCGCCGGGACGTCCGAGAAAGATTACGGCGCGAATCTCGCGGGGATCCGTTACGAGCGTGGTTTGCATCCCGACGGTCTCCAAGCAGGCTGCGGCCTCGAACGGCACCGTCATCTCGCCGTGCCCCGAGAGCAGCACCGCTCGCAGCTGCGCAATCAGCGCCGCGTCGCCGCAGAGCAGGAAGCGAAAGGGCTTGCGCACGTGCGAGTGGACCGCACGCACGTCGATGCTTTTGCGAACGAGCGTAAAGAGGTGGCGCGCGTCGGCTGCAACGGTCATCGCGATCGCCCTACAGTCCGAGCTTGTCCAGATCGATCGCCAAAGTTCCGTCGGCCTTGCGCAGCTCTTTGGCCGGATCGTCGGTGTAGTCGAGATAGACCAAGCCCATGAAGATTTCCAGGGGCCACGCGTGCATCTTGTGCGCGTTCGCGACGTCGATGACCGTTTGGTTGGAGCTCTTGGCTTCTGCGATGACGCCCTCCGGCGTACTCTTGATGTCCGCGGCCACGATGGTGGCCGCCGCGACGTCGCCCGGCGTCAGATCGTCGTGCAGCATCGTCCGGTAATCGATCCCGCTCGAACCGAATCGTTGTTGCAGCGCGTATTGAAGCGTCGAATAGAGCTGCGGCGAAGTGCCCAGGCCTAACAGCGTGACGCGCGTGGAGAGCTGCCGCGCCCGCGCGAGATTGAAGAGCTGCGAGCCCTGTGAGGCCGCCGTGGCGGCTGCGTTGAACTCGTCGACGTTCTTGCGCATCAGCGGTGCCAGCGTGGCGTACTCGCTCGGGCTGATATCGCCGTTGAAACTGATCTGAGCGCGGTCGAGTTCTTTGAGGAGCTCGTCGAGATCGCCCAACGACTGGTCGAGCATCGTGAGCGATGCGCGGGCCGCGTCTACCGAACGCAGCATCTCGCCATCGGCGAGCGTCAGCTCGTTCATCATCGATGGATATGAGGGAAGAATCGCCAGAGACTCGGCCGGCACCGGATTCATCGAAAGCGGTGCGAGCATCTCGGAATAAACGTCCGCGCTCTCTTTGAGGAGACCGCTCTCCTTATTCTTTTCGAGCGAGCCGACGCCGCCGATCGGGCTCTGGTCGCTCCCGGCGTCTTCTAGCGTACTGTTGATGGAGCGCGCTATCGAGGTTATGTTCTTGACGACGGCTTCGACACGCGAGCCGCGGTGAATGTTGATCCTGCTGAAATCGGGGATTTCGTATTGCAGGGTCTCGAGCCGGCTCTGAACGGCCTTGACCTGGCCCTTACCCTCCGCCGCCCGATCGGAAATCTGGGTCGCATCCTGGAGTTGAGCGGCCTGCGCCGCCTGCACCATGCCCTGCAGCTTCGGCAGGTTTGGCTTGGTGAGCGTTACTCGCTGCACTTCCATCTCACGCAAAGCGGCGATTCGCTGATTCGCCGTCGCGCGCGTCATCGGCGATCCCAGTTGCGCGGCCTCCGCTAAGGTCTGCTCGCTCTTGTTGGGTAGGCCGAGCGCGAGCTCCGATTGACCGAGCTCGAGCAAGGCTTCGGAACTTTGCGGGTCCTTCGCGAGAATTTGATCGAGCCGCAGGCGCGCAAACGAGTAGCGAGCGCGCTCCTCGTCGCTCGACGCTTCCACGAGTTGCTGGGCCGGCGTAACTTCCGTGGGATCGAGCTCGGGATAGCCCATCAAGTGCGCCACGCGCGCCTTGGGATCGGGGTGGTCCTCGAGGTACTTACTGACGGCGTCGTCGTGTTCGTCTTGCAGCACGCCAAGATGCGCCATGATCGTTACCATCGCCTCGGGATCGTAGCCGGCGCGCGACATCAGCTGCAGTCCGTACCGATCGGCCTGGAGTTCGTCTTCGCGCGACATCTTCATCAGCAGTCCCTCTTCGGCGAGTCCGCCAAACTCGTAGAGGATCGGAGAAAAAATCGAGGCAATTCCGAACAGAATGTTGAGAATCTCCGCCTTCGAGTTGGAGGTAAGAACGTGCCGGCGCTCGATGTGGCCGGTTTCGTGTCCCATTACCCCGGCCAGCTCGTCGTCCGATTGAACGAAGTCGACGAGGCCCTCGTTGATGTAGACGAAGCCGCCCATCGTCGCAAACGAGTTAACCTGACTGTCCTTGATGATCTTGACGGAATAGGGAACGTCTTTGCGAGCGACCTGATTCCAAAGGTTCCCGGCGATGCCTTGGACGTACGCGTTGAGCAGCGGATCGGTTTCGATGACGCTGCTGGCGACGATCTGCTGATCCTCGGCTTGACCCATGGCGATTTCGGCTTGGGTCGAGGTCGCACCGATGCGCGCCGGGCATATGGCGCAGAGCAGTGAGACGATCGTAAAAATGGGAACGGTGCGACGCAGCATGCGATGTACTTTCCTCTACCGAAGGGCTTGCTTGGAGGTTACGCTTGATCTCTGTGTATTAGATGTGGACAACGCCAAGAACTTGCGAGTCGTTTGTGGACGAACAAGGGGATGCCCCCCCTTCTTCTCGGAGAGCGTAGCGTGACACTCTTGCGAGGGAGGCGCGATGGCCTCGAAGTGACGTTGTCGCCCTATGACCTCGCCGAAGGGTTTGCCGAGCTGCAGGCTCGACTTACCGAGCAGCCTAGCTTTTATCGCGGCGCCTCTGCAGTCGTAAACTTCGGCGCCGCGTCGCCCTCATCCGACGATCTCAGCCGGCTTCGCGACCTTCTCGAGGGTGCGGGGATTGCGTTGCGGGGTGTCGCGGGATTCGACGAGGGACTCGAGAGCTTAGCGGAGCGCGAGGGGCTCGCGTTCGAATCACCGCGCGCGGAACTCGAGCGGCGGCGCGCGATGCGACCGC
Source organism: Candidatus Acidiferrum sp. (assembly GCA_035571115.1). Taxonomy (GTDB): domain Bacteria; phylum Vulcanimicrobiota; class Vulcanimicrobiia; order Vulcanimicrobiales; family Vulcanimicrobiaceae; genus Cybelea. Next base: position 21,740 of record DATMKR010000040.1, on the reverse strand, counting down.
GCGAGGCTGCGCGGCTCTCGGACGCGGCGCGCTCGCTCGTTGCCGACTTCGCCGGCGCCCGTGACGATATCGCACAGCGCCGGCGGCGAGGCGAGGCAAGCGTACCGCGTCAGCAACCCGATCCACCACCCGCTCGTCCTGCGCCGGCGCTCCACGCGGTGGAAGCGCCGCCGGCCACGCTCTACCACGCCGCGACGTTGCGAGGCGGACAGGTGCTTCACCATACCGGCAATATCGTCGTCGTCGGCGACGTAAATCCCGGCGCCGAACTCCTCGCAACCGGCGACATCCTCGTCTTCGGACGGCTCGCCGGCATCGCCCATGCGGGCGCGCAGGGGGACGATAGCGCGCGGATCTACGCATTGGACCTGGCTCCGACGCAGCTTCGCATCGCGACTTCAATCGCGGCCGACGCGGAGCCAAAACGGCGTTCGACACCGGTGCCCGAAGCCGCGGTCGCTCGCGACGGACGGATCGTCGTCCTTGCGCTGGACCGTCTCGGCGAGCTCGAAGATCCGGGAGCAGCGTCGACGTGACGGCGCGCAAGATCGTGCTGACCTCCGGCAAAGGCGGCGTCGGCAAGACGACGACCACGGCGAATCTCGGCGCCACATTGGCAAAGCGGGGGAAGCGCGTCATCTTGATCGACGCGGACATCGGCTTGCGTAACTTAGATTTGGTCCTCGGGCTCGAAAAGCGCATCGTTTTCGATCTGGTCGAGGTCGCCGAAGGACGCTGCCAGCTGCGTCAAGCCCTCATCAAAGACAAACGCTTTGAGTCGCTGTCGATCTTGCCCGCCGCGCAGACGAGAGAGAAGGACGCGATCTCGCTCCAGCAGTTTAGCGCAATCGTCGAGCTCGCCGCGGAACAGGCTGATTACGTGCTGATCGATTGCCCGGCGGGTATTGAAACCGGCTTTCGTAACGCCGTCGGGGGAGCGACCGAGGCCATCGTGGTCACCACTCCGGAAGTGAGCGCAATTCGAGACGCCGATCGCGTCGTCGGAAAGATCGCCGACGAAGGCAAGCCCATTCGCTTGATCGTCAACCGGCTGCGACCGGAGATGGTACGTAGCGGCGACATGCTCTCGGTGGAGGACGTTTGCGAAGTGCTCGCGATCGAGCTCTTGGGCGTCGTGCCCGACGACGAAGAGGTCATCGACACGACCAATCGCGGCGAGCCGATCGTATTGAACGACTCCAGTCGCCTCGGGGCAATCTACGACAAAATCGCTCGCCGCTTGGAAGGCGAAATCGTGCCATTCACCAACTTCGACGGCCAAGGTTTCTTCGGACGTCTCATCGACGCGTTGAAAGCGGGGTAGCGCGTGCATCAAACACAGACCGTGCAAGACGAAGTCCAATCCAGCGCGCCGGCTCCCCGATTGGGACGCGCGATCGTTTTGACTTCGGGGAAAGGCGGCGTCGGAAAGACGACGACGACCGCCAACCTCGGTACGGCGCTTGCCCATCGCGGAGCCCGCGTCGTCTTGGTCGATGCCGACGTCGGGCTTCGCAATCTGGACATCGTCTTAGGGCTGGAAAGCCGAGTGAAGCATCACCTGCTCGACGTCCTCGAAGAGCGCGCTTCTCTCGACGAGGCGTTGGTACCCGGGAAGCACAGCGAGTTGCTCTTCTTGCTCGCCGCAGCGCAGTCGCGCGAGAAGGACGACGTGGATACGGCGAAGATGAAAGCGCTGATTTCGAGTCTGCGCGAACGCTTCGATTACGTGCTCATCGATTGTCCCGCCGGTATCGAGTTGGGTTTTCGCAACGCAGTCGCGGGCGCGGACGAAGCCATCGTGATCTGTACGCCCGAAGTCGCAGCCGTACGCGACGTCGATCGCGTCGTCGGTTTGCTGGGCAATCGCTTTCGGCCGCAGCTCGTGATCAACCGGTTGCGCCCCAATCTCGTGAAGAAGGGCAAGATGCTTTCCGTTGAAGACGTCAACGCCATCCTGCGCCTGCCGCTGCTCGGCGTGATCGCCGACGAGCCCGACATCATCGTAACGACGAATCGCGGGGAACCGCTTGCCCTGCGTAAAGAGACGCCGACCGGAGCCGCCTACCATGCGATTGCCGCACGCGTTGCGGGCGAAGACGTGCCCCCGCCGATGCCGGCGGCATCGAAAGTGACGATCTTGGAGCGCGTCGGTTCGCTCTTTGGAGGGAGACGCACGTGATCGACTTTCTGAAGCGACTCTTCGGCCAGTCGGGCTCGAGTACGACCGCTAAGGAGCGTTTGCGGCTCGTCTTGATGACGGATCATCTCGAACTGTCGCCGGAGTTGATCGAAGCGATGAAGAGAGATCTCGTCGACGTGATCTCGCGGCACGTCGAAGTCGACCGTGACAGGATCGAGGTCAACTTCGAACGGCAAGAGAGCGCACTGGCGATGCTGGCCAACATCCCAATTCTCTCCGTAAGCCGGCCCAACGGCAACCCCACGCTCGTGCCCGTGGAGACCGTGCAGTCGCCTGCTGTTGCCAACGGCGCAGCACCGCGGGTCCGTAAGCGCCGCAAGCGCGCGGCGAAAAAAGCGGCCTCTACGAGCGCAACCCCGGCTTCCGCCGTAGCGCAGTAGGAGGTTCGGGTGCCTGCCTAGGAGCCTCGTTATGGCGGTGATTGCATTTGGCGGCGCAAGGCGCTACGTTCGAAACTTCAACTGGACGCTGGCCGTCGCCGGCATCCTAATCGCATTGATCGGTTTGGTCTGTATTCGTTCCGCCGGATTGCATGCCGGCGACGCATCCGCCGAGTTCAAAAAACAGATCCTGTACTTGGTGCTTGGCGTGGGGCTGATGCTCGGCCTTTCGCTGATCGACTATCGGACCTGGCAACGCTGGGCTCCGGCGCTCTACATCGCCAACCTCTTGCTGCTGCTCTTCATCTTGCGCGGCGGCCACAGCGCAATGGGCGCGCAGCGCTGGATCTCGCTGGGGCCGTTAGGAACGTTTCAGCCATCGGAGCCGGCGAAGCTCGCCGTCGCAATCGCGCTAGCAGCGGTGCTCTGCCGGGGCCGGTACGAAAATCTGCAAGACCTGTGGAAACCGCTTGCAACCGTCGCCGTTCCGGCTCTCCTGATCCTCAAGCAGCCGGATCTCGGTACCTCGTTAGCGCTGGTGGCGGTGCTCACGGTAGAACTCTTTCTCGCCCTGCCAAAACTCGGAGACTTTGCCATCTACGCGTTGGGAATGCTCGTCGTCGGGGCTGCGGCCGTCGGCACCAGCGTGGTTCTTAAACCGTTCCAACGCGCTCGGCTCTTCGTTTTTCTCAATCCCAAGGCCGACCCCGAAGGCTCGGGCTATAACCTCGCCCAGTCAAAAATCGCCGTCGGAAACGGCGAGTGGTTTGGGCGAGGACTGTACCACGGGACGCAAACGCAGTTGAACTTCGTTCCCGAACATTCGCGCGATTTTATCTTCACCGTGCTGGCAGAGGAATGGGGCTTCGTGGGCACGACGATCGCGCTGGGACTCTACGCCGCCCTCCTCTACGCCGGCGTCCGCACGATGCTCGTCGCGCGCGACCGCTTCGGCTTCTTACTTGCCGGCGGTTTGGTCGGCATGCTCTTTTTCCACGTCCTCATCAATGTCGGAATGACGGTTGGAATCATGCCGATCACCGGAATCCCGCTGCCGTTTATGTCGTACGGCGGGTCGGCGATGCTCACGGATTTTGCCGCCCTGGGGATCCTCTTGAACATCTTTTCGCAACGGGACCGCAACGTCTTGGGCAACGCGTGAAGCGATTGGGGGCAACCGGAAGGTCCATTTTCCCGCAGCGGGGAACAGGGGAAGCCGTCAGGCCGGCCTTCGTTTCGCAACGAAAGGCCGCCGGTAGAGGTTTATAACAACAAAGATTTTCTAAGAGCTCAAAGCAACGCGGCGCAAAGCGCCGCCCGCATGGCGCACCGGAAGCGGTAGGCGCGGCGAGAAGCGAGCTCAACGATTGAGGACAATTTGTCGAGCGAGATATTGATCTCGAGCGACCCGTGGGAAAATCGGGTCGCCATACTCGAGGACGGTGGCTTAGCAGAGCTCTACATTGAGCGCGAAGAGAAGGTCATCGGCTCGATTTATAAAGGTAAAGTGCAGAATGTGCTGCCCGGCATGGGGGCGGCGTTCGTCGACATCGGGCTCGGACGCAACGCCTTTCTGTACGTCGACGACATCAACAAGCAGCCGCTGAACATCGGCGACGTCGAAATCACCCAGGGGCACGGCGGCTTCACGATCAGCGAGAAGGTTAAACGAGGCGACGACGTTCTCGTGCAGATCGTCAAGGAGCCGCGCGGCCTCAAGGGCGCGCGAATCTCGACGAACATCTCGCTGCCCGGCCGCTATCTGATTCTGATGCCGACCGGAAAGTACTCCGGTGTGTCGCGCAAGATCGATTCTGCCGACGAGCGCAATCGTCTCAAGAGCGTGATGAAGCGAATTCGCCCGGAGGGGATGGCGACGGTCGTCCGGACCGCTGCCGCGGGCGTCAGCGAGGCGGAGCTGATCGCCGACCTGGGCGTGCTGATACGAATGTGGCACGGCATCCTCGAAAGATATAAACGGGCGCAATCGCCCTCGTTGCTTCACAAAGACATGAACTTGATCTATAAGGCGGCGCGCGATTTCATCACCGCCGACGTCGAGCGGGTCTTGATCGACGACGAGGAGGAGTTCCGCAAGGTCCGAGATTTCCTGCAGTTGCTGGGCCCGCAGTACATCGATCGCATCGAGTATTATAACTCCGGGCGCACGCTCTTCGACGATTATAAGATCGATGCCGAGCTGCAAAAACTCATGAAGCCGAAGATCAACCTGCCTTCCGGCGCTTCGATCGTCATCGAATCGACGGAAGCACTCACCGTCATCGACGTGAACTCCGGCAAGTTTACGGGGGGACGTAATCTCGAGGACACGATTCTCAAGACCAACATCGAGGCGGCTGACGAGATCGCTCGTCAGGTGCGCTTACGGGACATTGGCGGGATCATCGTCGTGGACTTTATCGATATGGCGTCGGAGGCGTCGCGCGACAGAGTGATCAGGACGATGGAAGAGGTTTTGAGCCGAGACCGCACGCGCGCGACGATTCAGTCGTTTTCAAACTTGGGATTGCTGGAGTTTACGCGCAAGCGGATCGGCAAGGACCTCGGCGCTCAACTGCGCGGCGCGTGCCCGACCTGTTCCGGAATGGGCAGCGTCATGTCGTCTCAATCGGTCGCCATCGAAACCTTTCGCCGCATTCGGGCGGAGGCGCGTAACGGCGCGACCGGCGACGTAATCGTTCACGTCGCGCCGACGGTCGCCGTACAAATGGATTTTTGGTACGACGAAGAGTGCAAAGAACTGGCAAAGGCGATCGGGCGCCCGATTTTCGTGCGCGTCGACCCGATGATTCACCCGGAGAAGGCGCGGATCGAGACCGTCTCGGCGATCAAGCGTGAGAAGGAGCGCGTGCTTCGCGTCGGCGACGAGCACGAGGTCGAGTTGCTGCCGGGGCGGCTGCCCAACCCAACGTCGTCGGCCGCGATCGTAGACGGACGAGTCGCTGAAGTAGAAAACGCCGCCAACAGCGCCGGCAACTTCGTGCGGATTCGCATCCTCGACGTGGACGGCGAACAGGACTATATCCTCGCCGAGATGGTCACGGCCGGAGCGAAGCCTCGGCGTAAACGCCCAGCGCGGCGCGCCGAGATCTCAGCGGCCGAGCAGACGCGTCAGCTGCGCGAACTTGCCGAAGATGCGGCGCGCCAATCCGCGGCGCGTCCTCCGATCGGGATTACGTCGCTCACCGAAGAGGAAGAGGCGCAAGACAAGGCGCTGAGCGCAGAACGCAGAGGCGAGGCGCAGCCCGACGCGATCATCATCGCCGAAGGCGCCGTACAGCGTACGACTGCCGAGGGCGACGGGCACCGAAAGCGCCGCCGGCGGCGGCGCGGCGGACGCGGTCGCGAAAGAATCGAGGAAACAACGAGTGCTCCGACGGCGAGCGCGCCGATGACGAGCGCCCCAGCGCCGGCCGAGGCGGCAGCCGCTCCGAGCGACGGTTCGACGCAGCATCGGCGGCGCCGGCGCCGCCGCCGCGGTCGCGGCGGTCGGGGAGGTCTCGGTCCGTCAGGCGGCCCGATGCCCGATCGTCACATCTTCGAAGTGAGCGCCGATGGAGCGGCGCAGCCGACCGGTGCAACCGCACCGCCCGAGCCTTCCCGAGCGATCGCGACTCGCGGGCAAGCGACGCCCCCCGCTGTGGAACCGCCTCCGCCAAGTCTGTCGGCGCCGGCGGAGAAGCCCAAGCTCACGAAACCGGCCCGCCGGCGGAAACCGGTGCGGAGCGTGGCCGCGGAACTCGAAGGAGCGGCTAGCGCGATTGCGCTTCCCGCACCCGATGAAAAATCGACGCGACGCCCGCGAAAGAAGCCGGCGATCGCAACGCCGGAGCCCGTGGTTGCTCCGAAGCGGGAACTCGTCGTAGCTGCGAAGCCGAAGCGCTCGCGCAGCGTCGCACCGGCGGCAGAGAGCGCGGCAAAGAAACCGCCCGCGCGTCGCAAAGTCAGCACCTCAACAAAGAAAAAAGCTTAAGACGAATCCCCCCGCGGGGGGATTATCTTAAGCATCACCCGTTGAGGGCTCTTCCGAAGGGATACGTCGGACGAGGACCGTCTGACCGACCCTCCGGAGCAGGATGCGGAAGGCATCTAGGGGCTTCTGATTAGTTCAGGTCTAGGAGCCGAGGGCCGAAGTTTACTAGGGTAATCGAGGCCCTCGGCGACAACGACATGAGCTAATCAGAAGCCCCTAGACGCCGTTCTCGGCGCTTTGACGAGCGAGTTTGGCGTTCAAGTATTCGATGGCGCGTGTAAGCTGGTCGTCCTTGGCGGGCGCGCCAAACTGCGCGTGTTTGTTTTCGGAAACGACGATGTCCGGCGTGATGCCAAGGTGATTGATGTCGCGATTGCGCGGCGTGAGATAGCGCGCGGTCGTGACCTTGATCGCGCTTCCGTCGGGCAACGGATAAATCGTTTGAACGACGCCTTTTCCGAAGGTCTTCGTGCCGATGATCGTGCCGACGCTGCTATCTTGAATCGCGCCTGACGTGATCTCCGAGGCGGAGGCCGTGTAGCCGTTGACGAGTACCGCCAAAGGTACTGGGGAGATCGCCGTGTCGTCGGCGTCCAACGTCGTAATGTTCGAGGCCCGCGATTCCACCGAGACGATCGGTCCGCTGGGGATGAACTTGGAGCTGACGGCGACCGCAGCCTCCAAATATCCGCCACCGTTGTCGCGCAGATCGAGCACCAAAGCGCGTGCTCCGTCGCGTTGCAGACGATCGAGGGCGGTGTTAAGCTCGTCTCCGGTGTCGCGGCCGAAGACCGTCAAAGCAACGTAGCCGATCTTGCCGGGCAGCATTTTCTGGTAGACGCTAAGTTGGTGAATCTTGGCACGCGTAATTGCGATCGGGCTTGCCAAACCGGCGCCTTCACGCGAGACCGTCAACGTGACGCGCGTCCCTTCTTTTCCTCGCAGCCTTCCGCTGGCCCCCGCGAGGCTCATGCCTTTTGTGGAGGTGCCGTCGATCGCGGTGATCAGGTCGTCCTGCTCTATGCCCGCCTTATCCGCGGGCCCGTCGGGCACGACGTTCTCGACGGCGATATACTTGCTCTTGTCGTCGACTTGAATGACGATTCCCGTCCCTCCAAAATCGCCTCCGTCGAGTCCTTGGTTGAGGCCGGCGAACTCTTTGGGCGAAAGGAAGACCGTGTAGCGGTCGTTGACGGATCGCATCATGCCGTCCAAGGCGACGTAACTGAGGTCGTGCACGGTAAACTTGGACGAGGACGCCCGTGCGGCGTCGGCGATCTCGTGATCGATCTCGCGAACGTTGGTGCCGGCGGAGGCCCCCGCCTGCATCGCTGGTAGTTCCGCGTGTTTCACGCCCGCAGTTCGCATCGCCGAAAGTAGCGTGAGGCGAACGGAGTTGAGAACCACTTGCGGATCGACCTTCTTATAGAAGTTCTCGGTCAAATACGTGTAGCTGGTCGAGACTTCCCCGGCGTCGGCAGCCGAGAGTTGCGGCGCCGCGGCCGATGCCGGCAAAAGCAGCGCAGAGCTTACCGCGATCGCGGCAAATACTAAGAGAACGAGAGTGCGTTTCATAATCTCCATAATTAACGTAGGAGCTGGTGCAAGCGTGCCTTCGCGGCGGCGAGCTGTTTGTCGGCCGGCGTGTCGATCAGCGACGGGTTAACATCTTGGTTCACGACGACGTTCGGTTCGATTCCGTGGTGTTGGATGTCGCGCCCGGCCGGCGTCAAATAGCGCGACGTCGTGATCTTCAGCGCGCCTTCATCGGGGAGCGGAAAGATGCTCTGAACGACGCCCTTGCCGAACGTACGGGTGCCTAGGAGAGTCGCAAGGTGGTAGTCCTGCAGCGCACCGGCGGTGATCTCCGAGGCGCTCGCCGTGTACTTGTTGACCAGCACGACGAGCGGATGAAGTCCGCCGATGGCATCGCCGAGTGCCTCTTCGGTCGTTCGCTCGCCGTCGCGCTGGATCGTCGAGACGATCGTTCCTTGCGGAATAAAGAAGCTCGAGATCTCGACCGCGGCGTCGACGCGGCCACCCCCATTGTCGCGAAGGTCGAAGATATATCCCTTGGCGCCCTTGGCCTTGCCGTCGAGCAGCGCCTTGCGAACTTCTTGCGCCGAGGTCGTGCCAAAGTCCGAAAGGCGGATGTAATCGATGCCCTCTTCCATCTTCGCGCGGACGGTGGGAACGTGGATGATCTCGCGGACGATGGAGTAGGATCGCTCGGCCTTCGGAGCTTCGTACGGGTGCGCTCGCAAGTGCACGACCGTTCCGGCCTCGCCGCGAATCATCGTCTCGACGTCATCGATCGGAAGACTGCGAACCGGCTTGCCGTCGACGGTATCAACCACCTCGCCGGGCTTCATCCCCGCCTTGGCCGCCGGCATGTTCTCGATTGGCGCGACGACGATGCGACCGTCCTTGAGCTGACCGATGTAGACGCCGATGCCGCCAAAGTTTCCACCCGAGAGTGACTCGTTGAGCCCTTCGTTCTCTCGCGGCGAGAGATAGACCGTGTATGGGTCTCGAACGGATGTCATGATTCCGCGAAGCGCCGCGTCGGTAAGATCGTCGTCGCCGCCCGTCCCTAGGGCCGCGCCATAGTGCTGCTGTGCGTAGGCGAGAAGAGTGGCGGCGCGAGCGCCGTCCGAGATGTCGTCTCCGTTCGCCATTTGCACCGGCAGCGATGCGTCGCCGATCTTCTTGGTCCGCAAGAGACTCTTCAGTGCATCGCGTTCGCCGTTGAGCGGAGTCTGCGGCGCGATCGGCTTGTAGTACTCGATCTCGAGTCGTCGCAGGGCCAGATCGGCGATGGCCGAGCCAGGCGCATCGTGCGAAGGAAGCAGAGCACGTAAATCGCCGGTCGTAGCCACTTCGAGCACGGACTGTCCGGCGATCCCACCCGAACGGTAACCGACGTAGAGTGCGGTTGCCGCCACGAGCGTGAGCGCGACGAGTGCTGTTAGTAGAAGGCGGACGGAAAGGCTCATGAGTTCCCTTATAATACCCGGCTCGAATGGCTGCGAGTTTCTTCTTTGCTTAGATTATTTGATTAGTCTTAATGGAGCCGGGGTGCCGGGTCAACCGGTTTGCCCGCAATTCGGACTTCGAAATGAAGATGGGGGCCGGTCGATTGCCCAGTGGAGCCAACGGCGCCGATCGCCTGCCCGCGCTGTACCGACTGCCCCGTCGTGACGTAAATGGCCGAAAGATGTCCGTAACCGGTTGAATAGCCCCCGCCGTGATCGATCAGGATGTAGTTTCCATAGCCGCCATACCACTGCGCCATGATCACGGTGCCTCCGGCCGCGGCCGTCACCGTCGTCCCCGTCGGCGCGGCGATGTCGAGCCCTTGATGGAACTCCGGCGCACCGCCAAATGGATTGGAACGCCAGCCGAAAGGCGATGTGATCGTCCCGGTGACCGGCCACGAAAACATGCCGGCGGCGCCCGAATGATCGCCGCCTCCGGCGATTCCGGCCGCCCGCTGCTGAGACTCGAGCTCGCGCTCGCGCTCCAGAATCAGCCCCTCGAGCGACGCCTCCTCGGCCGCCGAAAGGTCTTCCATCTCGGCGACTTCAGTGGCGACGCTGCGGCGGCGTATCCCGGCGAGGGTCACCAGGTTGCGGCGCTCGTCGGCAAGCGATCCCAGCTGACTGCGGGCTTCATCTTGTGCTTGCTCTTGTTGCTGTAGTTGCAAGCGTGTTCCCTCGAGCTCGGCTTCGATCGACGCCACGCGAGCTTCCGCCGCCTTACGAGCACGCACCGCCCGCTGGTTTGCGGCGATGAGGAGACGCAGATCTTCCCAGCGCTCGACGAACTCGCTGAAGGAGCGCGCCGCAATTAGCGCGTCGACGTAGCTGAGGTCGCCGTACTCGTAGATATCGACCAGCCGTCGCTTGAGCAGTTCGTCGTGCAGAAGCAAGGACCGGCGCGCAGCGTCGAGTTGAATCGAGTTCCAGGCGATGCGGCGCTGCGTCGATTCTTGCTGCGCCGCAAGAGAATCGATCCGTCCGTTGACTTCGCCGATTTCCGCGTCGGTTTGGTTCAGTTGCTGCTGCAGATCCTGATAGTGCAGGGTCGCCTTGCCAAGCTCGACGCGTTTGGCGTGCAAGCGCATCTGCAGCTGTTGCGCGCGCGCACGTTGCGCGGCGATACGCTGCTCGAGCGTCGGCCCGCTCGCCGCCGCGCTAGTCGGCAGCAGCGTTGCAGCGAGAATCAAACAAACGGCTCGGTGAAGCGCGAGACGCTTCACGTCCGTAAGTAGCGTCCGACGGAGATCCACGATGCGAGTACGCCGATCGCGACTCCGGTCAATATCAGTTGCGCGGCCAGAATGCGGGCGTCTACCGGCATAGCCGTGAGTTGAACCCACGGCAGTGCCTCGAGCAACCGAGGCCAGAGCGCGGCGCGCGCGCCGGCTAGCAATGCCAAGGCGACAAGTGCACCGATCAGGCCGTCGAGCAAGCCTTCGCAGATGAACGGAAGGCGGATGTAGGTGTTGGTAGCGCCGACGAGCTGCATGATGGCGATTTCTCGGCGACGCGCGAAGACGGTCAGGCGGATCGTATTCGAGATGATGATGCTCGCAACGCCGACGAACGCCAAAATAAGGCCGATGCCGACTCGACGGAGCACGCCTCCGAGCGCAAGCAAACGCTGGACGATCTTCTGCCCGTAAACGACGTTATCGACGCCGGTCAGACGACGTACCGTCGCCGCAACCGAGTCGACCTGTTCGGGCTCGCGTACCCTGATTCGAAACTTGTCCGGCAGCGGGTTCTCGGTAAGCAGTTCCGTGTCGATCGCGCCGCGGGTGCGTGCCCGAAGCTCGGCCAAGCCTTGTTTCTTGGGAACGAACTGGGCCGTCGCGATCCGCGGATCCTTCGCGAGAAAACCCCCGATCGCTGCGGCTTGCGCCGCCGTTGCATCGGGCCGCAGATAGGCCGAGATTTCGATCTGGTCCAGTAAGCGATTTCCGGCGTCCGCAAGCGCCGCTCGCACGAAGAGAAAGAGTCCGAGCAGCACGATGGTGATGGCGACGGTGCCGATGGCGGTGAGCTGCATGCCGGTGTTGCGCGAAAAGTTGCGCAGCACCTCACCCAGAAAGAACTTGACCTTGCCCGAGTCCAAGATAATAGTACCCCCGCTCTTCGTCCGTAGTGATCCGGCCGTCTTCTAAGCGTACGACGCGCCGGCGCATCCGGTCGACGACGGCCTGATTGTGCGTCGCAACGACGACGGTCGTTCCTTTGAGATTGATGCGCTGCAGGAGTGCCGTGATCTCCGTAGTGTTGACGGGATCCAAGTTTCCCGTAGGCTCGTCGCAGAGCAAGATTTTCGGATTATTGACCAGCGCCCGCGCGATGGCCGCGCGCTGCTGTTCGCCGCCCGAAAGCTCGTTGGGATACATGCGGCTCTTATGCGAAAGGCCGACGAGATCGAGAACGCGCGGTACTTGCCGCATGACGTCGCGCGTATGCGCGCCCGTGACTTGCATCGCAAAGGCCACGTTCTCCCAAACGGTCTTGTCGGTGAGAAGTTTGAAGTCTTGAAAGACGACGCCGAGATGGCGACGCAGCGCCGGAACTCGGTTGCGGCGTAAACGGTCGACGCGAATGCCGTCCACGACGATTTCGCCGGCCGTCGAGTTTGCCTCCCGGTAGAGCAATCGTAAGAGACTCGACTTACCGGTTCCGGAATGACCGACGAGGAAGACGAAGTCGCCCTTGCCGATCTCGAGGCTTACATTGTCCAGGGCGCGCACGCCATTGGGATAGACGAGCGAAACACCGCGCAGAGAGATCATCGCTGTGAGAGGAGTTTTTCGCAGGGTAGAGGCTATACCTTCGCCATGGACTTCGATTTAACCGACGAGCAGAAGGCGATCCAGGGCCTAGCGCGCGAGTTCGCGCGCGACGAGGTGCGGCCGCGTGCAGAAGAGATGGATCGCAACGAGCGCTTCCCGTACGAGTTGCTTGCGAAGATGGCCGAGCTCGGATTTATGGGCCTGCCGTTTCCGGAGGAGTATGGGGGAGCCGGTGGGGACACGGTGAGCTACGCGCTGGCCGTGATGGAAATTGCGCGTGCCGACGCGTCGACGGCGATAACGATGGCGGCTCACGTTTCCCTGGGTGCGACGCCCTTTTATCTTTTCGGCACGGAAGCCCAGAAGCAGCAGTATCTCGTACCGCTCGCACAAGGGAAGATGTTGTGGGGCTTTGGGCTCACCGAGCCCAGTGCGGGAAGCGATGCGGGCAACGTGCAGACCAAAGCGGAACTGCGCGACGGGAAGTGGCTGATCAACGGCACGAAGGCTTTCATCACGAACTCGGGCACGGACATCAGCGGCGGCACGACGATTACGGCGGTGACCGGAAAGCGACCCGATGGATCGCGCGAGATCTCGAACATCATCGTTCCGCAAGATACGCCGGGCTTCACGCGCAGCCGCAAATACCGCAAGATGGGGTGGCGCGCTTCGGACACGCGCGAGCTCTCCTTCGCCGATGCCCAAGTCCCCCAAGAGAACCTGCTCGGCCCGCGAGGCGAGGGCTATCGGCAGTTCCTTTCGATCCTGGACGGCGGCCGAATCTCGGTTGCGGCGCTTTCTATCGGTCTGTCGATGGGCGCCTACGACGAGGCGTTGGCCTACGCGAAGGAACGGCACGCCTTTGGCAAGCCGATCGCCAAGTTTCAGGCAATCTCGTTCAAGCTCGTCGACATGCTCACGCAGATCGAGCACGCCAAACTGATGATGCTGCGCGCGGCATGGGAGAAGGATCGAGGGCGCGAGTACGTCGCGGCGGCCAGCTTTGCGAAGCTCTTCGCCGGAGAGCTGTCGCATCGCGTGGTGAACGAGGCGCTGCAGATCCACGGCGGGTACGGCTTCATGGACGAATATCCGATCTCGCGCATGTACCGCGACCAGAAAATCAATGAAATCGGGGAGGGCACCAATGAAGTCCAGCGCCTGATTTTGGCACGCTTGATGGGCCTGTAACCGAGCTTCTCGGTCGCCGGAGTTGCGGTTTTCGGATAGCCGCCATGGTAAGGTTGCGGTAGGCTAGTCGGTGGGGCCGCAGACACACTCGGACGTCGCCCTTGCGCGACCGGCCTTAAGTACAAAGGACAAACGGAGGAGATAATTTCTTGAAACGTCTTGCTACTTCATTAATTTGCGGCTTCGCAATTGCAGCGCTGGCGATCGCCCCGGCGATGGCCGCGCCGCCCAATCTTACCGGAACGTGGTCATTTCAGCAGACCGGTGCGAACGGCACCACAACCGGCACCATCACCCTAACCCAGTCGGGGATGGGCATCGTCGGCATGAATGCCAAGACCGGCAACGGATATACCGGTACGTTCGTCAACGACACGCAGATCAACGGAAAATGGCACGGTCCGAGCGGGGCCGGCTGGCTGACCGTCTACGTCAGCCCCAACGGCCATAGCTTCAACGGCACCTGGGGCTACAACGGGCGTGCCGCCAACGGATCGTTTATCGGCAATAAGGTTCTGCCGCCTTCCCCGATCACCGCGGCCGGAAAGTGGAAGCTGATCGGTGCCGGTAACGCCGGTGGCTTCATCGGCCCGATGGCCTGCACGGAGTCGGGCGTAACGGTCGTCTGTCATGTGGGCGCGGTCATCGTCATTAACGGCAAGTTCCGGACGAAGGACAAGGTCAGAGCGACGTGGGTCGCCCCGCATGGTGCGGGGTGGTTCTCGTTTTGGTTCAATGGCGACAACAATAGCTTCAACGCCGTATGGGGCAACGGCGCAGATACGACGCCGGCGGTGGGCCGCGTCGTCGGCCAGCGCGTTCTCCAGTAAACGACGCAGCGTGCCCGCGCGCCTTTGAGGGTGGTGCGCAGCTAAATCGGGCGAGCCGGCGGCTCGCCCGATTTTCTCTCGGTGGTAAAATGCGTCAGAGGGAGGCATATGACGGTTGACGAGACGGCTGGGAAGCAAACGGCCATAGCAGGAATGAAATGGATACCCTCCGGCCGTTTCCTGATGGGCTCGGAACGGTTTTATCCCGAAGAAGCGCCGGTCCACGAAGTCGAGCTTGACGGTTTCTGGGTCGATACGCATGCGGTAACCAATCGCGAATACTCACAGTTCGTCCGCAAGACCGGATACGTAACGGTTGCCGAGCGACCGCTCAACCCCGCCGATTACCCCGGCGCGCTGCCCGGTGAGCTCGTCCCGGGCGCGCTCGTGTTCCGGCAAACGCGTGGACCAGTCGACCTTCGCGACTGGAGCCAATGGTGGGAATACGTCCATGGGGCATGTTGGAAACATCCCGAGGGTCCGGGAAGCTCGCTCGAATCGCGGCCCGATCATCCGGTGGTCCACGTTGCGTTCGAGGATGCACAAGCGTACGCGGCTTGGGCCGGAAAACGTTTGCCGAGCGAGGCGGAGTGGGAGTATGCCGCGCGTGGGGGGCTCAGCGGCGCAGACTTCGTCTGGGGCGACGACATGGAGCCTAATGGGAAGCCGGCAGCAAACACGTGGCAAGGCCAGTTCCCGTGGCAGAATTTCGTCACGGATGGATACGCCCGCACGGCCCCCGTCGGGATGTTTGCGCCCAACGGCTACGGTCTCTACGACATGGCGGGCAACGTGTGGGAGTGGACGAGTGATTGGTACGTTGCGCGCCGCGACGTGCAAGCTTCACCGTGCTGCGGGGGCCACAGCCGCACGGCGGGTGTCGAGGAAAGCTACGATCCTGCGCAGCCCAAGATCCGCATACCGCGCAAGGTTCTCAAGGGTGGATCGTTCCTGTGCGCGCCTAACTATTGCCTACGATTTCGGCCGGCCGCGCGTTCGCCGCAAATGATCGATACGGGAATGGCGCATCTCGGCTTCCGCTGCATAAGAGACGCGTAACGCCCGCGCGTTCCTAAGGCTCGAAAGCGAAGAGCCGCTTCCAGTCGTTCTTCATACTGATGACGGACCAGCCTTTGGCCGTCGCTTCGTCGAACGTCGCTTGTGAGAATGGACTGAGTTTTACGTCAGGTAATCCTTGCGCCGGGCCATACGCATATTCGCGCTCGGCGTCGTCGTGCAGGACGAGCATCGTCAGAGTTGGACCCTCGTTGCCTTGCGTATACTCGAGCATTTGCCGATCGCCGTCCGAGTTCCCAAAAGCCGCGCGGGGCCGACGTCCGAGAAACAAATAGATGTCTTCGGCTTTCGCGGCCACGTCGTCGAAGACGAGCAGCGCGGGGTCCTTTACGAGTACGCCTCGGCCCTCGTCGGTATACGAATAACTCGTTTTGACGGCCGAGCCGATGACGCGTTCGGGCGGAATCTCGTAGACGCGTTGTGCAAAGGTTCGGACGAAGGCCTGCCCTCCGCCGGTTACGATGTAGATCTTGAAGCCGTTAGCTCGCAGATACCGCATAACTTCGAGCATGGGCTGATAAACTAACTCCGTGTACGAGCGGTTCCAGCGCGGATCCTTGGCTTTCGCCACCCAGTCCGAGACGGTCGCGTGAAACTCGCCGGTCTCCATACCGGCATGCGTCGCCATGAGGATCGTTTCGAAATCCTGCATCGTCAACTTCGCGATTGCGGCTTTGTCGCCGGCGAGAACAGATTTGAAGGGTTCCTCGTCCTTCCATTGCGGATTCGCCGATGCGAGTGCGGCAACGCGCGCGAATGCAAAAGCGAGTTGTGTTACGATCGGGTGTTCGACCCACAGCGTTCCGTCTTGGTCGAACGTCGCGATGCGCTCGTCCTCCGGTACGAAGTCGGGGCTGGCCGGATCGGTCGTGGCTTGCATGAACTTTTCAATCGCCGATTTCGCCGGTCCCTCGTTCCAAGATGGCAGCCGATCTAACATGCAACTCGCTCCCGATCTTTAGCGACCCAGATGGGCTAACGCCTCGCGCAGCGGTGCACCGGATATCTGCATGAACCCTTCAAACGGTGCGTACATTTCGAGCATGACGATCACTGCTCCCGAAACCGCGAGCGCGCAGAGCGCCAACGCAACAATAGTCGTCGCGTTCCACGGCGCGAACAGACCAAACCCGATAAACGTGATCGTAAACCAGAAGACCAGCAAGATCAGGAGCGGCATCGAAACCGACGTGTCCGCCTGCTCGTACATCAACCAACGGATCTGCGCAAGATTCATTAGCAGTCCCATGGCTTCCGGCTTGAGCGTTTTCTGAAGCTCATTTTTGGGTGAGAGCCCTCCGACCTCATCCAAGAGCGCCTCCGCTCCGGTAAGCGGCCTCAACTGGGGACCGCTGGAAGTCTCGTGCGGCCAGATCGCGGCGAGCGCGCGTTGGACCGTTTGGCCCAATACGCGCCGCGAAGCGCCCGCCTCCGGCCCGTAATGCGCGAGAACGCGGTCGAGCAAGACGACCTTGGAAGAGACGTCGTCTATTTCGCCGCGCTGCGCATTGTACGAACTCGTCGCGGAGGCAACCAGCAAGCCGAGAACGAGTCCGGCCATGGTGCCGATGATGCCGAGACCAGTCTGCAGAAGGTGCCGAGAGTCGTCGCTCATATGATGCTCCGGCAAAGCGACTCGAAGACGCATGCCGAACAGCGCTGCGCCAAACAGGCACGCGAACGTGATCAGACCAACTCCGAGCGGATTCATCGTGAAGTGCTATCGATTCCGTGCAACCGTAGATTCTCCCCGAAACGCGTTGACTCGAAGGCCGTAACGGGAGCCGGCAGCGAAACTGGAGCCATGGCCATCCGAAAGAAGGAGTCGGAGTTCGATGTTTGGGTCGACTTCGCTTCGGTAGTTCTCATCTCGGCCGCCACCGTGCTGACGGCGTGGTGCGGGTACGAGGCGGCGCGATGGACCGCTCTCCAATCGAGGCAGTATAACGAGTCTGCCGCACAACGGGTGCTCGCTGCCGTGGATTCCGACCGTTTCAATACCCTCGAAGTCATCGACGTCGGCATGTTTATGCAGTATGTAGGTGCGATCGCAGCGGAACGAACCGGCGAAGCCGCGTTCATCTATCGGCGATTCCGGCCGGAGATGAAGCGCGCGGTGGACGCGTGGCTGGCGACGAAGCCGCGCACGAACCCGGCGGCGCCGTCCTCGCCGTTCGCGATGCCGCAATACAGCTTGCGTTCGGGCAAAGAGGCCGCGCAATTGAACGCGCTTGCGGCGGCTAACTTCGAAAAGGCCACGGCTGCCAACGAACGAGGCGACGCGTACGTGCGGCTAACCGTGATCTTTGCGGCGGTGTCATTCCTTGCCGGCATCAGCACCAAGTTCCGATTCCCAAGCCATATCGTCATCGTCGTGGCGGGCTTTGGAGCATTGATTTTTGGCCTCATCCGCCTGCTGGAGCTGCCCATTCGCTAAAAACGGATGGGCTAGAGTCCGAACACCACGAGCGTAGGCTTGCCAGTTACCTTCCATGCAAAGAAGGACGTGTTGCCGGTCGCTGCCGCCACGTATTGCGTTCCGCCCGCGGTATACGTAATGACGCCCCCGGCGACCGCGTTCTTTGTGTCGTACCTGTAGAGGATCTTTCCGCTTGTCGCGTCGAGCGCTAAGAGAGTGCCGTTGAGGTTTCCGGTGAACAGAAGGCCACCTCCGGTCGGAGTTACTGCCGCGATCATCGGGGTCGTCATCTTGATATGCCACCGCGCTCTGCCGGTTGCGGGATTTATCGCCGTGGTCCAGCCGTACGCCTTCGTCATCGGGTCGGGTACCGGGATGCCGCCGCCAAAGGCGGCACCTCCCGATGCGACTTTCCCGGCGGCGTTGATATTCGTTATGTTGGCGAGCTTCGTAAGCTTTACCGTAACGCACCAGTCGACCGAGTTCAGGTAGACGAGGCGCGTCGCCGGGTGCCAGGCGGCCCCGTTCCACTCCGAGCCTCCGGTCAAGCCGGGACAGAAATGCGTTCCCTTCGTTGTCATGGGAGCGTCGGCGTTTGCGATCGTCGTGGTAGCGGTTTTCGACACTAACTTGCCGCTCGCGCGATCGATCAGATGCAGCAGGCCGTCCTTGCTGGTCACGGCGAGAAGCTTCTTGCCGCCGGTCATATCGAATTCTGCGCTGCCGGTTGCATCCCAATCGTGATCGTCGTTCGGTTGCGTCTGATACGACCAGCGCAACTTTCCGGAACTCGCGTCGAGCGCGACGATGCCTGTCGTAAACAGATTCGCGCCGGGTCGCACGTCGGCATTGTAGTCCGGCCAGGGGTTGCCGACCGGCACGAAGATGGTGCCTGACTTAGGATCGAGCGTAAAGTACGTCCAGACACCGCCGCCCCCATGCGATGCTGTGGCGGTTTTCTTCCAGGTCGTACCACCGGTCTCGTTTTCCGTCGGAATAGTGGAGAACGACCAGGCCTTCGTCCCATCTGCTACGCGATAGGCCGCGACTTCGCCCCTGACACCGACGTCGCCGCCCGCCGCGCCCATGAACACGAGATCGTGCCAAATCAACGGCGCTGCCATCGCCGATGCGCCGGTGCTGGAATCCATGATCTTGCGGTTCCAGAGCACGTCGCCGGTTTTGATGTCGAGTGCGATCAGGTGACCATCGGTCGTTCCCCGGATGACGCGTCCGCCGCCAATGGCGACGCCCTTGTTATTAGCGCCCGCCGCAATGTCGGTCGGACCGTATTGGTAGCTCCAGATCTTCGCGCAGGTCCGTCCGTCAATCGCGAACGTACCGTTGGTCGTCGTGACGTAGAGCGTACCTTGGTACGCGACGGGGCTGCCCTCGAACGAGCCTTCCGACGAAAGTTCGACCGAACAGACGGGCTTGATGCGCGAAACGTTTGCCGTTGTAATAATTGAGAGCGCCGAGTAGCGCGCGCCGCCATAGCCTTTTCCGTAGGTAAGCCAGTCGCCGGCGTCTGTATCGGAGTTGTCGAGCTCTTGCTGCGACGGTGAGTCGCTTGAGGGCTGCTTGACCACCATTGGGGTGGGCTTAGCGTTGGCGCTCGTACCTACCACGGTTGCGGCGCCTGGCGCTGAGGGTGGAATGATGCGCGTGATATCGTAGTGGCCAACGATCGGCGACGGCCCAGCCGGGAAGCCATTGCGCTGCAGGATGAACGCAACAAGCGCGAGCGACTGCGCGCTTGACAAGGTCGATGGCGCGGTGAGCGGCATTTCCGTGTGAATGGTTGACCACAGTGCGCTCAACGGCTTTCCACGATACCGTAAGAAGAACTGTTTGCCCGCAAGCGCCGGACCCGCGCCGCCTTGCAGCTTCGCGCCGTGACAGAGCGCACATTTTTGCGCGAACAGCGCCGCACCTTGAGCTGCCTGGTCCGTCGAGTACCAGCCTTGGGCCCCCGTCGATCCTGCCAGCGATTTCGCGCTACCCGTCGCTGCGATTGGCGAGCTGCTAATCTCGGCGGCGTGCGACGCGCAAGCCGTTATCCCCGCGGCAACCATCGCGATCGTCACCCGCCATGCCAAGCGTCGGCCAAGAGGTATCATTATGCGCCTTTCTCGTTGTCGAGGTTCGTACTTGAACCCCGCCGCGCGTAGTTGCTGGAGACGGCTGCGCCCACGAGGAGAAAGTTTAAGACGACTATCCCGATAAAAATCAGTCGCTCGTGCGAATGCCGTAGCGCCGATTCGTCGATGATCTCGCCGGCTCGGCTGAACTCACCGATCGGGCCGATCGAGTTCCGCTTGGAGGCCTTCACCCAGAGTCTTGCGGGCCTTTTCTCCCGCGTCGAGTCCCGCCGGCTCCCACGGCTCCCACTCTTCCCAACCAAGGAACTGAGAGAGCAAACGGAACCCGAAGCCGACGAAGAACGCGATTGCGGTCGACGCGAGGAGCGGCAGCCCGAACGCCTGGTCGCAGACGACGTAGGCGATACCGGTCAGCGCGGCAGCCGACACGAAGAATTCGCCGCGGACGAGCTGTTTGGGAACGACGTTACAGGCGACGTCGATGATCCAGCGTCCCGCCGTCGTGGCAATGATGCCGATAAGCACCGCCGCCCCGTATCCCAGGTGCGCGGCGAGTGCGGCTTGAGCGCCGACGATCGCGTACCACGGAAGCGAGAAGGCCGTCATGAACTGGAAAAGGCCGTCCTTGAACCGCAGCTCGCTGTAATATTCGATGACGAGCGCCGCCGTTACGGCCGCGAGGCATACGATGAGGTACCACGGATTTTCGAGGGGCGCCGGAACTACGTTCACCAGGATGTCGCGTACGATGCCGCCGCCGATACCGCCGGCAATCGCCAGAATGGCGACGCCGACGAGGGTGAAATGTTTGTAGTGATCCGGCCGCCGCGCGAGCAGGGCGCCGTTAAAGGCGTTCGTGCCGGCGGCGATCAGGGAGATATAATCGACCGCGCCGAGCGTCCAAATCCCGAACTTCGAAAGGATGAGCGGCGTCATGATGACCTCTTTATGTGGCGATCGCCCGCGCGGCGCCTCGGTGGAAGTAGACGCGGAAGATGATGCTGATCAAAAACTGGATGATAAAGTACGTCAGCACGGTGGGAGCGACCAGCGTCTTCGGGAAAGTCGCGGTCGCGACGACCGCGCACGTTCCGATGTTCCGAAGCATCGTGGCAATGCTGAGCGTGCGCCGGTACTGGATGGAGGGCCCCCCGAGAATCCACCCGGTGCCTACGGAGAGCAGAACGAGGACGAGCATGGCCAACATGCCGCGCGAGCCGTAGATGGAAGCGACGGCCTTCACGAGTATTGGGCCGAGAATTACCAGCAGCGCCACGACCGCGACGGCGAACAGAAGCAGGAGCGGGCGTCGTAACTTTATCGCGAGCTTCGGAGCACGGTTCGCGATCAGTAGCCCGACGAGCAGCGGCACGAGTTGGAAGCCGACGAGCGTAACGGCGATCCGTCCGAAGGGTACGTGTCCGGCAACGTCTGCCGGAGCGATAAGCCCGGCTGCAAAGATGAAACGAGCGGTCAGGGGAATCGTGGCGATCGACAGCGCCGGCATGATAAATGCGAGCGCCGCCGCGAATCCTAGGCTACCTCCAGGTGTACGCCCTGCGGCGCGAACCAAGAACGGAACGCCTGGTGCCAGCGCCATCAGCACAAATCCGATCGCGATATACTGATCGAGGTGGAACGCGCGCGCGAGCAGTACGCCGAAAATAGGAATGACGATGAAGTTGGCAAGGAGAGCCCGAGCGAACAAGCCATAGTTCTTCAACGC
>DATMKR010000039.1:0-7910 GCA_035571115.1 Candidatus Acidiferrum sp. | reverse complement strand
TCCTTGCCCTTCATCGCCGAGTCGATTCTCGACCGGAACCGGCGTGCGGTCGAAGGTGAGGCGTCCGTGGTCGGTTCCCCGCACACCCATCGACTCGTCCATCTCCGTCACGGTGGCTCCCGGCGCGTGACGATCGACGAGCAGCGCGACCGTCCCGTCGGCACCGCGTGTTCCGGCGAGACGCGCGAAGAGCAGCCAGTAATCGCAGATCGTTCCAAACGTGATGAGGTGCTTCTCGCCGCTCAAGTAGTAGGTGTCGTCTTCGCGGACGACGCTGCAGCGAAGATCGGCTCCGGTGCCCGCCGTCGGTTCCGTCAACGTAAACGCAATCCTCAGCTCGCCTTTGATCGACGGAATCACGAAGGCGCGGCGCTGCTGCGGTGTAGCGAAGCGGTCCATCGCTCGCCACGTGCCGTTGACGACGTGCACGATCATCCGTATCGACGCATGCGACATAGAGAAGAGCTCGATGAGGCGGAGGTACGGGGCGAACGGAATGCCGCGGCCGCCGTACTCCGCTGGCGCCGCCAGCGAGAGGTAGCCGCGATCGCGAAGTTCGTCCCAGAGCTCGAGTGGAACTCGGCGTTCGCGCTCGATGCGTTGCGCCCACTCTTCGGCGGGTCCGGCAACGTATGCGGCGATCTCGCTCTCCAGCACCGCAAAGGCGGCTTCGTCGAAACTCTCGGGCCGGTCGAGCTGCTTCAAGAGACGCTCGCCTTGCGGCGTTCGTGTGGTCGCAGCTCTCTCGCTCGCTCGCGGAGCAAGAATTTCTGAACCTTCCCCGACGGCGTACGCGGAAGCTCGCCGACGATCTCCAGCCGTTCCGGCCAATAGTGTTTGGCGGCCTGGCATGCGTAAAGATAGTGCTGCATCCGGTCGAAATCGAGCTGTGCGCCGGCGCGCAGCACGACGAAGGCGCAAGCACGTTCGCCCAGGCGCGGATCCGGCATTGCGACGATCGCGATCTCGGCGATTGCCGGATGATCGCTCAGCAACTGCTCCATTTCGGCGACCGGAATTTTCTCACCGCCGCGATTGATGACGTCGCGCACTCGTCCGGTGATGCGAACGTATCCCGATTCGTCCATGACGCCGAGATCGCCGGTGCGAAACCAGCCGTCGGGCGTGAAGGCGGCTGCCGTCCAGTCGGGGTGATCGGCGTAACCCACGAACATCGTCGGAGACTGCACTTCGAAGTGCCCTTCTTGCCCAGGCGACATCGTGCGGCCCTCGGCGTCGGTGATGCGAAGGTGAATTCCGCGCAGTGCGCGCCCATCCGTTCCCCAAACCTTCGCGGGCTCGTCGGTCGGTGCGGAGAGCGATCCCAAGCACGACTCGGTCGTGCCCCAAGCCCCGCAAACCGCCGTGCCGAGAATGCGCGTCGCACGCTCGGCCAAACCGCGCGGCACGGCAGCTCCGGTTGCAACGAAGATTCGCAAGGCCGCCGGAGCGCGTTCTCCGGCTTCGACGGCCGCAACGAGATCCGCCAAGAAGGGCGTTGCGGCCTGTACGAACGTGCCGTCCCAGTCGTTGAGTGCTCGCAGCGCGCGTGACGCGCTCCAGACCGGCTGAACGATCTGCGGGACTCCCA
Source organism: Candidatus Acidiferrum sp. (assembly GCA_035571115.1). GTDB lineage: Bacteria > Vulcanimicrobiota > Vulcanimicrobiia > Vulcanimicrobiales > Vulcanimicrobiaceae > Cybelea. The sequence continues at coordinate 6,319 of DATMKR010000039.1, read as the reverse complement.
TGAGCAACGCCAGCCACATTCCGTAGAGAAATCCGGTCTGATGAGCGAGCGGAGACGGAACGAAGATGCGGTCCTCCGCTCGCAGGCCGAGATGCTCGATCTCCATTGCCGCGGCACGCATCAGCACGTCGTTACGATGCAGCACGCCTTTGGGCTCGCCCGACGTTCCGGAGGTGAAGAGTAACTGCGCGATCGCTTCCGGATCGCTCGGCTGCGCGTCGAGCACCTTTCGATCGACTTCGATCGCACGCAGGGCGTCTTGGTAGCGCAGCCACCGTACGGTGTCGTCGTAACCCGGCGTCGGAAGGGCGTAGGTGTTGCGCGCGCCCGCGCACACCACGACGTGCTCCAGCTTCAGCGGAAGGTCGCCGCTGAAAACGGACGCCTCCTGCAGAATGGACGCGATCTCGGCGGCGTGATTGCGGCCGCGCGCTTCATCGGGAACGAAGAGAACGCGCGCTCGGGAACGCCGCAGACAGAAGGCGACTTCGCGTTCGCGGAAGATTGGCATCAGCGGGCAGCAGACGGCGCCGACGGCCAACGTCGCAAGGGAAACAACGACGAACTCCAGGGTATTGGGCAGCTGGTACGCCACTCGTTCGCCGGGGCGTACGCCCAAACTCAGGAGAAGCGTCGCGGTGCGTTCCACTCGCTCGAACAGCTCCTGCCACGTGAGAGCGACGTCGCTTCCATCGCGCGTTTCGACGACGGCTAGGCCGAGCGGGGTTTCGCGTGCGTGGTGCGCCAGCAGCTCGTTGAGCGTCATTTGCGCGGCTCGATCGGGTTTCGGCATCGACGCCGCCCGCGCGCCGGAATGCTGACCGTTGTGCGGCCCGTCAGAGATCGATAGCGGGATGCCGATGCTTCGCATCGCGTCGAGAAAGCGGGGATACGAGATCCGGTACGCGTTCGGATAGGTCAACGTGCTCTGTCCCTGCGCGCGGGATGCGGCGACCGCCAACGACATCAAGATGCGGTGATCGTTGAAGGACGAAAGATGTGCGCCGTGAAGCTGCGAGACGCCGTGCGCGACGAGCCGATCGTCGTGCAGCTCCAAGTGGCCGCCCATGCGATTGAGCTGCAGCATTGCGGCGACGCGGTCGGATTCTTTGAGACGGACGTGTGCGATATTCTCCAATACGGTTTCACCTTTTGCGAACGTACCCAGCGTCGACAAGATGGGCAGCATGTCTGGAATGTCGCGGCAGTCCACTCGAACTCCGCGCAGCTCGATACCGGCGTGCCGTACCCGGACGGCGTGCGCTTGCGCGTCATACGCCATCGGGAGTCCCATCTCCCGAAGGATCTCCATAAACGTCCCCTCGGGATGGTCCGGAAGTTCCCCAGGCAGCGCTTGCAGACCGCGAAAGAGCACGTCCGACGGGTGAAGGGCCGTCGCGGCGAGCCCGAACGCGGCCGAGCCGATGTCGGGCGGAAGCTCGAGCGTCGCCGGACGCGGCCGCTGCCCGGGTTCGATCTCGAAGCGCCGCCAATCCGGCGCGATCTTTACGTGCAGATCGAAGGCGCGCATCATCTCGGCGGTTAGCGCGATGTACGGGCGTTCGTTCAGTTCGCCTTCGACCTCGATGACCGTCGGTTCTTTCGTAAAGGGAGCCAGCAGAAGAAGGCCGGAGATCCACTGCGATAAGGTGCCGGGGATGACGATTTTGCCGCCGCGCGGCTGACCCGGAAAGATGGTAATCGGCGGACAACCGCCGTTCGATTCGAATGCAACGCCCATCTGAGAGAGCGCTTGGAGCAGCGGTCCGACGGGACGGCGCTGAAAATACTTTTGCGCGGTCAGCGTGACCGGCGAATCGGCGAGCGATGCCAAGCCGATCATGAAATAGAGCGTCGATCCCGAGCTGCCTACCGAGACGACCTTGCGCTTGACGTGATAGGGGCCGCCGGCGACGAGCAACGTCTGGCCTTCCACCTCGATCTTCGTACCGAGCGCGCGCAACACGTCCATCGTGAACTGCACGTGGCGAGCGTCCGAAAGTCCGAGAATTCGGCTCGTTCCCGGCGCCAGCGACGCGAGAATGAGCGCTCGGTGCGCGTGATATTTCGAGTTCGGAACCTCGACCTCGCCGGTCAACGGCCCGCTCGTTCCTTTAACGAGAAGATTCATCGGCGTCCTACCTCAAGGTGGCGGATGGAGACGTTCCGGTTTGAATCCGAGCGCCCTGCTCGCTGCTCATCGCGAGATAACGAGCGACGCGTTCTGTCCGCCGAAGCCGAAGGCGTTTACTTGAAACACGGCGTAGCGATGCGATCGCGCGCGTTCCATCACCAAGTCGAAATGCGTCGCCGGATCGACGCGCTGCGTTCCGATCGTAGGCGGAATGCACTCTGCGTGCATCCCGGCGATTCCGGCGATCGCGCACATCGCGCCGGCGCTGGCCATGCTGTGCCCCACGTGTCCTTTGATTGAGGTAACAATTGCCGGCCGATCGGCGTAAACGGCGTCGATCGCCTTGGACTCCGCGGCGTCGCCGACGATCGTACTGGTCGCGTGCGCATACACGACCGCGCACTGTTCGCCCGCGTCGCCCGCGCGTTCGATGGCATCCTGCATCGCGCGCACTTCGTAGCGCGCCGACGGGTCGGGCGACGTAATATGATAGGCATCGGCGAGCGAACCGTAACCGCGAATGCGCGCCAACACGCGCGCTCCGCGTTCCCACGCTCGTTCGATGCGTTCCAAGACCAGAATCGCGGCACCGTCGCCCATAACGAATCCGTCACGGTCGACGTCGAAAGGTCGCGAAGCCTTCGCCGCATCGGTATTGCGCGAGAGCGCGCCTGCACGAACGAGGCTTTCGTATACCAGCGGACTCAAGAGCGTTTCGCTGCCCCCTGCAATTGCGGCGTCAATCTCGCCTCGCTCGATCATCCCCGAGGCCAAGCCGATCGCGTCGAGCGATGAAGCGCAGGCCGTGCTGATCGCCAGCTGCGGCCCGTGCAGGTTCCAGTGCATGGCGATCAGTGCGCTCGGCATATTCGGAATGACCAGGGCCATGAGTTTCGGCGTCACGCTCCGGCCGCCGGATTCAAGCAGACGCGTCTGCGCTTGCGCGACGAGGGGAAAGCCGCCCATCGTATTCCCTACGATGACCGCGGTTCGTTCGGCGGGTGGATCGAGCCGTGACTGCCCGAGCGCTTCGGCAGTCGCCACCATTGCGAACTGCGTGAAGCGATCCGTGTTCCGCAAGGCGTCCGGGGGGATCGGGCTGCGATCCAAAAAGTCGTCCGGGACCGCCGCCCAAAGCTCGTTTCCGGAAACCTTCGGCCCCGAAATCTTTATCGGAGCAACTCCACATTTGCCCTCGAGCAAGTGTTGCCAGAACAATTCGGTTGCGGTACCGATCGGCGATACGATACCCATTCCGGTGACGGCGACGTGCTCCACGGCGGTTTGATTGCGGGAGCGATACGGGAGGCGCCTGCCAGGCGCGGCATGAGGGAGGGACCATGCGTCGAAGCGAGGATGGTGGAGCGAGGGGTAAACGTGCCGCAATCGTACCGCCTAGTGCGGCGCGATGCGCGCGGCGAGCGAACGATCGTGCGTCTGAGGAACGGCGCCACTTTTGGTGGCGATGAGATCGCCATTTGCGCCGGCCCGTGCGGAGTCGAATCGCGCGAACAGCTGGAAACGGCGGCTGCGGCGGTGGCCGCCGCAGGAGCCAACGTCCTGCGCGGCGGCGCGTATAAACCACGTACCTCGCCATATTCGTTTCAAGGGCTCGGCGAAGAGGGGCTCAAGATGCTGCGCGATTCCGGCGATCGGCACGGCTTGGGCGTCGTTACCGAAGTGCTCGATCCGCGCGACGTCGAGAGGGTCGCGCGCTACGCGGACATGCTGCAGATCGGCGCGCGGAACATGCAGAACTTTCCGTTGCTGCGGGAAGTCGGCACCCTGCGCATGCCCGTGCTTTTAAAGCGCGGTCTCTCCGCAACGGTGCAAGAGTGGCTGCTCGCCGCCGAATATGTGATGCTCGGCGGCAATGAGAATGTCGTCTTGTGCGAGCGTGGCGTCCGGTCTTTTGATCCTGCGACTCGCAACCTGCTCGACATTGCCGTCGTCCCCTTGCTCGAGGAAATGACGCATCTCCCGGTTATCGTCGATCCGTCGCACGCGATGGGGATCGCCCGGCTCGTACCGCCGATCGCGGTCGCCAGCATCGCCGCCGGCGCGCACGGCCTCCTCATCGAAGTCCATCCCGATCCGGCCAACGCACTCTCAGACGGCGCTCAATCGCTGGATTGCGAGCAGTTCGCGCAACTCATGAGGCGCTTGGCCGCCGTTGCCGAGTTTGCCGGCCGCCGGCTCCCGCAGCGCGTAAAACCCACCGATGGCGCCGCCAACGGTCAGCGTTTAGCCGACGGCGCCGTGCGATCGAGCAAAAGCGGCGTAAGGCTGGCGTAGCCTTCGTGCACCGCGCCGATGTCGGTGCCCATCGTGTCGCGGTCGGTTTCGAAGGGTGATTCCCAGGCGCGATAATAGCGGGTCGCTCCGCCGCGATCTTCGCCCACCATTCGCCCGCAAATGCGCTTTCGTCCCAAACGCGTCGTTGAAATGCCGCGAACTGACGGCAACGGCACGTTTGGAACGTTTAAGTTCCAATAGCACGTTGCGTCTGCGAACCGTTCGAAGTCGTGGTCGATGCAGCGACACACGATCGCCGCGGCGGTCTCCCAGTACCGCCGGTCGAACGGTTCCTCGTGGTCGGATGCGAGCGAGACCGCTACCGCGGGAATTCCGAGGAGACAGGCTTCAACGGCTCCCGCGACGGTTCCAGAGTAGTTGACGTCGTCGGCCAAATTAGGGCCATGGTTGATCCCGCTGATCACGAGGTCGGGACGGGGCGCGAGCTCCGTTGATCCGAGGAAGACGCAATCGGCTGGAGTTCCCGAGCATGCGTACGCGAGAACCTTAGCGGCCTGACGGCGTTCTACCGTGATCGCTTCGTCTGCCGTGATTGCGTGTGAGACGCCGCTTCGATCGCCGGAAGGCGCAACGACGACGACATCGTGGTCGCGGGCCAGCACGTCTACGAGTGCTTCAATGCCGGGCGAATCGATGCCGTCGTCGTTCGTGATGAGGATGCGCAGGCGTCTTATGCCGGAACGAACCGAAGCGCGAGTCCGTCGATGCAATAACGCAGGTGCGTCGGCGGGGGCCCGTCGTCGAAGATATGACCGAGATGGCTTCCGCACTGCCGGCAATGCACTTCGGTTCGCATTTCGGCGAGCGCATAATCGACTTGCGTTCGCGTCGTGTTGGGCAGCACGTCCCAGAACGACGGCCAGCCGTCGCCGCTATCGTATTTTTTCTTCGACGAAAAGATCACCAACTCGCATCCGGCGCACGCGTACGTGCCCGTCCGCTTTTCGCCGATCAGCGGGCTGGAAAAGGCGGGCTCCGTTCCCCCGCGGCGGAGAATTTCGAAACGGTCGTCTCCTAACATCGCGCGCCACTGCGCCTCGGTGTGCGTCACTTCATACTGCTCCGCGGCCCCGCCGCGAATCGCTAAGCCGAAAAGGGCGACGGTCGCCCCGGTCGTCAAGAACTCGCTGCGTCTCATCGTGCGGCTCCCGGTATGACGTGACACGCCGCGCCGCCGTTCTTTTCAAAGTACCGCTGATGGTACTCTTCGGCCGGCCAGAACCGCGGCGCCGGAACGATCTGCGTTACGATTGGGCGTGAAAGTTTCTTTTGCTCGGCGTCGCGCGAAGCAATCGCGGCCTGCTCTTGCTCCGGTCCGTGCGTGAAGATTGCCGAACGGTATTGATCGCCGACGTCGGGCCCCTGGCGATTCAGCTGCGTGGGATCGTGAATCTGCCAAAACAGGTCGAGTAGCTGGTCGTACGTCACGCGCTGGGGATCGTAGCTCACTTCGACCGCCTCCGCGTGTCCTGTTCCGTGACCGCAGACCTGGCGGTAAGTTGGGTTCTCGGCGTGGCCGCCGATGTAGCCCGAAACGACCTCTTCGACTCCGGGGAGCTCACGAAATGCGGCTTCGACCCCCCAGAAGCAGCCGGCCGCAAAGGTAGCAGTTTTCGTTTCCATACACCCTTTAGAACGTCGCAGCGCGCCGCGCGGATGCGTCGTGCCTAAGCCTGTCGGGTTGTGGCTCTACGTGATGCTGAGGAGCCGCTCGTCGCTCCGCATCCGTGCTCCGCTCCTACTGCCTGCCTCCTCGCTCCGCCATCCGGGCTCCGCTCGTCGTGCAGAGCCTCCTCAGCATCACGTAGAGCCACAACCCGACGGCTTAGGCACGACGCATCCGCGCGGCGCGCTGCGACGTTCTAAAGG
>DATMKR010000038.1:0-2123 GCA_035571115.1 Candidatus Acidiferrum sp. | reverse complement strand
CGCCGATACCATCCGGCCGACCTTCGCCGCCCGCGATCAGACGCGCGCCTTCGTCAGTGCCAATGCGAATATAACGTTGTACTCGCTCCCACTGCCTCTGGCTGACCATTGGACCGACGGTCGTTTGTGGATCGCGTGGATCGCCCGCCTGGGTGCGCGCGACTTCTTCACGTACGCGCGCTTCGAACTCCGCGAGCCGGTTTTGAGGTACGAGAATGCGCGTACCCGCGATACACGCCTGGCCGCTATTCATAAAGCCGGCCTGAATCGCAAGCGGTACGACATCGTCAAAGTTCGCATCATCCAGCACCACGACGGGCGACTTGCCGCCAAGTTCGAGGGTGACGCGTTTTAACGTATCCGCGGCAGTGCGTAAAATCGTCTTGCCGACGGCCGTAGAGCCGGTGAAAGACAGCTTGGCGACATCGGGGTGTGAGCTGATCTGGGCTCCGACCGTTTCGCCCCGGCCAGTGACGATGTTGAACACGCCAGTCGGCAAGCCGGCTTCGTGTAGCGCTTGGGTGACGACGCGGGTCTGGATCGCGCTCATTTCGCTCGGCTTGATGACGGCTGTGCAGCCCGCAGCCAACGCGGCAGCCAGCTTTCCGCAGATGAAGCCGGCGTCGCTATTCCACGGGGTTATCAGTCCGGCGACGCCAAGCGGCTGCATCACCACTTCGGCTGCGCCCGCGCGGCGCGTGAATGCGTAGTCTTCTAACACCTTCGCCGCTTCGAGTAGCACACTGCTTGCGTGCCGGGCCATCCATCGGCCACGCGACACCGGGGCGCCGTATTCTTCGGTGATCGCCTCGAAAAGCTCGTCCTCTTTCGCGAGGACGGCTGAGTGCATCTGCTTCAGCATCTCGATGCGCTCGCTCTTGCCCGTGCGAGAGAACGCCGGAAACGCGCGCTTCGCGGCGGCGATCGCGTCGCGTGCATCCTGCGCATCGGCGAGAAGCACGCGGCCAATCACCTGTTCGGTTGCCGGATTGAAGAGGTCGAAGAGTTCGTCGCCATGCGGCTTGACGAACGCGCCGCCGATATAAATCTTGTCAATGATCTGCATTTTCTGCTCCCGGAAAGCGTTCTGGATGACACAAGATAGACCGGCGTCATTGCGTTGACTAGCCGTATAATCTGGCATGTCACGTTGAGGGATTTGGGATAATGAAAACCTCGGGTCTGGGTCAGCTGGAAGCGGTGTTGGCCGTCGCGAGGCATCGCAACTTTCGTGCGGCCGCGACCGAACTCGGTGTCTCTACGTCTGCGCTCAGTCACGCGGTGGCCGGGCTTGAGTCGCGCATCGGCGTGCGGCTCTTCAATCGCACGACGCGCAGCGTGTCATTATCGGAAGCAGGAGCGCAATTCGTCGACAGCGTCGCACCCGCCCTTTCCACGATCCGCGTCGCGATCGAGCAGGCAGGCCGCCTTCGCGACACGGTCTCGGGCGTGTTGCGCATCAACACGTCGGCGGGCGCTGCCAGGCAGGTGATGCCGCTTCTAATCGAGTTCCTGCAGCGGTATCCGGAGATAAGGCTCGATATCGTCACCGAGGGGAGGCTAATCGACATCGTCGCCGACGGATTCGATGCGGGCATCCGTCTTGCCGAAACGGTGCCGCAGGACATGATTGCGGTGCCCTTCGGCGACACGCAGCGCTTCGCCGTCGTCGGCAGCCCGGCATACTTTTCCCGACACAAACCGCCTCGTACGCCCGGCGATCTGCACGCGCACCAGTGCATCCGTGCGCGGATGCCGAGCGGCGCGATCTATCACTGGGAGTTCGAGCGGCACGGCGAAGCGGTGCGAATCGACGCAAAAGGCTCGCTGTTGGTCGATGAGCCGGGGTTGATGCAGCAAGCCGCGCGCGCCGGTCTTGGTGTTGCGTATCTGAGCGAGTGGAACGTTATCGCAGATCTGCAAGCCGGCACGCTGGTCCGTGTGCTGGAAGAGTGGACGCCACCGCTCGATGGCCTCTGTCTGTATTATCCGGGCCGCCGTCATGTGCCGGCCGGACTGCGCGCGCTAATTGACGTGATCCGCGAACACGCCGACTCACGGCGGTTGCGCCGGGAGCGCCCGTCCTCGAAGGGGAAGGCGCGGAGCGTGCGGCGCTAAGTGCT
>DATMKR010000037.1:0-46710 GCA_035571115.1 Candidatus Acidiferrum sp. | reverse complement strand
AGACGGATTCGATGCTCGAGGCCGCGTCGTACCTGCGCGCCGTTCCCCTGGCCTGCAATCAGGTGCTCTATCATCTGGGCGAACGGGGCATCGAGCACGAGCTGATTCCTGCTGCATATCAACGCGGAATCGCGATCGTGGCGTACACACCCTTTGGCCGCGGCGGCTTCTTGCGTACGGCAAAGGGGCGCGGCGTGCTCGAACGCGTCGCGCGCAAGCACGGCGCGACGCCGCGGCAGGTCGCCCTTGCATTTCTTACCTTCGAGCCGAACGTGTTTGCGATCCCAAAAGCCGCGCAGGTGGCCCACGTCGAAGAAAATGCCGCAGCGGGATCGCTCGCACTCGACTCCGGCGACATCGCTGCGATCGACGAAGCGTTCCCGCGAGGAAGAGCGGGGCCACTGGCGACGCTGTGAGCGAAGCGATAAAGCAACTGGCGGTCCGCACGGCGCTCGCGCTGGGCGCCGGCGCGGTTCGCGTTACGAGCGCGCGCGCGGACGAAGAATCGCGGCGCCGAATGCAAGCGGCCTTCGCGCGCAAGGATTTTCTTTGTTGGAGCTACGATGACGAGTACGCCCGGCGCGCGACGGATCCCGGCGAGCTATGCGCGGGCGCGCGCAGCGTTCTCTGCATCGCGCTTCCGTATGCCACGACGGCTGCGCGCGCCGGACCACTCCACGGCCGCGTCTCGAACTACGCCTGGTCGGCGGATTACCATCGGCGATTGCGCGCGCTGCTCGATGCGGTCGCACACACGATCGACGAGGCCGCCGGCGAGCGGGTGACGACGGTTGCATGCGACACGCGACCGTTGGCGGAACGGGCGCTGGCGGCGCGCGCCGGCCTGGGATGGATCGGCAAGCACACGAACCTGATTTCACCCGGATTGGGTTCGTTCGTCTTTCTCGGCGAAGTCGTCACGACGCTGGAACTGCCGCCCGACGAATCCATCGCCAAGACTTGCGGCAGTTGCGCGCGCTGCGCTGACGCGTGCCCGACGGGCGCCTTGCGCGGCGATTACACGATCGACGCAAACCGATGCATCTCGGACCTAACCCAGCGCACCGGCGCGATTCCGGCGGCGATGCGGCCGCTGATCGGCGACTGGGTATGGGGCTGCGACATCTGCCAGCTCGTCTGCCCTCCGACGCAGGCTGCGGGCCCCGGCGGCGCCGCCCGGTGGGGCCCGGCCAATCCCGAAGCCGGCCGCCCGCGGCTGGTCGATTTGCTGCGGCTGCGCAGCAGCGCGTTCGAGAAGTACTTCCGCCCCACCGCAATGGGCTGGCGGGGCGCGGCCGTCCTGCGGCGCAACGCCGCCGTGGCGCTTGGGAACGCCCTCGACCGGTCCACGGTTGGCTCCTTGGCCGAGAGCTTGTGCCGCGACCCGCACCCGATGGTGCGAGGGCATGCGGCCTGGGCTCTGGGACGAATTGGCTCGCCCGCTGCGGTGACGGCATTGCGCCGGCACTCGAACGTCGAACCAAGCGAGGAGGTCCGCGCCGAGATTTCAATGGCGCTTCAACCCTTTAAACCCTCGCCCTCGGGTATGCTCGACTAGATGAACCGTTTCACCACTCCAGTCTCGTGCCTCTTGGCGGCCGTCTTGTGCGCCGCGGTGCCTGCACCGGCCCCCTCCCCGGGCGGTTTGCTCGACCGGATGGCCTCGCTCAACCCGAACCTTCGGGCGTTCACGGCGACGCTGCACGCTCACGTGGCGATGAAGTCGTTTCCGTTTCTGTCCGCGGATCTGGTCGGGACGTACTATTACAAGCAGCCGGATAAGTACAAGGTGATTTTCACGAGCGGCGTTCCCGTGGTCGCTGATCAGTTCGATAAGCTCTACGCTCACATCGAGCCGCCTTCGAGATGGCGCGATCTTTATACGGTTACGATCGCCTCGGACGACGGCACGACGACGAAATTCCGGCTCGTGCCGCGCAAGCGCGGCAACGTCGAACATATCGACGCAGCGGCGGACGATCGGACCGCAACGGTCACGAGCCTTCGTTGGAACTACTACAACGGCGGTTACGCGGAGATGACCAATCACTACGGCCAACAGGGAGGCAACGTCGTGGTTGCATCGCAAACCGGGCACGTCAGCGAGCCGGGCTACGTCGCCGACATTAGCTCGACGATCGAGGATTATAAGCTCAATCCGGCCCTATCGGATGATATCTTTGCTGGCTCCTAGGGCCTCTCCGACGATCTCGCTGGTTGACGAATTCAGCCGGCCGATCACGTATTTGCGAATATCCGTCACGGATAAATGCAACTTGCGGTGCGTGTATTGCATGCCGGAATCGGGTCTACCGTGGCTTCGCCGCGACGAGATTCTCAGCTATGAGGAGATCGTCGAGATCGTGCGCGCCGCGGCGACCGTCGGCGTGCGAAGCCTTCGTCTGACCGGCGGCGAGCCGCTGCTCCGCCGGGAGTTGAGCCGGCTGGTTGCCGCGCTGGCGGAGATCCCCGGCGTCGAGGACATCGCGCTCTCTACCAACGGACTGCTCTTGAAAGAGCAGATTGGTGAGCTGGCGGCGGCGGGGTTGCGCCGCATCAACCTTTCCCTCGATACGCTACGCGCCGATCGTTTCGAAAGGATCGCGCGCCGGCCCGGCTTGGATCTCGTGCTGCGCGGGCTCGACGCGGCGATCGACGCCGGGCTGGCGCCAATTAAATTGAACTGCGTGATCATGCGCGGGCAGAACGACGACGAGCTGATCGAGTTCGCGACGCTAACGAAGAATCGGCCAATTTACGTGCGCTTCATCGAAGTGATGCCGGTACGCGAGAATGTCGAGCTGCAGCGCGATACCTACGTTTCGTCTGAAGAGATCTTGGAACGCATCTCGGTCGACGGTGAGCTGCAAGCGGTGCCCGGCCCCGAAGGCAACGGTCCCGCGCGATATTTTGCCTTTCCCGGCGCGATGGGTGCGGTCGGCGTGATCAGTCCGCTCTCCCACGACTACTGCGATCGCTGCAACCGTGTGCGCCTGACGGCCGACGGCCGCCTGCGGCTCTGCCTTTTCGGCGACCACGCGCTCGATCTGCGAACCCCTTTGCGGGCCGGTGCGAGCACCGAAGAGCTTGCCGGTCTTTTGCGCTCGTCCATGCTGATTAAGCCCGCGCGCCATCACCTTCGCCTTGGCGAGACCGCCTCGCGCATGCGGGCCTTCTCCGAAATCGGAGGCTAAGGTTCCCTCCAGTCACAAGCGGCGTGCTCCCGCCGTTGTTCAAGGTACAGGAGGTCTCGCGAGCTCCGGAATGACAAGCGGTTTAGAAACGTGTGTCGCGATGGATCGTACCGCGATCGCGCAAAGGCGAACGGAAGAGTTAGTGATCGAGCACCAGACGAAGCTCGCGCGCTATCTCCGCCGCATGGTTGGCGACGCGGAGGTCGCGCTCGACCTGACGCAGGACGTCTTTCTTTCCGCATACCGCACGTTACAGGCGGATCCGGCGCGAGAGCTGCGGGCCGGCTGGCTCTATCGGGCCGCAACGAACGCCGCGATCTCGTTCATGCGCCGCCGAAAGATCCTGCACGTGCTGCCGCTCGATCGCGATCTGGATCGCAGCGCCTGGCGCGTCGACGAACACGGGGCGCAGTCCGTCGACTTGCAGGCGGCGCTCTCGCGCTTGCCGGTGGAACAGACGGCGGCCCTTCTCATGACGAGCTACGCCGGCTACTCCTCGTCGGAGGCCGCGCAGATTCTTGGCACCACCGCCGATGCCGTTCGGCAGCGGGTCTGCCGCGCGATGAAAACGTTACGACACGTGATGAATGAGGATTCGCTCTCGTGAAAGCTGCTTCAAACTGCACTGCGGCCGAGATACTGGCCGGCGCCATCGCTCTCGGAGAGGCCGGCGACGAACAGCGCCACGCCTATCGAGAACACCTTTCCACGTGCCGGCACTGCCTCGCAACGATCGGCGGCGAACGCGAGATCGAGCGAGTCATCAACGTTGTCGCGCAGGCTCGCGATCAAGAGCAATGGCAGCCCGACGTGCGAAGGTCTTTGACACGCGTCCCGGCTCGGCGCCATGGCTGGAAATGGGGCGCAGGCCTGGCAGCCGCGGGAGCGCTCATCGTGGCGATCCTTGCGACGCAGCGGCACGCTCCGGTCGTCGTACGCAGCGTTGCCATGACGGACGCGGCAGCCGTCGCGGCCCTCGGCACCCAGACGCTGCCGCAGCGCGAGCATCGTGCCGAATCGCTGGCTTTCACCAGCGCGCAAGCCGCTCGCGCAACGATAACATTCGAGGTGCGCCTGGACGAACGGGGCAAGCCGACGCGATGCACGATCGTCAAGCACTCTGGGCGGGCAGCGCTCGATGCGGCCCTCTGCGATGCGGTGATGCGAGCGCGCTAGCCGCCCGGCGCCGTCCCGGGGGAAGCTTACGGCGCGACCGAACTCGGCCTTATGGCGGAAAGGCCGTTCATCTATCGCTTTTCAACCGACCTGCGTCTCGACGATCACGCCGGCTTAGCCGCAGCGGCTTCGCGCGGCGGCGTTCTTCCGACGATCGTGATTGACGACGCGCTCGCGGAACGTTTGAAAGCCTCACCGCGCCGGGCCGCGTTCTTTTGCTCCGCGGTTGCGGCGCTGGACGAGGAACTGCGAGAGATGGGAAGCCGGCTCGTGGTTCGCCGCGGAGCGCCGGGAAAGATCATTGCGGAAATCGCTCGTGCAACCGGTGCGGGCGGGGCGGCGTGGAGCGCGTCATATCACGCGCAAGGGATAGATGACGATCGACGCTTGCAATCCGAACTGGAAGAGGCCGGTCTTGTGGCACTGCTCGTGCACGACGCCCCGGCGATTCCGCCCGAGGAGAGCGCCGCGGCACGTGGCGCGGACGGCGCCGGTTATCGCGCGTTCGCGCCGTACTTCGAGCGTTGGTGGAAGCTCGCGGTCGCCTCGTATGAGAACCCGCTCTTGCTGCGGTTTACCGCAAGCGAAGCCGGCGGCGAAGCGTTGCCGCAAGCTCGGGAGTTTGGGTCACACGAAGACCGCATGGCGGCAAGTCCCGCGGCGGCTCGTGCGCTCTTGGAGCGTTTCTTGACGGATCGCGCCGCCCAGTACGGCGCAGAAGCCGCGCTTCCGTCCGCGAACGGAACGTCGCAACTCTCCGCGCACATCTCGTTCGGAACGATTTCGGCGCGAACGATCGCGCGGAGCGCGCGCGAACGGCTCGGTGATCCGTTCGCGCTTGGTGAGGAGCGCGCTTCGTTGCGGCTGTTTTTGCGCGCGTTCGCGCGCCGCGATTTCTTCTTGCAGCTCGCGTGGTTTTTTCCCGGTGCAGCAGAGCAGCCGCTGCAAGAGAAAATGCAGGGATTTGCGTTGGCGCAGGATCATCCGGGGCTCGACGCCTGGCGCTCCGGCAAGACCGGGTACCCGCTCGTCGATGCGGGCATCCGTCAGCTGCATCAAACGGGATGGATGCACCCGCACGTCAGAGCCGTGGCGGCCTCGCTCCTCTGCTTCGACTTATCGGTGGACTGGCGAGTGGGGCGGGACGAATGGAACCGGTGGCTGGTCGAGGACGACCCGGCGCTCGCGACGGGCAACTGGCAGTGGATCGCGGGAGTCGGCGCCGACATGGCGCAGTTTCCAAGAATCTATAATCCGCTGCGGCAACGGCGTCGATACGATCCCGACGGTGCGTATGCGCGACGTTGGATCCCCGAGCTGCGACATGTCCCACGTGAGGCCTGGCACGGGCGCGCCGACGATTCACCGCAACTTTCGCTAGCGCTCTTCGAGCGAGATGCGTACCCACAGCCCGTCGTCGATCATGCCGTCGCCGCGCGGGCCTTTCTAGCGCGCTATCGCGCGTTCGTATCGCCGTGAGGCATGCGCTCGTCCAACCAGCTCGTAACGACCGGGATGCGAACCTCGTCGCCGTTCCACGTCTTGATGCCGTAGTACACGCTTGCAACTAAGAAGAGCGGGGCGAGCAGGGGCACGAGCACCATTGCGGAGATGCCGAGAAATGGCAGTTGTGCGACGAGCGAGAGGAGCGCCCAAAAACCGAAGAAGCCGACGTTGAATCCAAGTGCTTGAAGGGCTTGGCGTCGCAGGCTCCGAGACTGCTTACGATCTAGGAGCGAAACGAGCGCGAGTGGCCAGAGCGGGTAACCGAGCGCGACCAAGGCTCGCGATTCCGCGGGATCCGAGGGTGCGACGATCGTCGCCGTGCCGCGCACGCTCGCCGGCGCCGGGCGCGGCGGAACCTGGCCGTGAATCTGTTGGCGAGTCGCCGTAGCCGCCTCGACTTTCGCGGCGAGACGACAACTGGGGCAACCGCCGCGTTCGTCGCGGCAGGTCGCGCAGATCGACTTCCCGCACTCGATGCACGGCGCAATCGACGGGACGTTGGAGTGGAAATAACAATCCATGTAAGTCGTGCGTTCCTCCTGGGTCATGCATCCACACGTACCATAGCGCGCGGCGGGAGGTTTCACTCCACAGCGGCGGCAAGCCCCTTCGGCGGATGAACCGCCGCTCGATCCTCTACCGACTGGCTCGCGAGGCCCGGCCCTACTACGCGCGCCTCGGCGTCGCGATGGCTCTGGGAGTCGTCGCCGGCGTTCTCTCAATCGTTCCCCCGCTCTCGTTTAAGATCATCATCAACGACGTTCTCATTCCTCGACCCGGCCACGCTCCCGATCTGCGGGCGCTCTATCTGGCCTTGGGCCTAACGTCGGTTGCGCTCGTGTTGGGGAACGCCGCCATTTACGGCCAGACGTATATGACGGCGTGGAGCGGCCAGAATTTGGTCGCGCGCCTGCGCGTCCGGCTTTTCGAGCGGTTGCTGAACTTACCGCTCGGCGAGTTCGCTAAATGGCGTCCCGGAGAACTGATCGCGCGATTCTCCACCGATCTACAGATGATGATCGACGCCGTCAGCGTCTCGGTCCCGCAACTCGTCGTCGCGCTGGCGACCTTTATCTCGTCGTTCGTGACGATGATCTATCTCGATTGGCTCCTCACGCTCTCGCTCGTCATCGTCGCGCCGATCGTCTCCTTCGCCGTCTCCAATTTTCAGCGGCTGATCTCGGCGAGCACCCACTTGGCGCAACGCCGAATCGCCGATCTCACCTCAAACCTTTCGGAGATCTTGCAGGGGCAGCGAGTCGTCAAATCGTTCGGGAGAGAGGAGTTCGAAGTCGCTCGCTTTCGCACGCGAAATGACGATTTTTTCGGTGCGTACATGAAGCTGACGCAGTTCATTCAAACTCAGCCCTTGGTCGTTTCTACGATCATGGTTGCGGCCGTCGTGTCGATCATGTGGCTCTCCGTACGCGAGGTCTTGGTCGGACGGCTCGATACCGGCCGCGTCTTCATGTATTGGGGACTGCTCGTCAACTTGATGAATCCCATGAATCGCGTCGCGGCCTTTTTCGGAGACATCAGCAAGGCGATGGTCGGCGCCGGGCGCGTGTTCGAGCTGCTGGACCTTCCCGTCGAGGTACGCGATCCTCCAAATGCGATCGCAATGCCCAGCGTTCGTGGGCAACTCGATTACGTTGACGTGACGTTCCGCTACGGAGCGGGCGAACCGCCCGCGCTCAACCATATCGATGCTTCAATCGCGGCGGGTGAAATCGTCGCGCTGGTCGGACCGTCCGGCGCCGGCAAGACCACGATCGTAAACTTGGTTCCGCGCTTTTACCAGCCGCAAGAGGGAAGCGTTCGACTCGACGGCATCGACATTGCCGACGTACGCTTATCCGACTTGCGTCGCGCCATCGCAATCGTGCCCCAAGACGTGCAGCTCTTCCGCGGCTCGATTCTCGAAAACATTCGTTACGGGCGCCTCGAGGCGAGCGACGAAGAGGTTCGCGCCGCGGCTCGCGATGCGAACGTCGAAGAGTACGTGCGCGGTTTTCCCGACGGTTACGCCACGGAGGTCGGCGAGCGGGGTACGCGTCTGTCGGGTGGCGAACGCCAGCGCATCGCGATCGCGCGCGCGGTCTTGCGAAATCCGCGGATTCTGATCCTCGACGAGGCAACCAGCTCGCTCGACAGTCACTCCGAAGCTCTGATCGAGGAGGCTCTCGATCGGTTGCTGCCCGGACGCACGACGTTGATGATTGCCCATCGTCTCTCAACGGTCCGGCGGGCGAACAAGGTACTCTACGTCGAAGCGGGCCGCGTGATCGAGGTCGGGACGCACGACGAGTTGCTCGCTAAGGGCGGCGCCTACGCGCGTCTGCACGCCGCGCAGTTTTCGCCTGGAGCGCCTTGACGGAGGTCCCAAGGGCGGGGACCCAAAACTATGGATGCGAAAAAAGCAACCGGGGTTAACATCGTTAACCTCCCAGAAAGGAACTCCAGTTGAACCAGGGATTCACCGTGTGGCTCACCGGTCTTTCCGGTGCCGGCAAGAGCACTATTGCCGAACGGCTTGGGCCAGAGCTGACCGCTCGCGGCCGCCACGTCGAAGTGCTCGACGGCGACGAGGTCCGCACCCACCTTTCTAAAGGGCTCGGATTTAGCCGAGAAGACCGCGATATCAATATCGGGCGAATCTCGTTCGTGGCCTCGTTGCTCGTCAAGCACGGCGCCGCCGTAATCACCGCGGCCATTTCCCCGTATGCGCTGGCAAGGGCCGAGGCGCGTCAGCGCATCGGTAGCGAACAGTTTGTCGAAGTCTACGTGCGCTGTTCCTTAAACGAGCTCACTCGCCGCGACGTCAAAGGGCTTTATGCCAAGGCAATCGCCGGCGAACTGCAGCACTTCACCGGCGTCTCCGATCCCTACGAAGCCCCGGAGAATCCCGACGTGGTGGTCGACAGCGAACTCGAAGCGGTCGAAGAGAGCGTGTCGAAAATCCTTGCGGAACTCGAGCGACGCGGCTACGTCGAGACCGGCGCAAAGGTGGCGTCATGATCGCCCCCCATGGCGGCACGCTGGTCAATCGGACCGTCGATTCTGCGGAGTCCGAGCGCGCGTTGCGGGAGGAAAGCAAAGGATTGCGCGCGCTCACCCTTACCGGTCGCGAGCTCAACGATCTTGCCTTGATCGCCAATGGCGCACTCAGTCCGCTAGAAGGCTTCATGTCTCGCAAGGATTACGAGGGCGTCGTCGAGCGGATGCGATTGGCGAACGGATTACCGTGGAGCATCCCGGTCGTTTTAGGAGTCACTCGCGAAGAGGCGCCCACCCCCGGTACGCGGGCTGCGCTTTACGACGGCGAAGGCGTCTTGCGCGGCGTCATTGACGTCGAAGAGGTCTTCGACTACGACAAGGCGCGCGAAGCCCGCAACGTTTATCTAACCGAAGATGAGAAGCACCCAGGCGTAGCCGCGCTCTACGAGCGCAAAGACGTGCTGGTCGCGGGGCCCGTGACGGTGTTGCCTCGCGAACACGATCCCGAAAACCTCTCTCCCAGTGAATGTCGAGCCGAGTTCGAGCGTCGCGGGTGGAAGACCATCGTGGGCTTCCAGACGCGCAACCCGGTCCACCGCGCTCACGAGTACATTCAGAAATGCGCAATGGAGATCGTCGACGGACTCTTGCTACACCCGCTGGTAGGGGAGACGAAGAGCGACGACATCCCCGCGGACGTGCGCATGCGCTGCTACCGCGCGCTGATCGAGAACTACTATCCCTCCAACCGCGTGCTGCTGAGCACGCTGCAGGCCGCGATGCGTTATGCCGGGCCGCGCGAGGCGATCTTTCATGCGATCATGCGTAAGAATCATGGTTGCACGCACTTCATCGTGGGCCGGGATCACGCCGGCGTCGGAAGCTATTACGGAACGTACGACGCGCAGAAGATGTTCGACAACTTTACCCCGGAAGAGTTGGGTATCACGCCGCTCAAGTTCGAAAACAGCTTCTACTGCCTGCGCTGTGAAGGGATGGGTTCGCAGAAGACCTGCAGCCACGACCCCACGCACCACGTCTCGCTCAGCGGTACGCAAGTGCGCGAGATGCTACGCGCAGGACAGCTTCCTCCCCAGGAGTTTTCGCGGCCCGAGGTTGCGCAGATTCTGATCGAAGCGTCTCGCGAGACCGCCGCCCCGGCGTAACGATAGATACGGCGTTAGGCGGCGTTGTGGGGCGCGGGCGTACGGCGCTGGTGCAGCGCAAACCGGTTGCCTTCGGGGTCGCTGGCAAAGCACGTCAGGCACGCGGGAAACTCGTGCACGTCGCCGACCTCGACGCCGCTGGCTTTGAGTCGTTCGCGCATGGCCGCGACGTCGTCGACTTCGAATGCTGCGCCGGTCGAAGCGCCGGGCTGGAAACCCAGCCCTTCGCCGTTGCCGATTCCGAAGGTCGAGCTTCCAACATCGAACTCGACCCAATGATCGCCAAAGGAGTCGCCGGCTTGCAGACCGAGCACGTCGCGATAAAAGTCGCGCGCCCGCGGCACGTCCGCAACGGAGTAGGCGAAGAACGCGATATCTTTGATCATGTACGATCCTCCAGAAGCGCTACCGAATTCCGTGCCGACTCTATGGCTACCTTTTGGCGCAGGCGCGGGAATCGGGCCGCGCGAAGCACGCCGCCAAGCCAAGGAGGGCGTCGATGCTGGTGCTAAGCCGCAAGACCAATCAATCGATAATGATCGGCGATGCGATTCGCGTAATCGTCGTTGGATTCGACGGCGATCAAGTGAAACTCGGTATCGAGGCCCCGCGCGACGTGCCGGTGCATCGCTTCGAGGTTTTTGCGGAGATTCACCAAGGCCGTTCTTCCGACGGCGCGGCGAACGGCTCGGGAGACGGGGACACGCTCCGGAACCCGTAGAATGTTGACTCAGGTCTCTGGAATAGCCTTACTGACGGGAGCTTTGTCGTGATCTGTGCGCTGGTTTGTCTCGGGGAGTCGAACCCTTGAACCTTAGCTACGTCATCGTTGGGTTCGTCGTCGGCGCTTGCACGGCATACAGCGGCGTCGGCGCGGGCGCCATTACGACGCCACTACTGATCTTTCTCGGAGTAACGACCTCGAAGGCAATCGGTTCCGACCTGCTCTTTGCGCTGGGCACGAGGCTCGTTGCGATGATCGCGCACGTTCAGAAGCGGACCGTGCAGGTCTCCGTGCTCTGGCGTCTCTCCCTTGGCGGCTTCCCCGCGGCGATCATCGGCGTGATCCTCAGCGCGCAGTTGCATAAGATGCTCGACATCCATCAATTGGAAAGCATCCTGCGATTGGCGGTCGCTGCTGCCTTGTTGGTTTCCGCCGGAGGAATCATCTTCAATCGCAAGCTTGCGCGCGACCAATCGGAACCGACGGCCACCGAGCTTCCGACCTTGCGCCTCGCTGCCATTGGGTTTTTCGTGGGGCTCACCGTCAGCATTACGTCGATCGGCGCCGGCTCGCTGACGCTGCCGCTCCTGCTGATGGCTGCGCCCATCGTGGCGTTGCGACGCTTGGTGGGGACCGACCTCGCCTTTGCAGTCGTGGTACTCGTGCCGTCGCTCATCGGGCACTGGCAGCTGGGCGACGTCAACCCTTCAATAGCCGGGTCGCTCTTGCTGGGATCGATTCCCGGCGTCTTCGTCGGATCGCATTTCGTTACACGTTTACCGGAACGCTGGTTCCGCGGCGCTTTAGCGGGCGTGCTCGTGGTCGTGGCATTGGCGCTATCTATCCCGGTTCATCACGCCTGACTCGGTCGCGCGCGACGAGGTCGTTCGCGCGAAATAGGCTTTCGAAGGTTCCGGCGTCGCTCCACCAGCCTTTCATGACGTCGTAGCGGAGCTCACCGTCTGCCAGATAACGATTGTTGACGTCGGTAATTTCGAGTTCGCCGCGCGCCGATGGCGTTAGCGCGCGAATGTACTCGAACACGCGAGCGTCGTACATATAGACGCCCGTAACCGCGTAGGAACTCTTTGGGTGCTCCGGTTTCTCTTCGATTGCGACGATGCGGTCGCCGTCGAAGGCTGGTACGCCGAAGCGCCGCGCGTCGGCGACCTCTTTGAGGAGAATGCGAGCCCCGGTGGCTTGCTCTCGAAACTTGGCGACGTACGGTGCGATGTTTTCTTGGAGGATATTGTCGCCGAGCACGACCACAATGGAGCCACCCTCGGCAAAATTCTCGCAAAGGCGCAGCGCATCGGCGATTCCGCCTTCGCCTTCTTGATACGTATAGTAAATATCGCGCAGTCCAAACTCCGCGCCGTTGCCGAGGAGACGAAGGAACTCGCCTGCGGAGTTTCCACCGGTCACGATCATGATCTCCACGATGCCGGCCGAGCAGAGCGTCTCCAGCGGATAGTAGATCATCGGTTTGTCGTAAACCGGGAGCAAATGTTTGTTGGTAACCTTCGTCAGCGGGCGCAACCGCGTGCCGAGCCCGCCCGCCAAGATAACCCCTTTGAGAGTCTTGGAACCATCAGGCCGGTGCATGCTCGCCTTTCAACGGGCGCCACCAGGCTTCGTTGGCGCGGTACCACGCAACGGTACCGGCAATGCCTTCCTCAAAGCGCACCTGCGGTCTCCAGCCGAGGGCATGCAGTCGCGAGCTATCGAGCGCGTACCGGCGGTCGTGCCCCAGCCGGTCGGCGACGTGTTCGACGTGACGCTCGAGCGAACGGCCGCAGGCGCCGATCAGCACCCGCGTGAGGTCGAGGTTGGTCAGCGAGGATCCACCGCCGGCGTTGTAGATACCGCCCGGTGCGCCGTGCTCGAGGACGTGGAGAACCGCGCGCGCGTGGTCGTCGACGTAGAGCCAATTGCGAATTTGTAGACCGTCGCCATAGAGCGGTACGCGCCGATCGTCGAGCAAATTCGTAATGAAGAGCGGGACGATCTTTTCGGGATATTGATTCGGGCCGTAGGTGTTGCTTCCGCGGGTGATGACGACGGGTAGGCCGTAGGTTGCGTGGTAGGCGAGCGCCAGCAGGTCGGCTGCAGCCTTACTGGCGGCGTATGGGCTCCGCGGCCGCAGCGGGTCGCTCTCCGTGGACTCACCCTCGGCGACCTCGCCATAGACCTCGTCGGTCGAGACTTGCAGCAGTCGCGAGACCCGGCCCCCGCGAAGCGCTTCCAGGAGGACCTGAGTCCCCAAGGTGTCGGTGCGCAGAAAGGCCTCGGGATTGTCGATCGAGCGGTCGACGTGGGTCTCCGCGGCGAAGTTTACGACGGCATCGGCCCTGATGCCGATCGCGTCGCGGACGGCCGCCGAATCGCAGATATCCCCTCGCAGGAAGCGGTAACGAGGCGTCCGCTCGAGATCGGATAGGTTGGCCGGGTTCCCGGCGTAGGTCATCGCGTCGAGGTTGACGACCTCCAGGTCGGGACGCTCTTGCAGCGCGAGCCGAATGAAGTGCGAGCCGATGAAGCCCAAACCTCCGGTAACCAGCCAGCGCATGCCGCGCGGCTTTCGGTTCGCGGGCGAAGGGAGCCTGGCCCATCGAGGAGCCTGTCCTGAGCGAGCGTAGCGAGTCGAAGGAGCCTGTGCTATAATCGCGCGGCTGTCTCTTACTTCACCCCGCAGGGAGGCGGGGTGTTTATGACTCCCAACGAGGTCCGCCAGCGCAGGATGGGCGGCGGCCGGGAGCCAGAAAGGTTAACCTATGACCGTCGTCACCATGCGCGAGCTCTTGGAGGCGGGCGTCCACTTCGGGCACCAAACCCGTCGCTGGAACCCAAAGATGAAACCCTTCATCTTTCAAGAGCGAAACGGCATCTATATCATTGACCTCGCGCTCACCGTACAGAAGCTTCGAGAGACCTATGAAGCCGTCAGGCAAATGGCTCGGGCGGGGCGCGTGATCCTATTCGTTGGCACGAAGAAGCAGGCCGCCGACGTCGTGCGCGAAGAGGCGGAGCGTGCCGGCACGTTCTTCGTCAATCAGCGCTGGCTGGGCGGCACCCTCACCAATTTCGCAACGATCCAAAAACGAATTGCGCGGCTGCGCGAGCTCGAGAACATGAAGCTTCAGGGCGACTTCGAACGGCTGCCGAAAAAAGAAGTCGCCAACCTGCAAGACGAGATGAATCGGCTAGAGCGTTTTCTCGGCGGCATCAAGGATATGCATCGGCTTCCCGACGCGCTCTTCATCGTCGATCCCAAGAAGGAACGGATCGCCGTTTTGGAAGCGCGCAAACTGAAGATTCCAATTATTGCGGTGATCGATACCAACTGCGACCCAGACGAGATCGACTATCCGATCCCTGGGAACGACGATGCCATTCGTGCCGTCAAGCTGATGGTCGGCAAGATCGCCGATGCGATCATCGAGGGGAAGACCGAGAGCGAGAGTGCGTACGATCACGTCGAATACGAGGCGTCGCCCGAGGCGTACGAAGACGAGGCTCCCGTAACGATGGCGGAGGCAGGGCTTTGATTTCCTATCAACCCAAGGCCGAAGAGATCAAGGCGCTCCGGGAAGCCACCAGCGCGCCCATGATGGACTGCCGTAAGGCGCTGCTCGATGCGAGCGGCGATCCCGATCGCGCCAAGGCGCTGCTGCTCGAACGCGGTGCCGCGCAGGCTGCAAAGAAAGCCGAACGCGTGGCGGACGAAGGGCTCGTCACGAGCTACGTGCATTCCGGCGGCAAGATCGGGGTTTTGGTCGAGGTCAACAGCGAGACCGATTTCGTCGCTCGCAATCCGCGGTTTGCGGAACTTTCTCGCGACATCGCGATGCACATCGCGGCAATGTCGCCGCGGTATCTCGATCGTGAGAGCGTGCCGAGCGAGGTCGTAGATCGCCTGCGCGAGGAGTTTGCGGGCGGCGTACCGTCAGGAAAGTCCCCCGAGGTCGGCGAGAAGATCGTTGCGGGGAGGCTGAACAAATGGTTCGAGGAGCACTGCCTGCTCGACCAAACCTTCGTGAAGGACGATAGCGTGACCGTCGGGGATCTGCTCAATCGTTCGGTGGGAGCGCTCGGCGAGCGCATTAGGATCCGGCGCTTCGCAAGATACGCCCTCGGTGAGTGAACGCGACCGGCCGCGATTCTCTCGCGTGCTGCTGAAGATCTCAGGTGAAGCCTTCGCCGGCGGCTCGAACAGCGTCGACGTCACTACGACGCACGCGATGGCCGCTCAGATTGCCGATGTAAGCCGCGACGGCGTATCCGTGGCGATCGTCGTCGGCGGCGGCAACATCTGGCGTGGAAAAGTGCACGAAGAGGCCGGCATGGATCGAGCGACCGCCGACTACATGGGAATGCTGGCGACGGTGATCAACGCGCTGGCATTGCAGGATGCGCTCGAACGCATGGGAGTGGCTTCGCGCGTCCAAACCGCCATTGCGATGCATCAGATCGCCGAGCCCTATATTCGACGGCGTGCCATTCGCCATTTGGAGAAGGGACGGATCGTCATTTTCGCCGCCGGGACGGGCAACCCGTATTTCACGACCGACACGACCGCCGCGCTGCGAGCGGTGGAAGTCGAAGCCGAGGCTATCTTGAAGGCGACGAAAGTAGACGGCATCTACTCGGCCGATCCGAAGAAGGATCCACTCGCGACGCGCTTCGATCGCCTCGACTACATGGACGTGCTGCAACTCGGACTGGAAGTGATGGATTCGACGTCCATGGCGCTCTGCATGGACAATTCGCTTCCGGTCATCGTGTTCGACATGGCGGTTCCGGGGAACATTCGACGCGTCATCTGGGGCGACGCGATCGGAACGTACGTTGGACGGCAGACGGCGCCGGTGGGCGCAAGGAGCGTGTGACTAATGGCGGGCGCCGATTTTAAAGAGATTGAATCGAAGATGCACAAATGCGTGGATGCGGCTCGCGGCGATTTCGCGTCTATTCGTACCGGGCGCGCTTCCCCGGCGCTGCTCGACCGTCTCGTCGTCGAAGCCTACGGCCAGCCCGCGCCGCTCAAGCAGGTCGCCGGAGTATCGGTCCCGGACTCGCGCACGCTACTGATCACGGCATGGGACAAAGGCGTCGTTTCCGAGATTCGAAAGGCAATTGAGAAGAGCGATCTGGGCTTGACGCCCAACGTCGACGGCACCGCCATCCGGCTCGTGATACCTCCGCTGAACGAAGAGCGTCGTCGCGACCTCGCGAAGCTGGTTAAGAAGAAGGGCGAGGACGGCCGAATCGCGGTTCGAAACGTGCGGCATCACGCCCACGACGAACTAAAAAGCGAGCTGAAGTCGCATGCGATCACTGAAGACGAGAACAAGCGGATGCAGGATACCCTTCAGAAGCTTACGGACAAGTACGTCAAAGAGATCGACGGCCTCGTCGCGGCCAAAGAAAAAGAGATCATGGAAGTGTGAACGAGGAGCTGATACTCGTTGCGGAGGTGCAGGCGCGGCGCGCGCTGCGCGATCACGCCCTGCGATTGCACGTCCTCGCTCCTCACGGCGCGTGGCTGGGATGCGGAGCCTTGCGCGTCCTTCGCTTGAGAATAAACGAAGACCGCTCGGCGGACGTTGTGGCCGGCTACGAATCGTATCGGCCGGCATGACGATGTCGTTGGCCGAAGGCTGCGCCGTAGCGCTGGGTTCGGGTTCGGTACCGCGCCACGTGGCCATCATTATGGACGGCAATCGCCGCTGGGCCAAAGAGCGGGGGCTGCCCGCGATTGAAGGGCATCGTCGGGGCATGGTCGCGCTGCGTCACGTGACGCGCGCCGCCAGCGACTTCGGGATCGGCGTACTCACGGTCTACGGCTTCTCGACGGAAAACTGGAATCGATCGGCCGGCGAGATTTCGCTGCTCTTTGAGCTCTGCGTTGCCTTCGCGCGCAACGAGTTGATCGAGCTGCGTCGCAACAACGTACGCGTGCGCGTCATCGGCGAGTGGGAATCGCTTCCCCAGGCCCCGCGCGCTGCGTTGGCAGATCTGCAAGCGCAAACCGCCGGTAACACCGGCCTGCTGCTCAATCTTGCCGTGAACTATAGCTCGCACGCCGAACTTCAACGAGCCGTCCGAGCCATCGCGCAAGACGCTGCGTGCGGAACCCTCGCACCCGCAGCGATCGACGAGAGCGTGATACGCCGTTACCTCTATACGGCAGACCTGCCCGAACTCGACTTGCTGATCAGGGCCGGGGGCGAGCGGCGGCTTTCGAACTTTCTTCTGTACCAGGCGGCGTACGCCGAGCTCGTTATGTGTGACGTATTCTGGCCGGAGTTCTCAAAGGACGATCTCGCGCGAGCGCTGGTGGAGTTTACGCAGCGGGAACGGCGTTTCGGCGGGACTTGAGCCGGCGACGGGTTGTGGTTGGCCTGATCGTCGCGGCGATCGGGCTTTTCTGCGTGCTCTTCCCGTGGGCGTTCTACGGGCTCTTGCTCGTGATCGGACTCGCGAGCATCTACGAGTTCAACTACCTCTGTGCGATCAAGGGGCAACCGCTGGAGTATCCGGTCGCGGTGCTCGGCGTCGTCGCGTATATCGCAATGGCCGTCTTCGGGGTGCTTCACAATTGGGAGGGCGTGCTGCTTGCGGGGATCGTCATCGCAGCCTTCTCACTCGGAATGTATGGCGAGGAGAAGGGCTACTTCGCGCGCACCGCTTACACGCTGCTCGCCGTTCTCTACATCGGCAAGCTTCTAACCTATTTCGTCTTCATTCGTCAGATTGCCGGCAACGGCATGTGGTTGACGCTGTACGTCATCGTCATTATCGTGATGACGGATACCTTCGGAATGCTCGTCGGCTCGACGCTTGGCCGACATCCGCTCACGCGAATCTCGCCGAACAAAACCGTCGAAGGGTCCGTTGGGTCGTTGGTCATCACCACCGCCTTCGCGATCGGCGCGACGTGGTTTGCGCCCCTGCACTTGCAATGGTGGCAAGGCGGCGTACTCGCCGTGGTGACCTGCGTCGCGGCCCAGATCGGAGATCTGGTGGAATCGGCCTTTAAGCGCGACGCAGGCGTAAAAGATGCCGGTGCCATGATCGTGGGTCATGGCGGCGTCTTAGACCGGTTCGACTCCTATCTTCTGGGCGGCGTTGCGTTCTTTGCGACGCTTCATCTCTTGGGTATCTTGAGTCTTCCATGACCCGTCGAAAGCGAGTAGCAATTTTGGGATCCACCGGGTCGATCGGTACTCAGGCGCTCGACGTGATTGCCGCGCACCCCGAAAGATTCGAGGTCGTTGGTCTGGCCGCAGGGCGGAGAGAAGATCTGCTTCGCGAGCAAGCGCGGCGGTTCGGCGCGCGCGTAGCGACGACGATCGCCGACGGCCCGGAGGGGCTTCTGCGAGTCGCGGTGGGGAGCGAACCCGACATCCTTCTGGCGGCGACGGATGGTTCGGTCGCGTTCGAGGCCGTCTTCGCAGCCGTGGAGCGAGGCACCGACGTCGCCGTTGCAAACAAAGAGCTCATCGTTGCTGCGGGGGCGCTGCTCGTCGAGTCGGCAGAGCGCAGCGGCGCGAAGCTGCTGCCGGTCGACAGCGAACACAGCGCGATCTTTCAATGCTTGATCGGCGAAGAACGCGAGAGTATCGCCGCGATCGTGCTGACGGCTTCGGGTGGGCCGTTTTGGCGCGCCTCTCGCGAAGCGATGGAACGTGCGGACGTGGAGGCCGCGCTCGCGCATCCAACGTGGCGGATGGGAACGAAAAACACGATCGACTCGGCAACGATGATGAACAAGGGTCTAGAGGTTATCGAGGCAAGCCGCCTCTTCGGCTTCCCGGGCGAGCAAATACGCATCGTCGTGCATCCCCAATCGATCGTGCACGGCTTCGTCCTCTTTACCGACGGAAGCGTAAAGTCTCAGCTGGCCGCTCCCGATATGCGGCTCCCGATTGGCTACGCCCTAGCTTTTCCCAACCGACTACCGTCGGTTGGGGACCCTGTCCTTCTAACAGGCGCTCCGCCACATCTGGCTGCGCGCCCCCCACAGGCGAAGCCTGTGGGGTCCCCCGTTTTTGACGTGTTGCAAATATTGGGAGCAAAGCAAGGAGAGGTCGCCTTGCGATACGATTTCGAGGCGCCCGATCCGCTTCGATTCCCCTGCGTCGCTCTAGCTTACGAAGCGCTGGCTGCGGGCGGGACGGTGCCCGCCGTGCTCTCGGCCGCAAACGAAGTCGCCGTGGACGCGTTTGTCGAAGGTAGGATTACTTTCGGGAAAATCTCAGAGGTTATCGAACGTACCATGGAACGAACTCGTCCTGCCGAGGCTAGTCTCGATGGGGTACGCTTGGCCGACCGAGAGGCCCGAATAAACGCGCAGGCAATCGTGGAAGGAACGCAAAGGTCGTCGGTCCATTGAATCTTCTCGCCGTCGTCACTCTGGTCGGATTCGAAAAGGTCGCCACGTTTTTGGTGATGCTTTCGGTGTTGATCGTCCTGCACGAGCTCGGTCACTTCATCTTGGCACGCCGAAACGGCGTGCGAGTGAACGAGTTTGCCGTCGGATTCGGTCCGCGCCTGCTGGCTTGGAAGAGCCCGCGCAGCGGAACGCAATATTCATTGCGCGCCTTTCCGGTCGGTGGTTTCTGTGCGATGGAAGGCGAAGACGGCAAGGGCTCCGAGGCAGAGCAGCAACGAAACTTTCGGGCGCAGCCGTACGACGCACAGAGCAACTTTCAAGCAAAGTCGCCCTGGCGCCGCCTTGCGATCATCCTGGCCGGACCCGCCGCGAACTTCTTGCTCTGCTACGCAATCTTGCTCATCGGGGCCTTAGCGTTCGGCGTCGCGAGTGATAAGACGAGCCAGCCGGTGGTCCGCGAAGTGGTCCCGGGATCCCCCGCGCAGATTGGCGGCCTTCGTCCCGGCGATCGCATCGTTGCGATCAACGGCGTACCGATGACGACCGGAAAGAAGTTGGTCGACACGATTCATGGCGCGCCGCGCAAAAAGCTCGATCTGGTCTATCAACGCAATGGCATTCAGACGGAGATCTACGTTTCGCCGCGCCCCTGTCCGCCGCAAGTCGGGCGGAACTTTGGTTGCATCGGATTCTCCCCCGTTCCGGCCTTCGAACGTGTTGGATTCGTTGCCGCGGTACGCCTAAGCGGCGAGAAGTTCGTCGAAATCGCGGACGAGACGGTCGAAGGCATCGTGCTCCTCGTGACGCAGTTCTCAAAGTATTCGCCGCAAGTCTCCGGGCCGATCGGCATGGGCCAGGCGGCAGCGACGGTGCAGGACTGGGGCTGGGGACCGTATTTTACATTCGCTGCCACGATCTCGTTTGCGCTCGGGCTCTTTAATTTGCTCCCGATTCCCGCGCTCGACGGCGGACGCGCCGCGTTCATTATCGCCGAGCTGATTCGCGGGCGCCCCGTGGATCCGGAGAAAGAAGCGATGGTCCACCTGGCAGGCTTCGCGGCATTGATTGCCTTGGTAATGCTCGTCGCTTTCCACGACATCACGCGGATCGTCAAGGGTCAGGGAGTGCTGTAATGCTTCGAGTCCGTCGCAAGAGCAACCCAATCTTTCTCCAGAATAAGACGGGTAAGGCCGACGCAAAGAGCGTCTGGATCGGCGGCGATCATCCCGTGGTCGTGCAATCGATGACGACGACCGACACGGCGGACGCCGACAAGACGCTCGAACAAGTTTACGGTCTTGCGATGGAAGGCTGCGAGGTCGTGCGCGTCACGGTCAAAGATCCGCCCGACGCCGCGGGTCTGCCGGCGATCGTTTACCGCTCGCCCGTCCCGATCGTGGCGGACATTCACTTCGACCACAAGATGGCGCTGGCGGCAATCGAGGCCGGCGTTGCGAAACTGCGATTGAACCCCGGGAATATCCGCGACCCCAAGAAGGTCGCGGAAGTGGTCACGGCGGCGAAAGCGCGGGGCATTCCGATTCGCGTCGGCGTCAATATGGGTTCGCTCGCGCCCGACTTGGAGAAATCGCTCGGCCATACCGCCGAAGCGATGGTGCAGTCGGCGTTGCGTCATGTCGAGATGCTCGAAGAGCACGGGCATACGGACATTGCGATTTCGCTCAAAGCCCACGACGTGGCCACAACGGTCGAGGCCTATCGCTTGATGGACGTCCGTTTGCGCGGGCGCGCGACGCCCTATGCGTTGCACCTCGGCATTACCGAAGCGGGACTGCTGCGCGACGGCACGATCAAGTCGTCGATTGGGCTGGGAATTCTGCTCTGGGAAGGGATTGGAGACACGATTCGAGTCTCGCTGGCAGACGATCCGATCGAAGAGGTTCCCGTTTGCTGGGGAATTCTCAAATCGCTGGGCCTGCGAGAGAAAGGCTTTGAAATTACCGCCTGTCCCTCGTGCGGGCGCGCCGAAATATCGGTGCTCGAACTGGGTCGAGCCGTCGAAGCGATTGCGAAATCGTATAGCGCGCCGGTGAAGGTGGCGGTGATGGGCTGTGTCGTGAACGGCCCGGGCGAATCGAAGATGGCCGACGTCGGCGTCGCGGGCGGCAAGGGTAAAGGCGCGATCTACCGTGCCGGCGAGTTGGTCGGGACCTATCCGGAGAGCGAGTTGCTCGGAATGCTGCGACTGGAAATCGAGAAGGTCATCGCCGAGAAGTATCCGGCGTACCTCGACGAAATCGGACGGCCTCCGGCCGCCGTGCCGTCCACCGCCTGATGCGCCGGATCACCGAAGCATACGCTGGCCTGCGCTGGCAAACTCTCGCGCTGGTCGCGGTCTGCGCAATGCTGATCTCGTCGCTGCTCGTATTTTCCCGACCGATCGTCATGCTGGTCGACGGCGAGCGCGTCGATACGGACGTGCCGCCGGTGACGACCGCGAATGCAAAAGCATTCGTCCCGCTGCGCTCGATCGCCGACGCACTCGGCGCCGAGACCGAGGTCGACGCCAAGACCGGCGCGATCAGCGTAGTTCTGGGTGGTCAGACGCTTACGCTGCATGTCGGCGACCCGCACGCGACGGTCAACGGCATGCCGCTTACGCTCAAGCACGCGCCGTTCCGCGTCCGTGGCCGCGTGCTCATTTCCCTCGACGCCGTCGCACGCGCGCTCAACGTGCGCGCAAAATACAACTCTCGTGAAGCTCGTATCGAGGTAGTAACGCCGGGCATCGGCCAGGCGCCCAACCCCGGCAATACCGAACCGCACTGATGCACCTTCCGCTCTGGGTTAGACGAACTCGCTGAGGCCCTCGGGCTCTTCGACCGGGACGACCGCATCGGGGTTCGACTTGCGGAAACCGTAGGCGAAGAAGAAGACCAATCCGCAGACGAGGGCGATGACGAACCACGTCCAGGTCGCGCGCGAAAGGCCGAAGACCGCTAAGAAGAGCGAACAGACGATCCCCAAGATTGGAAAGAGCGGCACGAACGGCACTCGGAAGCTGCGCGGCAGATCCGGTTTGCGGTGGCGCAGGTAGAGCACGCCCGCGCAAACGACGGTGAATGCCATCAGGGTGCCGATATTGACTAAGTTGAGTAGATTGTTGAGCGGCACGATCAGCGCGAGAATCGCCACGGCGACCCCGGTGATCATCGTGGTGACCAGCGGCGTCTTGAAACGCGGGTTTACCGCCGCTACGATCGGCGGCAGCATGCCGTCGCGCGCCATCACGTAGAAAATGCGCGATTGACCGAGCAATGACGCTAGCGCTACGCTCGTCGTGCCGGCCAGAACCCCGATGGTGATCACCCAGGTAAGTGCGGGCATGTGCAGCGGAGCGAGCGCATAGACGAGCGGATTCTTGATCGGAACATCTTTCCACGGAACGACGCCGACCAGAACGATCGCCGTCGCGCAGTAGATGAGCGTGCCGATCGCCAGTGCGCCGATCACGCCCACGGGAACGTCAAACTGTGGATTCTTACACTCTTCGGCCGTCGTCGTCGCGGTGTCGAAACCGATGTAGCTGAAGAAGACGAAGGCGCCGACGGCGATGATTCCATAAGGCTGAGCCGACGACGAGTAATCGGCCATCCCTCCGAAGGGCCGTAGCGCGCCCCAGCCAACGGGGTTGAAGTTGTGGAGGTTCGCACCGTGGAAAAGAAAGAGTCCGGCGACGATAAAAACGATGAGTGCGGAGATCTTCAACACGACGAAGGTATTGTTCACCATAGCCGTCTCGCGAATGCCGACGGAGAGTAGAACGCTCAATCCGATAACGAAGAAGGCGGCGACGAAGTCGTATTGGGAGTGCAGGATATCCCAGCTCGAAGGCAGCCACCACGCGCCGTGGACGATCAGATTCGACTCTTGCGCCCAGGCGGGCAACGCGAAGCCGATGCTCTTGAAAACGTCTTGGATGGCCGCGGAAAACTGCTGGGCGACCGGGGCGGCACTGATTCCGTACTCGAAGATCAACGCGAAACCGATGATCCAGGCAAAGAGTTTGCCCATCGTCGCGTAGGCGTACGTGTAGGCGCTGCCGGCGACCGGAACCATTGCGCCGAGCTCCGCATAGCAGAGCGCCGCAAAGAACGAGGTCAGGCCGGCGAGCAGATACGAGATAATCACGGCGGGGCCGGCGCCTTTAACCCCGGTCCCGATCGTCGTGAAGATGCCGCCGCCGATCATCGTTCCCAGGCCGATCGCGACGAGATCCTTGGCGGTCAAGGCGCGCCGGAGAATCCTGCGCTTCCCAAGCTCGCGCAGCTTCTCGACGTTGGTCGTTGCGAAAAGCGCAGAGAAGAACGACATTCCGCGCTCGGTTCGCACTAGGAACCGATCACACCTAGTGCCCCGTGACAGGTACTAGTCCGGAGGGCGGCTCACCGGATTCCAGAGATGCTCGGGCTCGCGCAGCGCGTCGTTGATCCAACGAGCCCAGACGAAAAGCGCATCGGAGAGTCTGTTCAGATAGCGTAGAGCTTCGGGTGAGACGTCGTTCTCTTCGTCGAGCAACGCCACGACGAGACGCTCCGCGCGCCGGCAAATCGTGCGCGCGAGGTGAAGGTACGCGCCGGGGAGCGACCCGCCCGGATGAATGAAGTTTCCCAGCGGCGGAAGATCGCACTGTGCTTGATCGATGGCGCGTTCGAGTGCGTGCGCGTCCGCCGCTTCGACTCGTGGCAGACCCTCGCGGCGGTCCGGCGCCAACGTCGCCAAATCGGTCCCGAGATTGAAGAGCACGTCCTGCGTCCACGCGAGCCACGCGTCCAGGAGGGCCGCGCGAGCGTGGCTTTCGAGACGCGGCCGCAACGCCGCGCGCGCGACCCCGATTGCGCTGGAAAGCTCGTCGAGGGTGCCGTACGTCGCGATGCGCGGGGCGCTTTTCTTCACGCGCCGGCCCCCGACAAGACCGGTCATGCCTCCATCTCCGGCGCGGGTATAGATTCGGGTAAGTTTCGGCATTGTTTTGCTATTGCGAGTTCCGCATCCGATATCCCCGGCGCGAAGGCCGTTCGAGCGCCGCAGCGAAACGGGGCCGGTCATGTCGGAAGCGCTCGCCGCAGGCGCCGTCAAGGAGATCCCTCCAAAATCGGCCGACCTTTCGGCTTGGTATACCGCGGTGTGTCTGCGAGCCCAGCTCGTTTCGTATTCACCCGTTCGCGGATGCGTCGTTCTTCGTCCGTACGGGTTCGGTCTTTGGGAGAATCTGCAGCGCGAGCTCGACGCGCGCTTCAAGGCCACGGGCCACGAGAATGCGTACTTTCCACTCCTCATTCCAGAGAGTCTGCTGATACGGGAGGCCGAGCACGTCGAGGGATTTGCACCGGAGGTCGCCTGGGTTACGCAAGGCGGCAGCGAAGAGTTGACGGAGCGTCTGGCGATTCGGCCGACCTCGGAGGCGATGGTCGGAACGATGTACGCGCAATGGGTCGAATCCTATCGCGATCTGCCGATTTTGATCAACCAATGGGCGAACGTCGTGCGCTGGGAGAAGGCTACGCGGCCGTTCCTACGCACGATGGAGTTTCTTTGGCAGGAGGGTCACACCGCTCATGCGACTGCAGAAGAGGGGCGAGAGGAGACGTTACGCATCCTCGACCTCTATCGGGAGTTCGCGGAGAACGTCGCGGCGTTGCCGGTCTATTCGGGGCGAAAAAGCGCCAGCGAACGCTTTCCCGGCGCGGTCGAAACCTTTTCGATCGAAGCGTTGATGCCCGACGGCAAGGCGCTCCAATCGGGGACGTCGCATGACTTGGGTGAGAACTTCGCTCGGGCCTACGATATCAAGTTCACCGATGCAGATCAGGCGATCAAATACGTGCACACGACCTCGTGGGGAATCTCGTGGCGAATGCTCGGTGCGATCATTATGGCGCACGGCGACGACCGAGGTCTCCGCATTCCTCCCAAGCTGGCGCCAACCCAAGCCGTCTTTGTGCCGATCGTGCGTTCCGGCGACGAGCGTGCGGTCGAAGTCTGTAACCAGCTCGCTCGTGAACTGGCCGACGCGGGCCTGCGAGTACGGGTCGACGCTCGCGACGAGAAGCCGGGCTGGAAGTACAGCGAGTGGGATATGCGAGGCGTTCCCGTTCGGATCGAGATCGGCCCGCGCGACGTGGACGCGGGAACCGCGGTGCTCGCGCGCAGAGATCGGAATAGAGACGAGAGCGGCCAGCGCCAGAGCGTCGCGGTTACCGAAATCGAACCGGTGCTCCGCGCGCTGCTCGAGGAAATTCAAGCGTCGCTCTACGCACAAGCGCGATCGTTTCTTCAAAGTCACACGATCGCCGTGGAGGACCGAAGCGAGTTTTTTGACCTGTGCAGCACGCGGGCAGGGATGATCGACATCGCATGGTGCGAGCGGGCCGAGTGCGAGGCGGAAGTCAAGCGCCGGACTATGGCGACGACGCGCGTCCTGCGAGGACTTCAAGAAGGCGACGTTCGCTGCACGGCCTGCGGCGAACCGGCAAAGGCTCGGGCCTACTTTGCGCAATCGTACTAAGGCCGTCCTCTGGGCGGTGCTCGCATTGACGGCGACGGGTTCCGTTGCGTTCGCGTCCGCGCCGAGCGTCGCGGATCTCGATGCTGCGGCGCGGGCCGTCGGCAACCGGCGCGATATCGCGCAGAGCGTCGGCCGGGCAATCTTTCGGACGCAATGGCCTGCAGAAGTCAATCAGGTGTCGGCCAACGAGATGGACGGGCATTTGATCGTGGGAATTCGCATTTGGGGCGTGAAGTTTCACCACCCGATGACCCGTGTGGACTTCGTCAACGAAGTAGTCTCGTTGACGGGGGATATCTTCTCGGCCGCGCCGGGCGCCGAAGAGATAGATTTCTGGGCCGCGGTTCCCATCGACGTGGGCAAAGACGAGGTCGTGAGTGGCGATCTGGCGAGGCCGACCTCGCGAACGGTCTTCAGTGTGACGGTTCTGCGCAGTGAAAGCGCGCAGGCACTGCATGAGCGCGCCATGGAAGAGAGCGACGGTGTCTTCTGGGACCCACTATGGGCGCGCGACGCATTCAGGCCGGTAACCTGAGCATCGCACATGTATAGGAAGACAACGCTCCCCAGCGGCCTGCGCGTCCTGACCGAAGCAATGCCCGGGGTGCGGTCCGCGACCGTGGGGATTTGGGCGGACGTGGGCTCGGCGGTAGAGCCTCACGAGCGGCGTGGAATCTCGCACTTGGTGGAACACATGCTCTTCAAGGGTACGCCGCGACGCAGCGCTCGAGAGATCGCCGAAACGATGGATGGAGTCGGCGGCAACATGAACGCCTTCACCGATAAAGAGACGACCTGCTACTACGCGAAGGTGATCGACCGTCACGTCCCGCTGGCTCTCGACGTGCTGTCCGATATGTTTCTTCACCCGCTCTTCGATCCGCAGGAGTTCGCCAAAGAGCAGCAGGTCATACTGGAAGAGATCAAGATGTATGAAGACTCGCCCGACGACTTGATCCACGATCTCTTCTTGC
Organism: Candidatus Acidiferrum sp.; assembly: GCA_035571115.1. GTDB lineage: Bacteria > Vulcanimicrobiota > Vulcanimicrobiia > Vulcanimicrobiales > Vulcanimicrobiaceae > Cybelea. Next base: position 20,046 of record DATMKR010000037.1, on the reverse strand, counting down.
AGACGATGTGGAGCGGTTCGAGTTTGGGCGAACCGACGATTGGATTCGAGGAGACCGTCCTGGCCGTGAACCCGCAGGATTTGCGTTCGCACATGCGCGCGCACTACGCGCCGAACTCCGTGGTCGTGGCGGCGGCGGGCAACGTCGAGCACGATCGGTTCGTCGAGCTGGTCGGCGAACGCTTCGCCGAGTTCGCAGGATCGTGCGTCTTGCCCGTACCGGATTCGCCGCCTACCACGCCGGCGCGGCACGTACGCTTCAAGGATAGCGAACAGGCCCACGTCGTAGTTGGTAGCCGCGGTCTGGATGTCGCGGACGAACGCAGATACGCGCTTTCAGTCCTGGACACCGTCGTAGGCGGAGGCATGTCGAGCCGCCTTTTCCAAGAGATTCGCGAGAAGCGAGGGTTGGTCTACACCGTCTACTCGTTCCAAGCGGCGTATCGCGGGGCCGGCCTTTTTGGGGTCTATGCCGGCACGTCTCCAAAAAACGTTCAATCATGCATCGATCTGATTGTCGAGCAGCTCGGCGCGGCGCGGTCGATGCCGATCGGCAACGATGAGTTTCGGCTCGCTCAAGAACATATCAAGGGCAACCTCACGTTGTCCCTGGAGTCCACCTCGAGCCGAATGATTCGCCTGGGCCGCAACGAGTTTGCGCTCGGGCGCCACGTCGATTCAGAGGAAGTCGAGCGGCGCATCGATGCGGTCACGCCGGAGGAAGTGCAGGATCTCGCCCGCGAGCTGCTGATCGAAGAGAATCTCGGGCTGACCATAATCGGACCAGTAGACGAGTCTGCCATTGATTGGAGCCGTACCGCGGCATAATGCTGGCCTCGGCGACGCCGCACCTGTGGTCGGGGAAGCTCATTGGGGCGATGGCGATCACGTTCATCGTGCAGGGTGTTACGATTGCGGCATACGCCGCGCGCCTCGCGGGCGTTCAAACCAAACGCATCGCAACATCGATTTCGCTCTTCAATCTCTTCGTCACGACGGGGCGCCTGGCCAATCTCTTCATGTTGCTCTTCGTCGGACCGCTCTCCGATCAAGCCGGCAACGCCGTCGTCGATGTCGCCGCCTGGCACCACGTGTTCGAGCTTCAGCTGCGTCTGATCGTCCTGGCCGGGACGTGCGGGATGATCGTCTTTGCACTCTTCCTGCCGATGTTCACCTATCTCTTTCGCCGCGGCGTGCAGTCTTTTGAAGCCAGAGGGTCGGTACCGCATTCGCTCCTGCGGCTCGCGTCGCCGGCGGTCATCGCGGACGTGCTCCGCTCGGAGCGATTGCCGAAGCTGGCTACGCTGCGCTCCTTCCAATGGCGGCATGTGCCCAAACGGTTGCTGATTTTTAATACGGTGGTTATGTGCGTCTACGCAATCGGCGTGCAGGCTTCATATCTTGCGTCGGTCTTAGATCCCCTCGTCGTGCGAACGGCGGTCGGTCTTTCGGGAATCATCAACGGGGTTGGCACCATAGCCTTCACGCTCTTCGTCGACCCGACGTCATCGATGATTACGGACCAGGCAATCCACGGCAAGCGCAGCATCCAGGAGGTTCGCTCCATGGTGTTCTATCTTTCGTTGACGGCCATCATTGGGTCGCTGCTCTCGCAAGCGATCCTCTATCCGGCCGCAGTCGTCATCGAGGTGGTTGCGCGATTTGCGGGTCAGATTCATTTTTAGAGCGGTAGCTACGCTCTGCGGGGCCTTAGTGCTGGGCGGTTGCGCCGGTTCGATCGAACGCTGGATCGTCAACACGCGAGTGCACCAGGGCGACGCTGCACTTCAGCAGGGAAGCGTTCGCGATGCCGCGCTCTCCTATCGCTTGGCGCTGCGCGTCAACCCGCACGATGCGCGCGCACGCGCCGGGTTCGTCGAAGCGGCGGCGGAACTGGCGCGGCTCGAGTTGAGCAAGGGCGACTTCGACGATGCGCTGGCGACCGTCGACGGCGGACTCGCGGTGGATCCGCAGAGCGCCCCGCTCGCGGCAGCCAAGGCGACGATCGACCAGGCGAAGCTCAAGCGTGAAATTGTGGTGTCGAACTATCCCACGTATCGGGCCACGGGCCTCGAGATCACTCGTGCGTATCAACAACTCGACGCGACTAACGCGCTGCTGCGGCGCGATCTGCGGCGATTCGCCTACACGTTTGACACCGACGACCTTACCTCGGCCATCAAACGAAGTTACGAACTCGAGTTGGAGGTAGCGAAGGACACAAACCGGTTGATCGTCTACCGTCAGCTTGTGTCGTCGGGGGTGCCGGAGGTGCCGTCGCAGTCCACCACGTTCGGCGCCGCCTCACTGCTCCCGTTGCCGTAGGAGGAATCGGTGATTGCTTGGCTCGAGTCCCTGCCGACACTCGCCGCAGGCGTGGTGATTGTCGGCGGCTTCGTCGTTTCGACGCTCCTGGCGGGCTATCTCGTCGCCAGGTTCACGCCGCGCGAGATCCGCTTGGCGCACAACGATCGCGCCGGCTTCATCCTGGCCGTTATCGGCGTCGTGTACGCCGTCTTGCTGGCATTCGTAGCAATCGGCACTTGGGAGCGCTTCAATCAGGCCGAGGCTCGAAGTTACGAAGAATCGGAAGCCCTGGCGACGGTCTATCGTGACGCGGAATCGTTTCCGGGTGCGGCACCACTACGCGCGATGCTTCGAGCCTACGTTCGCTCCGTGATCGATGATGAATGGCCTCGGATGCGCCGCGGCCAACGCGGGCGGGCTTCAAATGCCTTACTGGAGTCGGCAGACCGGTACGTGCGTCACTTACCGGTAGGATCGGTCGCGGCCCAGGACGTTCACGGGCAGATGCTTTCGGCGATGGACACGGCACTCGCAGATCGGGAGACCCGCCTAACGATCGACTTCAGCGGTATCAACGGCATCATGTGGGTCGTGCTGGTCGCCGGCGCGTACATAACCGTGGGCTTCACCTACCTCTTCGGCTTCGAGCGCACCGTGATGCAGCAGTTGATGATCGGAGGCCTGAGCTTAACGATCGGACTCGTGGTATTTCTCGTCGTCGGCCTCGATTATCCGTTCCGGGGCAGCATCGCCGTGGGGCCGGACGCATTTCGCGACCTGCTCGATTACTGGAATGCTAGCCCTTAGTAAGCTTGCAGGCGCCTTGCGAATCGAGAAAGGCTCTACCTGAACCGGCGCGCTCGGCGGTGCGGAAAGCGCGCCAGAACTGCATCGCGCTCGCCGATGGGTTGCCGGGCGCCGTCTCGTAGACCGGCCACTCGCCGTCGGCGTAGGTAACGGGGAAGCGCTGCAGCCACGCGCATAGCTCGAGGTTGTGCCGCAAGCGATGATCCTCGACTGCGACGAAGTAGCGCGCGCCTTTGGCAATCGCGCTCTCTTCGTCAAAGGGAGTCCAGAGCAGCGGATCTTCTTCCCAGCCGAAGCGATCGATATAGTACTGCACGTCGGCGCCGTAATGTGCGATCACCACGAGCGCGCCCGGCGGCAGCGTTCGATCGAGCTCGAGCGCGTTGCGGTAGGCTTCGCGGTTGTACTCATAATACGCCGCAAGTGGAGCGCGGCTGGTTAGGAACGCGGCGATGGCCGCCAGCGGAACGAGCGCGACGAGTGCGTAGCGCGCCGCGGGCGCCGCGTCGACGTCGCGCACGAGTGCCACAAAGCGCGCGAGGAAGCCGCCGATCACCAAGGCGCAGAGCGGCAAGAGCGGATAGAGATAATAGTCCACGCGTTCGACGGTTACGACGACAAAGACGTAGGCCAGAGCACCTGCGAGCCACCCCCAGAGAAGTGTCTTGCCGCGCGCGGTTATCCAGGGCAGCGCAACGAAGGCCGCGATGGCGAGCAGAAACGAGATTCGGCCCAGCATCGTCTCTCGCAGCATCCCCAGCGCGAGACGGAACTGCGTGCACTTGCCGGCGAACGCCGCTAAACTGGTGATCGCGCTTTGCAACGACGGAAGGACGTGGAGCCGGGTGATGCCGCTAGCCCAATGCCACTCGGCGTAGGAGGCGACGCGCCGGTCGTAGAGCCATACGACCAGAATTGGAAAGAGAACGAGAGTTATCAGAGCCGCCGGCGCCGTCGCTTTGCGCTCGCGAAAGCGGTCCCAGAGGAGGCCCAAGAGCGGAACCAGTCCCAAGAGTGCGACGGGCTTCGCGAGGTACGCGAGTGTGAGGAGGGCGGCCGTCCCAGCCACGCCGCGCATCGCGAGCCGCTCCCGCTCCAGAAGCAAGCGCGCGGCCGCATAGAGAGCGGACGTCAGTAAAAAAACCATTGCGCAATCGGGCATGAACGTTCGCCCGTAATAAACGCTCCCGGGAAAAACTGCGTAGAAGAAGCCCGCGATTAGGCCGGCCAGGCTGCTGCCGAAAAGCCAACGCGCAAAAACGGCAACCACGGCAACGGTACCGAGACTGAACGCCAGCGCAATGAGGCGCCCGAAAACCTCGTGAACGCCGAACACCTTATAGAGCGACGCGGCAAGGAAGGGCACGATTTGCAGCTCTAGCTCGACGTAGTTAGGCGGCGGCCCGTTGTAGGTGGTCTGCGGATACATGATATCGAACTTCCGCTGCGCGAAGTTCCGAGCGATTGCGGCGGTATCGCCTTGGCGCCAGCCCGGGTGATCCATGATCGGGTTGCCAATGCCGTAGAGTCGCAGCGCCAGCGCGATCGTTAGAACTCCAAGCAGTCCGGCGATCCAAGCCCTATTCAGATCCAACCCCGTTCAATTGAGATGGCGAAACGTCCAGTACTTGTTTATGAAGAAATTTACGAACGTACCCGAGAGGGTCGCGACGAGCCACGTTGCCGTGAAGTGACGAATATCGAAGCGTTGGGCGATTGAGAAGATCGCCCCGCCGGCGAGCAGTGCGACCGCGGAAACGGTGAGAAACTGCAAGCCCTCGACGAACGGGTTGCGGCGGGAGCCGAAGGTCCAAATTCGATTGAAGATATAGTTCGAGACGCCGCCGACCATGAACCCGATCGCGAAGTCGGCGAACCAAGAGAGCGTGGTCGTTTTTTCTAGCGCGTGCGCGACGAGGAAGTTTACGACTGTCCCGGAGGCTCCGACGATTCCGAACTTTATAAATTGGCGTACGCCGCGGCTACGCAACCCAGTACCAATCGGCGAAGAGCACGGTAAAGAGGCCCAGCAACGGCAAAGAAAAGGCGAGGATCACGTTGTTGACCCACGGCCGCTCGCCCCAGCGCGCCAGAATGGCGAACATCGGAAAGAGCACGAGCGCGAAGCGAGGCATAGACATGAGGTTTGACGTCGACATCGGGACGAGGATGGAGAGCGCCATATATGCGATGTAGGACGGGCGTAGGCTGTGCCACCCGGCCAGCAAAACCGCGATCATCAGGAACGTGAAGGCGACCTCGAGCGACTCGTGGGCTACCTGCACGCCGCTGCCATGCGCGAGTTTATCGAAGGCGTTTATCAGGCTAACCCAGGGCGGAGCCAGGTGCCGATTCCAATGGATCTGCACGTGCGAAAAGTAGAGCGGATCGGCGCGAAGGATCCAGAGGTACGCCATGTAGATAGCCATGCCCAGCGGAATTAGCGCACCGGCGCACAACCCAAAGCGATCCGACGTCTTCGAGGATCCCCGTACGGCCGACCACTCCATGATGAATGGAACCAGTAGTAAGACTCCCTCGACCCGGGTGAGCGCGGCGAAAAAGCCGACCACTCCGGCGATCCACCACTTGTGCTCGCGCATGTAGTAAAACGACGCAACCGTCAGCGTGAAGAAGAGCGATTCCGTGTAGACGGCGGTAAAGTAGACCGAGGTCGGAAAGATCGAAACGTAAAAGATCGCGCGGCGCGCGACGGCGCGATCGTATTCATGCTCGAGCAGCTTGTAGAGATAGAGCAGTCCGAGAAAAAAGGATGCGTTGGAGATAAGCAGCCCGGCAATGAGGTGGTTTCCGGCCAGCGCCCCCACGAGACGGATCAGGAGCGGGTAGAAGGGGAAAAAGGCCATATCGGTGCCTTGGTAGCCCTGCGTCGCGATGTCCAGGTAATGTACGGCGTCCCAGCGTCCCCAAACTGCGAGCAACACGTGCGAGGATTCCTGAACGTGCGTGCCGGCGCGTTGTCCGATGATTACCGCCGCCAGCTCGGCAATGACGATGATCGCAATACGGGTGGCAGCGAAATCGATCAAGACCTCGCGGACGGTTTGGTTGAAGCGCGCGGCGATCAGCACCTTGCCGATGCAGAACAGCGCGACCGCGAAAAGAAAGAGCCGCGCGCCATGCGTTAGCTGCGACGACGAAACGAATGTGAGCCAAAGCAACAGAAACGGAGGCCAGGTAAGCGCATCGTACCGGAGAGATCGCGCGAGCGTTATCGCCGCGCGATGGGAGAGGTAGCGCGAATAGCCAAACCATGCCGCGATTGCGAACGCCGTGCCGCCGAACATGCTCGCAATCAGGCCGGCTTCGCTTGCAGCGCCCTGCAGGCTGGGAACGAGAAACGCATACCACCCGAAAAAGCCCAGCGTCAACCCGGCAAGCGTAACGGCGACCGGCGCCGGCCAGCCCGCAATCAAGAGATCGCCAAGCCGTAAAGGGCGCGGATTCACTGAAGCAGAGAGATTGGTTCCCGCCGACACGCCCAAACGTGTTTAACAGGAAATGAGCCGCTTCCCTTTGTAGGCCACTAACCATGGCTCGTATGACGGGACGGATTAATCGTCACGATCTGATCGTGGTTGGGGCCGGCTCCGGCGGTTACGCCGCAGCCCGAACGGCGCGGGATGTGGGCTGCGACGTCGCGCTGGTCGACAGCGGACCGCTCGGCGGTCTTTGCATTTTGCGCGGCTGCATGCCCAGCAAGGCCCTTCTGGCCTCGAGCGACGCTCTCGCCGACGCCCGCGATGCAGATGCGCTCGGCGTCGAGGCCGGCATCATCAAGATCGATATGCCGTTCATCGCGGCACGCAAGCGCGTTCTCGTCAAGGAGTTCGCCGATTATCGCATCGAGGGAATAAACTCGTTCCCGATCTACCTCGGTACGGCGCGATTTCTCTCTCCGACACAGCTCCTCGTCGGGGAGAGCACGGTGCTCGAAGCCGACCGGTTCGTCGTAGCGACGGGCAGCAGCGTCAGCGAGAACGCGCTGCAAGGTTTAAGCTCGGTGGGCTACGTCGATAGCGATGCGGTGCTCGATTTCGAGCGGATTCCAAGATCCGTCGTCGTGTTAGGCGGCGGATATACCGCCTGCGAGCTGGGGCAGTTTCTCGCGCGAATGGGCGCGCGCACGACGATCTTGATTCGTAGCGACCATCTACTGACCTCGAGCGACGACGACGTTGGGAACGCGCTAACGCGGTATTTCGTCGAGGAGGGAATCGAGGTCGTCGTGCGCGCGACGCTGACCGAAGTGCTCCGGCGCGGCGAGGAGAAGGTCGTGCGCTATAGTCGCGACGGGCGGGAAGCCGAGGCCGTGGGCGAGGAAATCTTTTACGCGCTCGGCCGCATACCCAACGTCGCCGGGTTGGGCTTGGATGAAGCCGGAGTCGCGCATGATTCCGTTCGTGGAATCGCCGTCGACGGCACGATGCGCACGAGCAACCCGAAAGTGTACGCGGTTGGCGACGTTACCGGTGAGTATATGCTCGTCCACGTTGCAATTTACCAAGGCGAGGTCGCGGCCCGCAACGCCTGTTTGAACAGCGAGGAGGCTGCCGATTACCGGCTCGTCGGTGCCCACACGGTCTTCACCGATCCTCAGATCGCCGCGGTCGGAATGAGCGAGAAGGAACTGCAGCGCAAAGGGATCGCTTACGTCAGCGGACGGTACGACTTTGCCGAACATGGCAAAGCGCAATGCCTCGCCAAGACGAAAGGATTCGTAAAGATGATGGCCGACCGCAAAAGCGGCAGAATCCTCGGCGCTGCGATCGTCGGGGCGCAGGCATCCGAGTTGATTCATGAGGTGATCGTGGCGATGAGCTTCGATGCGACAGTCGACCAGTTCATGCGTATTCCACACCTTCACCCGACCCTGGCGGAGATCTGGACCTATCCGGCGGAGATCTGCGCGGCCCAACTCGGCATGAAGATTCCGGGCGACGAACAGGTCGAATTGGCCACGAGCGTCTCCGGTGCTTGAAGCCGTCGCGCTGCGCGCCGCGATCGTGCAGATGAAACCCGACAAAGGGGAGTACTCGTCGAATCTCCGCTCCGCAGGCGAAGCGTTCGCCCAGCTCGCCGCAGACCCGCCGAACCTAGTCGTTCTGCCGGAGGCGGCGATGACCGGCTACTTTCTGGAAGGCGCCGTATACGAGCTGGCAGTCACGGCCCAACGCTTCGCGCGCGACCTCGCGATGACGTGGCGCGAGGCGAGCGGCGGCCAAACGGCCGACCTCGCCGCGGGCTTTTTTGAGAACGATGCCGGGACCTATTACAACAGCGCCGTTTACGTGCACGTCGAGTCACGTGACGAAAGAATCGTGCACCTTCACCGTAAGATGTTTTTGCCGACGTACGGCGTCTTCGACGAAGAGCGCTTTCTGTCTCGCGGGCTCCACCTCGGTGTTTTTGAAACCGATTTCGGAAGAATGGCGCTCCTCCTCTGCGAGGATGCCTGCCATGCGATCACCTCGACGTTGGCGGCGGTCAAGGGTGCGCGAGTGCTCATCGTGCCGAGCGCTTCACCGGGCCGCGGAATCGAAGCGGAGGGCGAACTCGCCAGTATCACACAATGGCGAGACGCGCTGCGATTGGCCGCAATCGAGCACGGCATCTACGTCATCTACGCCGGCCTTACCGGGTTCGAAGGCGGCAAGGGAATGACGGGCTCATCTTTTATCGTCGATCCGCACGGAAGCGTTCTCGTACGAGCGCCGGCAACGGATGCTTGCATTATACGAGCGGATCTCGACTTACGTGAGATCGACCGCGCGCGAGCGACGCTGCCGCTGCTCGGAGATCTTACCGCCGTTTTGCCGGATCTCTTGCTCGATCCCGAGCTTCCCTTGCCGCGAGGCGGACGTGACGCTGCCGATCGTTGAGCCGAGCGCCACGCTCCTCGAACCGCCGGGCCTCGATCCGCAGGTCACGGCGAACTGGCTCGTCGCCTTCTTGCGCGACGAACTGATCCTTCGCAGAAAAATTCGGCGGGCCGTGATCGGGCTTTCGGGCGGCATCGATTCCGCCGTCACGGCCTTTCTTTGCGCCCGCGCGCTTGGGCCCGAGAACGTTTTCGCAATCCGCATGCCGTACCGAGCCTCGAATCCGTCAAGCTTAACCGATGCGGCGTTGGTCGTGAAGGCTACCGGTATCCATTGCGTGACGATCGATATCAGCGCGGCCGTCGACGGTTATTTGCAGTGCGAGCCGGAAGCGGACGCGCGCCGTCGCGGCAACGTCATGGCGCGCACGCGAATGCTCGTGCTTTTCGATCAGTCCGCCAAGTTCGCCGGCTTGCCGGTCGGGACGGGGAACAAGACGGAGCGCCTATTAGGATATTTCACCTGGCATGCAGATGACGCGCCGCCCCTCAATCCAATCGGCGATCTCTTCAAGAGTCAAGTCTGGGCACTGGCGCGCTATCTGGGCGTGCCGACGCCGTTGATCGAAAAAGCCCCAAGCGCCGATCTCGAGGCCGGCCAGACGGACGAAGCCGACCTCGGAATCAGCTACGCCCGCGCGGACGCGATTCTCGCGTGTCTCCTGCAGGGCTATTCCGACGTTGCCATGATCGACCGTGGCTTTAGCAAGGAAGAAGTCGAACTCGTCCGGCGCCGCGTCGAGTCCACGCATTGGAAGCGGCATCTTCCGACGACCGCCATGCTGAGCAACACGGCGATCAATGAGTTTTACCTTCGACCGGTCGACTATTGATGCGTCATCCTGACCCTTCGCCAGGCTCAGGGGAAGGACGGCGCGCATTCTATCCCGTCAGCCTAAACGTGCAAGGCCGCACGTGCGTGGTAATCGGCGGGGCGCACGACCGCGAGGCGATTGAGAAAGCGGCCGCGTTAGAGGAGTCGGGCGCGCGCGTGCGCCGGATTTTCGACGAAGCGAGCCTGCGCGACGAGGACCTCAGCGACGCATTCTTTGTGATTTCGACTCCGCAAGACGAAGAGCTCTCGGCTCGTTTGCGCGCGCTTGCCGACCGCCACCGCTTTCTGCTGTGCTGCATCGATCAGCCGCGCTACGGGTTCGTCGCCATGGCAGCGATTGCGAAAGCGGGCCCGGTGCGCGTAGCGATCTCGACCGCGGGACTCGCGCCGTGGGTCGGCAAAGCGCTCAAGAACGCTCTGCAAGCAGCTATGGACTCACGGTTCGCCGCCTTCATCGAAAATTTAGCGCTGCAGCGGGAGCGCGTTCGCGCCGAGCATCCTGGCCCGGAAAGCTCGCAACTCCGGCGCACCGCAATGATCGAAGCGGCCCGGGGCTTTCGCGCCGAGGTACGATTCGAATATCCGCCGTGGTTCGAGCGGGACGATGCCGAGCGTTGAGATCGTTGCCGTGGGCACGGAGTTGCTGCTCGGCCAACTCGTGGATACGAACACGCCCTTTATCGCGAGGGAGCTCGCGCGCGCGGGGATCGACGTTCGCGCGACCCAAAGCGTTGGCGATAACCGCGAACGAATCGCCGCGACGGTTCGAACGTCGCTCGCTCGCGCGCACGGCGTCGTGATGACGGGCGGCCTCGGCCCGACGATCGACGATCTTACTCGAGAGGCGGTTTGCGATGCGCTCGACGTCGGAACGGAGCTGTACGAGCCCGCGCTGCGGCAGATGGAGGCGGTCTTCGCGAGGTTCGGACGGCCGATGCGCGCAAACAATCGGAAGCAGGCGGAGCTGCCTGCGGGCAGCCGGCCGCTTGAAAATCCCCGTGGCACGGCACCCGGCTTCATCGCCTTCGCGAGCGACGAGAAGTTTGTTGCCTGCATGCCCGGCGTACCCCGGGAGATGAAGCCGATGCTTCGAGAGCAGGTCGTGCCCTTTCTTCGCGAGCGGTTCGGCGCACGCGAAACCATCGTTACCCGCGTTATCCACACGATCGGTCTGGGCGAATCCGAGATCGATCACCGCATCGCAGATCTCTTCGCCTCGCACGAAAACCCGAAGATCGCGTTACTGGCGCACGACTTCCGCGCGGACGTGAAGATCATGGCCAAGGCCTCGACCGTCGACGAGGCCGATGCTATGATCGCGCCGCTCCAAGCTGAGATCGTACGGCGGCTCGAGGACGGCGTCTTCGGCTGCGATGCCGATACACCGGCGAGCGCGGTCTTGACGCTGCTGCGTTCGCAGCAGCGACGCCTGGCTCTTGCCGAATCCTGCACGGGAGGGCGGATCGCAGCCGCGCTTACGAGCGTGCCGGGTTCGTCGCAAACCTTCGTCGGCGCGGTCGTCGCCTACGATAATGCGGTGAAGATTTCGCAGCTCGGCGTGGACGTAGATATGCTCGAGCGCAACGGCGCAGTAAGCGATGAGGTCGCACGGGAGATGGCACGCGGCGCGCGCGCGCGCTTAGGCGCGGATGTGGCGCTGGCGACCACCGGCGTTGCCGGACCCGACGGAGGCACGGCCGAAAAACCCGTCGGCCTCGTGCTGTTTGCGTTGGATGACGGCACCGAAAACTCGCGCGTCTGGAACTTTAGGCTCGAGGGCGACCGGGAGGCCGTCACCCAGCGCGCGACGGTGATGGCGCTGAATTTACTTTGGCGATATGCAAAGGGTCAGGCACCGTAGCCGATTGCCGCTAAAGCCTTCTGCGTTATCAGTGCGTCCTCGAAAGAAGGAAGCACGTTGGGCTTACCTTCGATCTTTTTGACCAGCTCATCGTAGAGCTCCATCAGAGGCGGAACGTTGGGACCGAGGTTCCCGTACTCGCTATATGGCGACGGCTTGCACGTCAACTCGTCGGTTTCGTCGGAATCGACCGTGTAGAGCGTCAGCTCGGTCATTCCCGGCCCACTGGCAACGGCCGTGCGCTTCTCGCCGTGCAAGGCGCATGTGTAGCTCTCGACGGCGGTCGTGCCATCGGCGGTGAGACGAGCGACGAAAGCGTTACCGTAGTCGAGGAGAGCAAAGGCCCCGTCGTCGACCGTCGATTCGAAGCGGCCTCGATCGTCCTCGCGCTGCGCGTTGGCGGTCCGACGAAGCCCCACCGTTGCTGCGGGCGCGTAATCGGTTAACCAGTTTGCCTGATCGATCATGTGGGAAAGCACGGCGCCGGCCAAACCCCCGCCGCGCTGCGCGTCGAACCACCAGCTGCGCGAACGGCGCTGGTTGCGACGCAGCGTAGAGCGCAGAAGAGTAATTTCGAGATTGCGAAGTTCGCCGAGGTGTCCGTGCGCCGCTAGTTCTTTGAGCGCCTGTATTTGAGGAAGGAAGCGAAACTCGTGCGCGACGCCGCACGCCGTGCCGGCGGACTTTGCGGCCTCGAGCATAGCTTGCGCGTCGGCAGTGCCGAGCGCGAACGGCTTCTCGCAGAGCACGTGTTTGCCGGCCGCAAGCGCGGCGAGGACGTTGCCGGCGTGCGCGAATGGAGGTGAGGCAATCGTCACGACGTCCACCGGACAGCCGGCGAGCATCTCCTCGCACGAGCCGAACGCGTACGGGAGATCGGCTTCACGTGCGATTGCGGCGGCACTTGAGGGCGAGGCAATTGCGACGACCTCGAACCGGGGATGACTGCGCAGAGCCGGCAGATGGCCGATGGCGCCGAATCCGGCGCCGACGATTCCGATGCGTAAACGTTTCACGATTGCGTGTTATGCTGTTTCTTCGACGGCTACCTTGAGGATCTCGAGCGCCCGCGACAGCTGCTCTTCGCCTATGACGAGCGGCGGCGAAACTGCAACGACGTCGCCTGCGATGCCGGATTGCAGGAAGATCGCTCCCGCACGGAGCGCTCGTTTGACCACGGATGACGTGAATGCGGCATCCGCAAATGCAATGCCCCACAGGAGTCCGCGGCCGCGAACCTCGACGACTCCCTCGAGCGAACGAAATGCGTTCAGACGGTCGCCGAGCTCGTCGCCGAGCCGGTGCGCACGTTGCGTAAGCTGCAAGCGCTCGATCTCATCGATCGTGGCGACCGCCGCGGCGCAGCCGAGCGGGTGCCCGAGGTAGGTCGAGGTGTGAAGCGCCTCGCCGCCCGAGATCGGCCACGCGTTCATCACCTGCGAGGTTCCGGCGGCGGCGCTGATTGGGAAACCCGAACCCATGGCCTTGCCGATGCAGAGGATGTCCGGAACGACACCCTCGCGTTCGACGGCAAACCATGTTCCGGTGCGCCCGAAGCCCGTGTAAATCTCATCGACGATCATTACGATCTGGCGCTCGTCGCAGACGGCCCGCAACTCGCGAAGGTATCCGGGAGGAGGCAGAATAACGCCGGCGCGCCCCTGGATTGGCTCCACGACGAGCGCCGCGATGTCGTCGCGCTCGGAGATCCTCCGATTCGTCTCCAAGGCGGCGTCCCGGCCGTTGACGTGACCGTTCGCTTTGGGGAAATCGAGCAAAAGCGGCTCGGCGCCGATGGCGGCCGCAAACGGCGTGCGGAAACGCTCGATTCCACCGACGGAAAGCGCGCCGAAAGAGAGTCCGTGATAGCCACCTCGAAAGGCTGCAAACCGCGCCTTGCCGGTATACAGCACCGCGGTCTTCAGTGCGGCTTCGATTGCCTCGGAGCCCGTAGTCGCTAAGAAAATTCTATCGAGACCCGTCGGCAAGACTTGCGAGAGGCGTTCCAAGAGCCGCACGCGGATCGCCGACGGGTGCACGTCGCCCATGCCGTGTACGAGCCGCTCGACCTGCTCGAGTACCGCTGCGGTGACTTGCGGATTGCAGTGTCCGGCATTCGCGACGCCGAACGCCGCCGTGCAATCGATATAGCGGTTGCCGTCAACGTCGGTGACCGTCGCGCCGTTCGCCGTCTCCCAGAACACGGGAAAGTCGTCGCTCAAGTAGGTGACGTTACGCGATTCGTACGCGCGAAGCTGTGAAGCGAGGCGCTTGCTGCGCGGGCCGGGGACGCTCTCGACGAGCCGTTCCAAGTCGCGCAAGCTCACGTTTCGTCCGAAATCCAGCGAACGAATTCGGCAATGCGGGGCCGGCCCCCGTGAAACTCGCCCAAGCGCGGGTCCTGAAGCGAGCCGAAGATCGCCATCCGCGACGCACCCAAGCTGGCTGCAACGTTACGCAGATTGGCGTCGGATTCCGCAACGGCAAGCGCTTCGACTGGAATGCCGTGCCGTTCGAGGTAGGCAACGGCCTCGCGCGGATCGGCGACGGAGTAGACGCTCAACGCGCGCGGAAGCAAGAGCGGTGGTTGGTCGAGCGGTGGATCCAAAACCACCAAGTAGTTCGAACGTGCATCGGTGAAAATCCGCTGGTCGCGATCGCTCCGAAAACTCGCCATATCGCGCGCCGTCGCACGCCGAGCCGACGACTCTGCCGATACCACCGCGGGAAACTCCCGCGCGGCGCCTTCGATCGCATCGCGCAGACTCTCGCAGAAACGAGCCGGCGAAACCCCCGCGCCCCGCTCGATGAAGAGCACGCGCAGCGAGAGACAACCCTCTCCGTCATAGAGCAGCATGTCGCGGGCGGCCCCGCACGCGGCCGCGTCGGCCGTGCGTTGCGTTGCGAGTGATTGCAGCGTAAGATATCCGGCGCTGATCTTCGATGGATAGGCGATCAACCGCGTTGGAAACTGCAGCGACGCGGAGATTGCCGTCAGCGTTCGATCGTTGCCGAATGAAACGATCGAATCGAAGGCATCGAGGTTTACCCCGTCGCTTTCGCCGCGCCACGGCCGAGCCGCCACGGCGTCGGCTAACTCCGGGCGCATCTCCGTGAGGGTCGCGAAGAAAGCGGCAGCGAGATGATCCTCGCGATCTTTGACGAGGACCGCGCATTTCGCGCAGAGAGCGAAAATCGCCGGAACGATCGCAACGCCGATCGTCGTGCGGCTCGAGATGACGCAGACTCGGCCGATCGGCAGCGCTCGCGTCGCCCCGCGAGTGCCTCGATGCACGAAAGCGTCCAAGACGTCTAAGGAACCTAACTCGCCGGCGATAACGGCGGCGATCGCGTCGCGGGTCATCGGACGAAAAAGCCGATCGAACGCAAACTCGACGACGGGCGTCGAGTAGCCGGTACGGGCGCCGACAGCATCGAGGGCACGCCGGCGCGGCTCGAAGCGAGCATCGCTCCAAGCGGCCGCCGCGCCGGCGACAGCGTCGATGATGGAACGAACCGGTAACGTCTTAACCATCATCTCATCTCTTCATGGGCACGGGAGGCGACTCCCCGAGGTCCCGGCACGCGCCACGGCAAAGGGGTATTCGAATGTCTCGCGCCTGGGCTTCGCGCTTCTTTTTCTCAGTCGTCGCCGTAATGGCGCTGGCGGCGCTCATGAGTGGTACCGCTTGCACGCGCTGGGGTAAACCCGGGGCGATTCCCCCGACGCTGACGCCGCTCTCGTCGATCTACGTCGATCCAACGACCGGAAGCGATAGCAGCGGCAACGGAACCCAGACGAAGCCATACAGGACGTTGACGAAGGCCGTCGACGTGCTGGCCACGTCGAAGTCGCTCTCGCCTAACGGCGTAACGATCAATCTGTCCAACGGCGACTACACGGCGGCCAACGGTGAGAAATTCCCCATCGTCGTTCCCAAGAGTGTGAGCATTATGGGAACGAACTTCGGCACGGGCGCTCGCAACGGGACCTTTATCGACGGTTCCGGTCAGGACACGATCTTCGAAGAGTTGGTACACGCTCCGGAGCGAAGCGCATATACGGCCCTAGAAATTGCGTCCGGCACTACGGTTTCGATCAGCGGTATCTACGTCGGTGCCTCGAAACTAAAGCTTCCAAATTCGCGCGCGGCGTATTGGTCGCTCGACGTTCTCGGCAACTTGAGCGCCAACCTCTCTAACTTTGGCTCCGGAACCGTTTCGAAAGCGCCCAGCGTAAGTGGCGTGCTGGTGGCTGGCGGCACTCTGAGCTGCACTTCCTGTGAGATCCAGGGCAACGATTTCGGCGTCGGCGCGATCTCGGTGACGGTGCCCGTTTCGACTGCGTACCCGTCGGCAACGCCCTCTACAACACCCACGGGGACGCCCTCGAGCGAACCGGCGTTACCGTCGGTGACCTTGACGCATTCGGGCGGCGACAGCACGATCGCGGCGAAAACCGTGGACCTGCTCACCGATGCGAGCGTGGACGTTTCGGTCTCGGGCGAAGTATTCGAGCGCGCCAAGTTTGCGTTTGCAGATTCCTTCCCGCCGATCGTCAACATACCGTTCCACGGGACGGTAGACTTTGGCGGCGGGATCTCAGGCTCGGCGGGCGGCAACAACTTCATCGGCGCGCGCGTCTCCGAGATTTCGGTCGTTCGCCGCAATGAAACGATTAGCGCGCTGGACGATACGTGGAATCCGTCGCAGCAAGGCGCAAGCCCCAGCGGAAGATACAAGAAGATGGTTATCTTTGCAGCCCCCCCGGGCGCCTCTGGAAAGAACGTGACAATTCGCGGCAATGCCCGCGGATCGACGGTAACCGTCGGGCCCGCCGTGGTGCCGACGCCAACGCCCTCGGTGGGCCCCTCGATCTCGCCGACGCCGAGCCCATAACTCCAAAAGCCCGCAAGAACCCACGGTTCGATGCTCGACATGCTTCAAAAAATCTACAACGCGAAGGCTGCGTTGCTCGAGCTCGAGCAGGCACGCGAGCCGTACGACGCCTTGCGGGCCCGCGCGTCAGCCCGGATCGGCGAGCGGCGCGGCTTCTTGGCGGCGCTGCAACGCGCACAGGGCGGTGCGATCATCGCTGAAATCAAGCGCGCTTCGCCCTCGGCCGGATTGATCGCGCGCAGCTTCAATCCCGTTACGATCGCGCGGGCCTATGACGACGCCGGCAGCGATGCGATCAGCGTTCTGACCGAGCGCGATCATTTTCTCGGCGAGCTCTCCTACCTCGACGACGTTCGCGCGGCGACGTCGCGCCCGCTTCTACGCAAGGATTTTATTTGGACGCGTTATCACGTCGCGCAGTCGGCCGCTTACGGTGCCGACTGCGTCCTCTTGATCGTCGCCGGCATGGATGATACCGCGTTGCGCGAGTGCATCGACGAGGCTGGCGAATATGCGCTGGACGTGCTGGTAGAGGTGCACGATTCCGGGGACCTGCAGCGCGCCCTGAAGGCCGACGCACACCTGCTCGGGATAAATAATCGGAACCTGCGGACGCTCGAAACCGACCTCGCCGTTAGCGAGCACCTCCTCCCAAAGGTGCCGGCGGCGGTGTTCGCCATTAGCGAGAGCGGCATGCGCGACGCTTCCGACGTTGCGCGCCTCCGCGCCGCCGGCGCTCGCGGCTTCCTCATCGGTGAAGCGCTCATGCATTCGGAGAATCCAAGGGCGCTGATCGGCAGGCTGCGAGAGGGCACCCAGGCAAGGCCTCATGTAGCCGGGCTGGTAGTATAGAAGGATGACGACAGCAGAACAGCCGCGCACCGAGGTCTCCGCCTTCAAAAACGAAGTCGTCAAGGACTTCAAGGACCCGGCCGACGCCGCGGCAATGGAGGCGGCGCTCGCCAGGCTTGCGCAGCGCCTTGGGACGGAGTACCCGCTGGTCATCGGCGGTCGCCGGGTTGAGACGAGCAAACGCATCCGCTCGCTCAATCCCGCGAACCCCGAGGAGGTTGTGGGTAGCGTCAGCTCCGCATCGAAAGCCGAGGCGACGCAAGCCATCGATGCGGCCGCGAAGGCCTTCGAATCCTGGAAGCATCTAACGTTATCCCAGCGCGCCGAGTATCTCTTTCGCGCGGCGGAACTCTTGCGCCAGCGGCGATTCGATTACGACGCGCTCTTGGTCTATGAAGTCGGAAAGAGCTGGGTCGAAGCCGACGGCGATATTGCCGAGTCGATCGACTTTCTGGAGTTCTATGCTCGGGAGGCGCTCCGGTACGGACAGAAGCAGCCCGTCGTTCCCATGGCCGGCGAGCGCAACGAGCTGATCTACATTCCGCTCGGCGTCGGTGCCGTGATCCCGCCCTGGAACTTCGCCGGCGCGATCATGATGGGCATGACGGCCGCCGCGATCGTCAGCGGCAACACCGTGGTGCTCAAGCCGTCGAGCGACGCGGCGATCATCGCGGCCTGGTTCGTCGATCTCCTGGAGGAGGCCGGCGTACCGGCAGGCGTCGTCAACTTCATTCCGGGTTCGGGAAGCGAGATCGGGGATCTCATCGTGACGCATCCGCAGATTCGCTTTATCTCGTTTACCGGATCGAAGGAGGTCGGGCTGCGCATCAACGAGCTTGCCGCCAAACCGCAGGCCGGCCAGAAGTGGATCAAACGGGTCGTTGCGGAGATGGGCGGTAAGGATTCGATTATCGTCGCCGCCGACGCCGACCTTGATGCCGCAGTTGAAGGCGTCGCGGTCTCTGCGTTTGGATTCCAGGGTCAGAAGTGTTCGGCATGTTCTCGCGCGATCGTCGAAGAGTCGATTTACGACGAGTTTCTGGAACGACTGAAGCACCGAGTAGCTCGGATCGCCGTCGGCGACCCGCGGGATCGCGCGAACTATATGGGCCCCGTCGTCAACGAGGGCGCGTTGCGGTCGATCATGAGCTACATCGAGAAGGGCCGAAGCGAAGGCCGGCTGATCGCTGGCGGAAAGCGCGTGGACGCCGGCGGCTACTACGTCGAGCCGACGGTAATTGCCGACGTCGCGCCCGATGCGACGATCGCTCAGGAGGAGATCTTCGGGCCAGTCTTAGCGGTGATCAAAGCCAAAGATTTCGACGACGCCATGGCGATCGCCAACAACACGGAGTTCGGCCTGACCGGCTCGCTTTATACGAGCGACGAGGCGAAGATCGAGCGCGCGCGCGAAGACTTCTTCGTCGGCAACCTATATTTCAACCGGAAAAGCACCGGCGCATACGTGGGCGCGCATCCCTTCGGCGGCTTCAATATGTCGGGCACGGATAGCAAGGCCGGCGGCCGAGATTACTTGCTGCTCTTCATGCAAGCCAAAACGATCTCGAGGAAGCTCTGATTTCAGCGCTTCTCGGTCTTTGCAGGCTTTTGGCGATAGCAAATTTCTAGCTTGTTGCCGTCACTATCTTCGAAAAACGTCGCATAGTAGAAGGGCGTGTACTCCTCGCAGACGTGTGGGGGCTCGAAGGCCGCGACTCCGGCCGAGCGAGCAATCTCTGCCAGACGGTCGACCTCGAGGCGGTCGAGGGCCCGCAGCGCGACCCGCGTTCCGTTAGGTCGATGGAGCGGGTCGAGCACGAGGCCGAGGAAGGGGTTCGAACGGTCGCCCCCAGGGCGGTAGTAGCAGACGGAATCCGGGTCGGCGACGATTTCCGAGAAGCCCATGGCCGGCAGAAGGGCATCGTAGAGGAGGCGGATTTCGCCCAGATTGGAGACGCGGAGGTCGATGTGGTCGTAGAGCACGAGCACTTTTCCGGTTTGCCTGTCGTTTAACCGAAGTCTTCCTTGACACGCCACTAGGGCGGCGCTATGATAGCCGTCGTGCCCCGACTGACGTGAGTCGTTTGGGGAACCCCGTAGCGTTCTCAGGCGGTCGGCGCCCAGCGCGGTCGGTCGATCCGCTTCTGGGTCGCTTTGGGGTTTACGTTCGTTCCTTGAAAACTGAACAGTGCAGCAAGCGTGTAAGTCTGTGGGTCTCCGACCTCGCAAGACGGCGCCTTAATCGGCGATGTCTTCGAGTCGCGAGATTTCGTACAATTACAAGAGATTAGAGCCTGTATCAAGGCTCCATAGATTTTTATGGAGAGTTTGATCCTGGCTCAGGACTAACGCTGGCGGCGTGCCTAACACATGCAAGTCGAACGGGGGTAGCAATACCCCAGTGGCAGACGGGTGAGTAACACGTGGTCAACCTACCTCTGTGTGGGGGATAACTAGCCGAAAGGTTAGCTAATACCGCATACGATCGTTTTGAGGCATCTCGAGACGATGAAAGGAGCAATCCGCACGGAGAGGGGACTGCGTCCCATTAGTTAGTTGGTGGGGTAACGGCCTACCAAGACTC
>DATMKR010000036.1:0-21311 GCA_035571115.1 Candidatus Acidiferrum sp. | reverse complement strand
GTTCGGGAACACCACGCACCAGCGGGGTTTGCGGGGGGGGAGGCGGCGGTGGCGGCTCTTCGTACGCGGAGCCGAGCGCGACCAACGTCATAAATCTTCAGGGCGTGCACGCCGGCAACGGTGAGATCGAGATTTCCTGGTAGAGAAAAGCTTCTACCCGAAGCGGCCGCTGATATAATCCTCAGTTCGCCGATCGCTGGGTTTGGTGAAGAGCTTCGACGTAGCGTCCGCTTCGATCAATCGCCCAACTCCCGTTTCATCGGCGAGCATGAACGCGGTGACGCTCGAAACGCGTGCCGCCTGCTGCATGTTGTGCGTAACCGCGACAATCGTAAACTCTTTGCAGAGCGACGACATCAGCTCCTCGATGACCGCCGTGGCGATTGGGTCGAGCGAGGCGGTGGGCTCGTCCATCAGCAACACCTCCGGGTGCGCAGCGACGGCGCGCGCGATGCAGAGACGCTGCTGCTGCCCGCCCGAGAGGCGCAGCGGGCTGCTTCGCAGTTTGTCCTTCACTTCGTCCCAAAGCGCCGCGGATCGCAGCGCACGCTCCGCCGCCTCCAGCTTACCCTGACGATTGAGACCCTTGGGCGCACACGCGACGGTGTTGTCAAAAATCGAGAGCGTCGGAAATGGATTGGGCCGTTGAAAGACCATCCCGATGCGACGCCGGATCGCCATCGGATCGACGTCGTTGGCGTAGATGTCGTGTCCGTCCAACAACACGCTGCCCTCCACGCGCGCGTCGAAACCGATCTCGTGAATGCGGTTGAAGCAGCGCAAGAGCGTGGTCTTCCCGCAGCCGGACGGCCCGATCAACGCGGTGACCGCCTTGCGGCGAAACGCGATCGTCACCTCGGCGATTGCTTGGCGGGTGCCGTAGTAGGCGCTGAGCTCTTGCGTCGCTAGGAGCTCGCCGGCTGCAACGGCGGTCACGCTTCGAGTCCCCGCATCGCGCGGCGCAACATCAGCCGCGCACCGAGGCTGAGCACGAAGACCGCGCCGATCAGCAATAACGCGCCGCCCCATGCCTGTGCCTGCCAGCTCGGATACGGTGAAATGGCGTACGTGAAAACTTGCAGCGCGAGCACCGCCATCGGGCGATTCGGATTGCTCTCCCAAAACTGACTTCCGAATGCGGTGAAGAGCAGCGGTGCCGTTTCGCCGATCACGCGCGCGATTGCTAAGAGCAACGCGGTGATGATCGCCGGCATCGCGGTCGGAATCACGATCCTCACCGTTGCCCGAAAGTTCGACATTCCCAGGGCCAGCGCGCCCTCGCGCACGGTCTGGGGCACCGAGCGAATCGCTTGCTCCGACGTTCTCACGAGCAGCGGCAGCATCAGCATCATGAATGCAAACGAGGCCGAGAAGGCCGAAAAATGTTTGAGCGGCGCTACGAGGACGGCGTACGCGAATAAACCGATGGCGATGCTCGGTACGCCGGAGAGCACGTCGGAAAGAAAGCGCAGCGCCTCGGGAATCGGTCCGCGCCCAAAGAGCGAGAGATAAATGGCGGTCAGCAGCCCGATGGGAACCGCCATAGCGATTGCGATGCCGAGGATGATGAACGTTCCGAGGATCCCGTTGCCGACGCCGCCGCCCGGCACGCCAACCGGATGCGGAAGCTGGGTTAGAAAATCTCGATTGAGCGCGCCGGCGCCTTGCACGATGACGTAACACAGGATCACCAAAAGCGATGCCGCTCCGATGATGGCGCAGAGCAGCGCCAACCCAACTCCCAAGCCGCCAACGACGCGACGCCGGGCGAGGTTGCGGCGCTTAAACGCGCTCTGAGCCACGAACGCTCCAAATCATGAATCGCGCCAACGCGTTGACCGCCATGCTCACCAAGAAGAGAATCAGGCCCAGCTCGATCAGTGCGCTCGTGTAGATCTTCGTGGTGGCTTCGGTGAACTCGTTGGCAATCACACTGGCCAGCGTGTACGACGGCGCGAAGAGGGAGGCCGAGATCTCGGGCCGGTTACCGATCACCATCGTCACGGCGATCGTTTCGCCCAGCGCGCGTCCGAGTGCGAGCACGCAGGCGCCGAAGACCCCGACGCGCGCGGCGGGCAAGACCACGCGTATCGCGGTTTCCCACTTTGTCGAACCCAACGCCATCGATGCCTCGCGCAGATCGCGCGGAATCGCAACGAGGACGTCGCGTGAGATAGCGGTCACGGTCGGCACGATCATCAGCGCCAAGATGATTCCGCCCGTCAGCAGGCCCACGCCGTAGATCGGCCCCGAAAAGAGCGGCATCCAGCCGAGTACGTGCTGCAGCGCCGGTCCGATCGCGGTTCGCATGAACGGCGCGAGGACGAACAGACCCCATAAGCCGTACACCACGCTAGGTACCGCCGCCAGCAACTCGATCAGAAACGAAAGCGGCTGCCCCAGCCAGCGCGGGGCAAAATCGGCAAGAAAGACGGCCGCCATGATCCCGATGAATGCGGCTAGGACGATCGCGATCAGCGACGTCATAACCGTGCCGAAGATCATCGGCAGCGCGCCGAACTTACTGGTTATCGGATCCCAAGAGCTCTTCCAGATGAACGACGGCCCGAAGGCGACGATCGACGGCCACGACCCGAGCACGAGCTCGACGAACAGGCCGATGATCAGCAGCGCAAACAGAATGCTTCCGCCGTAGACGACCGCAGCGAAGCCGCGGTCGGCAGGGCTGACGAACCGTGCAACGCGCCGAAACTGCGGCCCAACCGTCAAGGATTACCGCTGCATCTGCCGGAGTGTCGCCGCCGCCGCATCTTGCACGTTACGAGGCAGCGGAACGTAGTCAACCGACTTGGCATTCTCCTGTCCTTGCGAACCGACTAGCCACGAAAGCACGTTAAAGAGTTCCTTGGCTCTGGCTTCGGGTTTCTTGTAGACGACCACCCAGGAGTATCCCGAGATCGGATAGCCGCCGGCCGCGGACGAGTCGACGATCGAGAAGTTCGTCGCGCTGACCTCGGGCTTCGACGCCGCTGCCGCCGCGACGGTCTCCGGCGTGCAGTCTACCCACTTGCCGGCTTTGTTCTGCAGTGTCGCGGCCTGCATATGATTCTCCACGACGTAAGCCATTTCGACGTAACCGATCGCGCCGGGCGTACTCTTCACTTGTCCCGCGACGCCTTCGGTCCCCTTAGCGCCTACCGAGCTCGGCGCGGGCCACGAGACGCTCTTACCGGTGCCGACTTTGCTCTTCCACTCGCCCGAAACGTGGCTGAGGAAATCCGTGAAGATGTAGCTCGTCCCCGAGCCGTCGGAGCGGTGCACGACGATGATCGCCATGTCGGGAAGATTCACGCCCTTATTGAGCTTGGCGATCTGCGGGTCGTTCCATTTCAGAATTTTTCCGAGGTAGATGTCGGCGAGTACGGCGCGGGTCAAATGGATCGTCGCGCTAATGTCGGGCAGGTTGTAGGCAATCGCCGCCCCGCCCAAGGTCACCGGTATTTGGAGGACCGGTCCCGGGGCTCGCGCGAGCTCCCCGGCGTTCATCGGAACGTCGGTGGCTCCGAAATCCACGTTGCGCGCGGTGAACTGCGCGATGCCGCCGCCGCTACCGATCGATTGGTAGTTGACCGTAATGTCCGGATTCTTCTGATTATAGATGTAGAAAGCTTTGGAAAAGAACGGGTAGTCGAAGCTCGATCCTGCCCCCGTGAGCTGCGTGGCAGCGGCGGCCGGAAGGGTCATTGCCGCCATAACGGCCAGCGAGAAGCAGCAGCGACGCAACGAACGTATCACAGAGAAACTCCTTATTTGGTAGCAAACTGTGGCCTCCAACCTGAAGCCGAAGGCTCGTTCTAGTTGTAATGCAATCCGATTAACATGACGTTAAGGCATTCCGGTATCCTCGACCGCTCAGGATGAGGCACGAAGGATGACGGGCTTGCCACGCCGACGAAGGACGGGCCCCGATGGTTGACGATTCCAGGCCTTCGCTTGCCGAACTGCGGCATACCGCGGCCCACGTCCTCGCTTATGCCGTCCAAGACCTTTTTCCCGAGGCGAGGCCCACGATCGGACCGGCAATCGAGAATGGTTTCTACTACGATTTCGACCGGGCCGAGCCGTTTACGCCCGACGATCTCGAACGCCTCGAACGCCGGATGGCCGAGATCGTCGCGGCCGACTATCCGATGACGGGGCGCGAGGTCACGCGCGACGCTGCGATCGCCGAGTTCGCCGCCAATCCGTACAAGGTCGAGATGGCGCGCGAGATTCCCGAGGATCAGGCGATCACGCTCTATACCATCGGCGAGTTTACCGACCTTTGCCGCGGCGGCCATGCGCAATCCACCGGTGGAATCGGCGCGTTTAAGCTGACGAATGTGGCCGGATCCTATTGGCGCGGCGACGAGCACAAGCCGATGCTGCAGCGCATCTACGGCACGGCGTGGTACGACCGCGAGGAGCTCGACGCGTATTTGGCGCGTCTCGAGGAGGCGCGGCGACGGGATCATCGCAAGCTCGGCGCCGAGCTCGATCTCTTCTCGATTGAGGAGCAGGCCGGGGGCGGGCTCGTCTTCTGGCACCCCAAGGGCGCGGTCGTCCGCGGAATCATCGAGAACTTCATTCGCGAGGGGCTGCGTGAGCGCGGCTATCAGCCGGTCGTGACGCCGCACATCGCGCACGAGCGTCTCTACGAAATCTCAGGTCACCTTGATAACTTCGGCGAGAACATGTTCGGCCCGCTCGAGGTGGAAGGGCAGCGCTTTCGGCTCAAGCCGATGAACTGCCCCGGCCACATCCTCATTTACAAGGACCGGTTGCGCAGCTATCGGGAGCTTCCGCTGCGATTCTCGGAGTTCGGGACGGTCTATCGCTTCGAGCGCTCCGGGGTGCTGCACGGCCTCAACCGGGTCCGCGGCTTCACGCAAGATGATGCGCACCTCTTCTGCATGCCCGACCAGCTCCAGCACGAGTTCGAGCAAACGCTCGACGAGGCGCTTCGGCTCATGAAAGCCTTCGATTTCGTCGATTTTCAATACGTGCTCTCCACTCGAGCGCCGGAGGATCGCGGCGAGACCGATGCCGTCGCTGAAGCTGCGATTAGAAATGCGTTAGAACGCTCCGGCCTTCCATTCGACGTCGACGAAGGCGGCGGCGCCTTCTACGGCCCCAAACTCGACATCAACGTGCGCGACGCGCTCGGACGCCCCTGGCAACTCGGAACCGTGCAGGTCGACTTCATACTGCCTGCTCGCTTTGACTTGAAATACCGAGCGGCCGACGGTCAGGATCACCAGCCCGTCATGATTCATCGCGCCCTGGCGGGATCGCTCGAGCGCTTTTTCGGTATTCTCATCGAGCATTACGGAGGCGCCTTTCCCGCATGGTTGGCGCCGGTTCAAGCAGTCGTCGCGCCCATCTCCGAGCACGAAATGGGGTATGCTCGTGAGGTGGTCAGCCGCCTCGAGAAAGCGGGCTTTCGGGCCCACCTCGACGAATCGAACGAAAAACTCGGCTACAAGATTCGGCATTGGAAGACTCAGAAAGTGCCGTACATCTTGGTCGCCGGAAAACGAGAAGTCGAGGACGGTACCGTGAACATCAATCAGCGCGGTATCGAAGAGAAGCGAACTGTTTCGATCGACTCTTTCGTTGAGGAATTAAAGGCCGTGGTCGAAGCGAGACGATGAAGAGAATGAAATGCGATGCTCGCGCCGTTTTTGCGGCGCTCGCTCTAGTGCTGGCTTCCTGCCAAGGCAGCGGCCTCGATAGTGGTATGGGCGACATGACGCCCCCCGTCTCGCAGCCCGGCGCGATGAACGCGGGCGGCATCAACAGCGGGGGCCCGGGTGGATTAAACGGTGGCATGAACGGCGGAATGTCGGGTCCGTCGGTCGGTATGAACGGTCAAGAACAGCTTGCCAATCCCGGCGCGACGCTAGCGCCCAACGAAGCCCAATATCCGATCTCGCAGGGACCCACCGGCATGAAGTGTCCCAACGTGCAGCTCTTCAATCAGCAGTACACGTGCAACCTCGCCTTCAACATGCCGTCCCCGTCGCCGGGCAAATCTCCGGGCAGCAGTCCAAAACCGAGCGCGAGCCCCACCCCCTCTCCATCGCCGACTGCTTCGTCCGATGATAGCGACGATGACGACGACTCGCCGAGCCCGTCGCCAACTCCAGGCGGAATGATCACGCTACAAACCGAGCCGCTGCCCAAAGACGTCCCGGCGATGGTCAATCCCAACCCCATCTTCTTGCGCGTCACGCCACTGATGGCGATCCGTTTGCAGAGCAACCTTGATTTCGCGCTCGGCGGCGGCACGTCGTTGCAGTACACGCTGCCGGCCCTGCAGTTTACCGGCCGCGTCTTCGCGCTCCAGCTCTTCAACGAAACCACGGTTCGCGGCAAGCGCACCGATCAAATCATCGGCAACTACGCGAAATGGACGTCACCGAATAGCAACGTCGTGCAGTTTACGTTCAACGTTCCACAGGTAACGGTGCGCCACACGCAGGTTTGGCTGGTCGCGCTCTACGGCGCCCAGCTTCCACCCGGCAGCACACCAACTCCCTCGCCTTCACCTTCCCCGGCGACCTCGCCCAGCTCCTCGCCCTAGCGCTCCACTGTCATCCTGACCCTTCGACTCGGCGCTTCGCGCCTTGCTCGGGAGTGCGCTTCGTGCAGGCGCTAAGGAGTGTCATCCTGAGCGCAGTCGAAGGATGACCCATGTCGGCGGCGGCACGCAAGACTTTCGTCGCGAGTTTCCTCGGATGGTCGCTCGACGCATTCGACTTCTTCCTTCTCACCTTCGTTATCGGGCGTATCGCGACGAGCTTTGGCCAAGCCATTCCGCAGGTCGCTCTAGCGATTACGTTGACGCTGGCGTGCCGCCCGATTGGCGCGCTGCTCTTCGGGTGGCTTGCCGATCGCTACGGACGGCGCACGCCGCTAATGATCGACATCGCTCTGTACTCGCTGTTCGAGCTGCTGACGGCATTCTCGCCGAACTTCACGGTCTTTCTCGTGTTGCGCGCGCTCTTCGGCATCGCGATGGGCGGCGAGTGGGGACTCGGCGCCGCAATGGTGATGGAAGTGCTTCCACCGCAGCGCCGCGGTTTCTTCAGCGGACTGTTGCAGCAAGGTTACATGTGGGGTTATCTCCTCGCCGCGCTCGCGTATTTTCTCGTCTTTCACTTTACGAACTGGGATTGGCGGGGACTCTTTGTTATCGGCACGCTGCCGGCCGGGCTCATCCTCTTCATCCGCTCGAGCGTGCCTGAATCTCCCGTCTGGCTGGAGGGGCGTGCCCGCCCTGTCACGGTAAGAGAAACCTTTATCCTGCAATCGCTGCGCTCGTACTGGCCGCTTTTTATTTACTGCGTCGCGCTCATGGCGGCGTTCAATGCGATGTCGCACGGTACTCAAGATCTCTACGCCACCTTCCTGCAGAAACAACATGGTTTCTCACCCGGCCAAACGTCGACGCTCGCGATCGTCGCCGCCGTCGGCGCGATTGTCGGCGGCCTCACGTTCGGCGCGCTCTCGCAGCGCTTCGGACGCCGTCCCGTGATGATGTTTTGCGCGGTGCTCGCGGCGTGCATGATTCCGCTGTGGGCATTCAGTCCGACAATCGCGCTCCTGGCGGCCGGCGCCTTTGCGATGCAGTTTGCGGTCCAGGGCGCGTGGGGCGTCATTCCCGCGCATCTCAACGAGCTCTCGCCTCCGCAAGTCCGAGCAACGTTCACCGGCTTTACCTATCAACTCGGCAACCTCGTCGCCGCCGGCACCGCCCAACTGGAAGCATCGCTCGCTCAACACAGTAGCTATGGTGAAGCGATGTCGCTCGTACTCATCGTGGTTCTCGGTGCGGTTCTTGCGCTGGGCGCGCTGGGCTATCTCGTACGTCCGGAGAACCGCCTCGCACCCCTCGCGTCGTCATAGCTCGGGATGACATGGCTCAGGATCTACGGTTTTGGTTTGACGAATGAATCCTTCTCGAGCGTAAAGACGTAGCTGGCACTTTTCGCCTCGTCGCCGCCGGCGGTCGCCACATCGGCATGTATAACGGTGGGGACCTCCATCGCGCGATCGTAGTTAATCGTTATATCGGAGGTTTGAGTGTCGAACGGGCCGTCGTGGAGCTCCATCGTCTTTATCTCGCGAACGATGACCTTCTTACCGTCGCCGGCGTCGACCAACGTGAAGTCATCCTCGGTGTTGAACCCCGCCGCCTGTTCCTTGCGCTGCCAGCGACCCTGCGCGTCCCACGGCGCGGCGTCGATGAACTGCCGCCCCAGATAGCTGAGCAGAATCCATTCCGCGGCGCTTGGGGTCGCCGTCGAGGGGCAGAAAACGGAAGTGTTGCCGTAGACGTTGCAGGTATACGCTTGCCGCGAGTGCGTCTCGTTCTGGACGAGTTCGGAAATGCGCACGACCAGCGCGCCATCCGGTGCGACTGAAAGCACGTCGACAAACATCGAACCGCTGCCCGCTTCAGGGGCAACGAGACTCCCCGCAACGTTGGCCGTTTGCACGCCGTTCGTTCCGGTAACCTTGGAGGTCTGTAGGCCTTGCACTGCGACGTTGAAAGAATACTCTAGATGTCGCAGGGGCTTGCCCGGCCCGGAGGCGGGCGCCGGCGTCTGGGCAGTTAGCGCCACAACGCCGCAAATCGAAAGCGAGAGAACGATAGCTAAAGTTCGCACGTCTTAGCCAAGACTTTAAGTACTCGGCTTGTTACTTCCCGCCGAGTGCCTCGCGCACTTTGACCTTGGGGCGCGAGCATTAGTCGCGCCCCAAGACCCTAACCGACTATTTCTTGACTAGCGGCGAAGACGCAATCTGGGCGGCCGATGAGGCTCCCACAAGCGTGGAGAACAGCGTGCTTTGCCCCTTCTTAAAGCCGACGACGTTGTCGTCTTGATTGCTTTGGAAGAACGCGCCCTTAGCCGTAAATCCGTTCTGCGTCGGACCGGTCAAACCGTCGGTAATCGTTTCGGACGGGCTCGTTTGACCCGCTGGGTACACGGTTACGTTGGTCGTAGAGAAGTTCGAAACGTACAGGACGCCCTTCGGGCCAAACGCAACGCCGATCGGCCCCGCTACACCGGTGAGGCCCGAGTTCGTAACGCCTGACGAGCCGGCTTTGATTACGAAGACGCCGTTGCTGGTGTCGCAAGCAACCCAGACGTTGTCGCTGGCGTCGGTGTTGATCCCGACTGCTTGCCCGTACGGGTTAAAGCTAATCGTCTCGAATGCCGACGTTCCTCCCGCGGCATAGGCGGTGATCGTGTTGTTGCCGAGGTTGCTCACAAAGACGTTCCCCTTTGAGTCGACGGCAACGGAGTACGGCGACGACACCGCGTCGGTGATCGTTAAGCTTGGTGAGCTCTGGCCTTTGGGATACACGGTGACCGAGTTGCCCGAAATATTGGCGACGTAGAGGTTTCCGGCTTTGTCGACCGCCGCGCCGAAGGCACAATCGGTTCCGGTGGTGATCGATCCTATCGGGGAACTGTTCGGCTTGGTCGGATCGTACATGAGCACCCCGCCGTCACAATCGGCCACGAAGAGAATTGCTTTTTTCTTCTTCTTGTCGGGCCAGCCTTTGGGGGCGTTTGTTATCGGGTGCGTCAGCGGAATGAGGATGGGGCCCGACACGACGGGACCCGGCAGTATGCGCCAAGCCTGACCGGCTACATGCGTCGAAGGCGTAAGCGCAGAAGATCCGCCGGAAGTTAAGGTGTTGCCCGAACAACCGGCCGCGAAGGAAAGAGCCGCGGCTGCACACAACGCGCGGCGAGAAACTGTCTGCAACATGGGGGACCTCCGATTAGAGACGGAATTGAAGGACCAGACCTTTGTAGTAATCGCCAAACTCCCCTGCCGCCGTCCGGCCCGATTTGGGGCTACCTGCTAGGTCCCGCGAAACATTTTCTTTAGACGCGCGACCGCTGCCGAATGGATCTGCGAAACGCGCGATTCCGAAACGCCGAGCGCGGCTTTGATCTCCCTCAGGCGCTGTCCCTCGAAGTAATAGAGCTGGATGACGATCCGCTCTTGCGGCGGTAGCGAGTTGACCGAATGCTCGAGTTCGGCGCGCACTTCGTCGTGCTCGAGCTCGCGCGCGACGTCGCTCTCCTCGTCTTTGAGCGTATCGGCCAATGCAAGACCCTCGCCGCTCTGATTGGGTAGCAGCTCCTCGAGCGAAACCAAAGTTGTCCCGCGCGCTGCCTTGACCGCCCGGGCAAGCTCCTCGGGGGAAAGGTCCATGTGCGCCGCCAGCTCCGCATCGCTGGGCGCGCGGCCATGACGCATCTCGAGGTCTTCATAAGCGCGCTCCAGTTCGCGCGCGCGCTGCCGGATGGTTCGCGGAACCCAGTCCAGCGAGCGCAAGGCATCGATGATCGCCCCGTTGATCCG
Organism: Candidatus Acidiferrum sp.; assembly: GCA_035571115.1. Lineage (GTDB taxonomy): Bacteria > Vulcanimicrobiota > Vulcanimicrobiia > Vulcanimicrobiales > Vulcanimicrobiaceae > Cybelea. Next base: position 10,919 of record DATMKR010000036.1, on the reverse strand, counting down.
GGTCACCGCATATGTTTCGAACTTGACCGAACGGCTCCGGTCGTATTTTTCGATCGCATCGAGCAAGCCGAAGACGCCGTCGTTGATCAAATCGTTGATGTCGACGCTGGAAGGCAGGTGCATAGAGATCCGCCCCGCGACATACTTGACGAGGTGCAGATACTTATGGACGACCTCCGCTCGTGTAAGCAGACTGCCGTCGATGGAGTAGCGGCGGTTGGTGGCCGCCCGCGCCAGTGGTTTACTCACATCTTTCCACCGCAATACCCCGGTCGCCGTTGGAGTCCTCGCGGGAGCGAGCGCTCGGCGCCCGCTCGTAGGACTTGCGCGTCTCGCCGGAGTAGGCAAGCCGGTCGGCCCTCCGGGGCCAGTATTTTTGCTTAACTGAAGGATAAGGATGACCGCACAGACAGCGATTTCGGCCGGTTTAATTGGGGGTGTCCTGGCGGTGCTCTACGGAGTCGCGCTGACCTTCTGGGTGCTGGCTCAGCCCGCCGGCAACGAGCGCATGCGCGAAATCGCCGCCGCCATTCAGGAAGGCGCGATGGCCTTTCTCCAACGCCAGTACCGAACGATCGGCATCGTCGCGATTGTCCTGGCAATCGTAATTCTCTTTGCTCCGACCTTAGGCAGGGAAGCGGCTATCGGCTTTCTGATCGGCGCCATTCTTTCGGGAGCAGCCGGCTTCATCGGCATGATCGTCTCCGTTCGGGCCAACGTTCGGACGGCCGAAGCGGCGCGCGGCGGCCTCGGCCCCGCACTCAACGTCGCCTTCCGCGGTGGCACCGTTACCGGCATGCTCGTCGTCGGGCTGGGTTTGCTCGCGGTCTCCGGCTACTACGCCATTCTCATGTACGTCAACGACGGCGACAACGCGACCTCGCTCAACGCCATGGTCGGTCTTGCCTTCGGCTGCTCGCTCATCTCGGTCTTCGCGCGTCTCGGCGGCGGTATCTATACGAAGGCCGCCGATGTCGGCGCCGACCTCGTCGGTAAAGTAGAAGCGGGAATCCCCGAAGACGACCCGCGCAATCCGGCCGTCATCGCCGATAACGTCGGCGACAACGTCGGGGATTGTGCCGGCATGGCCGCGGATCTTTTTGAGACCTATTGCGTCACGACCGTTGCCGCGATGTTGCTGGGCAACCTCCTCTTCGGCTCGAAGCTGCCGGGCGCGACGACCTTCCCGTTGCTGCTGGGCGCAGTCTCCATCGTAGCCTCGATTGTCGGCGCGCTCTTCGTTGGAGTCGGCGGCGTGCGCCGCAACAAGATCATGTCCGCGCTCTATCGCGGCATGGCGGTCACGGGCGTTCTTGCTCTCGTGGGCTTCTACTTCGTAACGCAACGGGTTTTCGCCGATCAAAGCCTCGTAAACGCGACGGGCATCTTTATCTGCGCCATTATCGGCGTCGTGATTACCGGCCTGATTACGTTTATCACCGAGTATTACACCGGCTCGCAGTTCCCGCCGGTTCAGCGCATCGCGCGGGCATCGGTTACTGGGCATGCGACCAACATCATCGCCGGCCTTGCGGTGTCGATGCAGGCCACGGCACTTCCGGCCCTCGTCATCGTGGTCGGCCTGCTGATCAGCTTTGGGCTCGCCGGCGTTTACGGCGTCGGCATCGCCGTTACGGCGATGCTCTCGCTCGCCGGAATCGTAGTGGCCATCGACTCCTTCGGCCCGATCACCGATAACGCGGGCGGGATCGCCGAAATGGCCGATATGCCGGAAGACGTTCGCAACGTCACCGATCCGCTCGACGCCGTCGGCAACACAACGAAGGCCGTCACCAAAGGCTACGCGATCGGCTCGGCCGCCCTCGCGGCCCTCGTGCTCTTCGCCTCGTTCCTGCAACAGCTCACCAACCACAAATGCGGCGCGGACGAGACGACTGCGTGCATCGAAGGAGTCCGCAACCTCTTTGCGGTCGGAAATCCGTACGTACTCGCCGGCCTCTTTATCGGCGGCCTGTTGCCCTATCTCTTTGCATCGCTTTCGATGGAAGCCGTTGGCCGCGCCGCAGGCGCCGTGGTCGAGGACGTGCGCCGTCAGTTCCGCGAGAATCCCGGCATCATGGCTGGCACGACGCGACCGAACTACGGCACGACCGTCGACATCGTCACGCGCGCCGCACTCCGCGAAATGATCGTCCCGGCGTTGATTCCGGTCGGCGTTCCGGTCATCGTGGTGCTGCTCTCCCACTTCAATATCTTGCCCGGCGATACCGGCCCGCAGATGATGGGCGGCATCCTCGTCGGCTCGATCGTCACCGGTTTTTTCGTGGCGATCTCGTTCACGTCGGGCGGCGGCGCCTGGGATAACGCCAAGAAGTTCATCGAAGACGGCAACTACGGCGGTAAGGGGTCCATCGCCCACCAAGCAGCCGTCACCGGCGACACCGTCGGCGATCCCTATAAGGACACCGCCGGGCCCGCGATCAATCCGATGATTAAGGTGCTCAACATCGTGGCGCTTCTACTGGTGGCCTTCCTGCGCTAGGAGACGGTCCTGCGACGAGCGCTTGGCGGGAACTTCATTATGGGTAGAAGTAATCCGAAGACCAGCTTACCTTGGCTTCGTTCCTGTGAAAGGATCTTACGTTGATAAAGCACTTCCTTATTGCGACCCTGATGGGCCTGGGCCTCGCCCTTACGGCGCTCCCGGCGCCGGCACCGGCGGACTATGTCTACGTCAAGGTCGGGCCGCCGGCCCCTAGGTACGAAACCAGGCCACCGCGGCCTCACGCCGGCTACGTTTGGGTCGGCGGGTACTACCGTTGGTACGGCGGCAGCTACGTTTGGACTCACGGCTATTGGGCGAATCACGGCGGTGCATGGTGTCAGGGCCATTGGCGCTATACGAACCATCGCGGCTATTACTGGGTCCCCGGATACTGGTGCTAAAGCTCGACCCTTAGAGGTGAGCGTCTAGTGAAGGGACCGGCGTCAAGCCGGTCCCTTCGAAATTCCCGCTAGCTTTTCGTATTTTCGGAAAATAACAAAATAACTCGCTGCGATAAAAACGATGGCGAAGGCGAGGAGGCCGTCGCCGATCGTGCCCGTGAGTTCCCCGCGTTGCGGCATCGCCATGCGGATCGCGTATCGCAATCCGAAGGCGACCGCAAAGATCGCGATCGTCACCCACGACGAGCCGAGATGCATGACGCCGGGTTTATCGGTTGGCCTCACGTCGGTGTGCATCCCACGCAGAACTCCAAAGGGCAGGCCCGCTACGGCGCCGATGAAGAGCGCGACGGCAATCGCGATCGGGGGCGCCGGGTAGAGCTGATCGTTGGCGTAAATCACCCACGCCGTGAGCACGCAAAGAATGATCGGCGAGACCCACATCCGCGTGACGCTGATGCGCTGCGGGCGAATCATGCGAACGGCGAGCACGACGACCACGATCAGGAGTGGGAGCAGTTGCACCCACCCCGGAAGCTCGGGCGTCGCTTGCGATCCTATTTGATTTCGACCTTTGCGCCCGCTTCTTCGAGCTTCTTCTTCACCTGCTCGGCCTCGTCTTTAGTAACGCCTTCCTTAACGGCCTTGGGCGCGCTCTCAACGAACGCCTTGGCCTCGGTAAGGCCGAGGCTCGTGAGTTCGCGGACGGCCTTGATGACCTTGATCTTCTCCGGGCCAATCTCGGCCAAAATAACGTCGAACTCGGTCTTCTCGGCTTCCGGCGCTGCGGCGGCCGGCCCGGCGGCCATCATTGCGACCGGCGCGGCCGCAGAGACGCCATACTTCTCCTCGAGCTGCTTGACGAGATCGGCAAGTTCGAGAACGGTGAGTTTATCAATTTGTTCGATGACTTCGGCAATTGCCATGATACGTGTTTCTCTTCCTTATCTAAGCGTTTGAGGCTGCGGCTTTTTGCTCGCGAATGGCGTTGAGCGCGCGGACGAGTCCGCTCTGGTTGCCCGATAGCACGGTGATGAGGCCGCGAAGCGGATTTGCAAGCGTGCCGACGAGCGAAGCGAGGAGTTCGATTTTCGGTGGAAGCTTGGCGAGGATTTCTACGTGTCTTGCGTCGACGATTTGGCCGTCGATGTAGGCCGCCTTGATTCCGACTTTTTTGACGGTATCGCTAAAGGTCTTGAGTGCTTTGGCCGGCGCAACCGGATCGGCTCCAGCAAAGACGACGCCGGTCGGACCCGCAAGTATCGATTCGAAGAGCGACGCAAGGTCGCCGGCGGCAATCCGAAAGAGCGTGTTCTTGACGACCGAATAACTGTTGCCGTCTTTGCGCAGCTCCCCGCGAAGCTTGGTGATCTCTCCGACGGTCAGCCCGGCATAGTCGGTAAAGAACAGGCTCTTCGCCGCGGCGAGTCTCTCGGTGAGTTCTCCGACTGAGGCTTCCTTACGTGCGGTTGGCATTCGATGGTTTCCCGGCGCAAACGCGCCAAAAGCGAAAAAGAAAAGCGCCCCGTTCGAGGGCGCATCGTTGAAAGTTCGCATCGCCTGAAGCGTGTGCGCAGCTTCTCGTTCTTGCGTCCTCGGCAGTCCTCCCCGCGTCACCCTGACCGCACTCATTATCATCTTGAGCTTGTCGACGGGCGACTCGGAGAAATTAAGGCCTTGCGGCCGGCCACGGTCTATGGAGCCAGCGGTTAGACTACCACAGCCAGGGTAGAGAAGGCAACCCGAACGGAGTAACCAGCCACCTTTCCGCTTTGCGGAAGAATCGATTCCGCTGGCCGAGAAGGCGGTCGCATGTCGGGACTGGTGAAACCGGCCGTCCGGTTTGTATGCGAACGCCTCTCGCTGGCCGTCGTCGCGATCGGCACGGTCTTTATGGCGCTGGTCTTCGTCGTGGTCGAGTATCACTCGTCGCACCTGGGCCAATACTCCGTCGTGCTGGTCAATAATACCAACCGCGTCCAAGTCGTCTCGGCGGCAGCGCCGCACGGGGCACTGCAAACTGGCGACAGCGTCGACCTGCAGGATCTCTCGCCGATGCAGCGCTTCTCGCTGTTGCGGGGCGCGCATGCCGGAACGCGCTTGACGCTGACGGCCGCGCGCGACGGCCGCACCTTCGTCACGACGCTGCCGGCCGGCTCTCCCGACTACTCTCGGCGCGCGACCCTGGCGCGCGACGTCGGCGTGCCCGTGAGCTTCTTTTTAACGCTGGCCCTCGCGAGCGCGCTCTTTCTGATGCGCCCGCGTCCAATCACGCTGGCGTTTTATGCGTACACGATCTTGATGCTCATCAAGATCAACAAAGCCGCCCTCGACTTGGCCGTGTGGCCGGCCAACGTCGCCAGCGACCTTGCCATCCAGGCCGTCTATCCGTTGACGCAGCTGATGATCCTCATCTTTGCGCATCGCCTGTACGGCCGCTCGGGGCGCGCGTGGCCTTGGTTCGTCGGCCTCGCCGTCCTGCTGTCATTGGCCGACTTCGTCGCATGGGTCGATCCGATCGTTTGGACGGTCTTTCAAAAGTACGGTTTCCCCGGACCGACTAATCTCTTCATGAGCGTGAGCGACGCCGCCCTGCTCGTGGTGGTGCTCGCCGCGCTGGCCTACATCGCGTCCGGCGCGACCGCGCTCGATCGCACGCGGGTCACGTGGGTGATCTCCGGTATTGCTCTGGCACCGATTCTCGACTTGACGTGGGCCGTTGCCAACATCTGCAGCACGCTCATCGGCAATACCTCACTCCCCGTCCTTTACGTGCAATCGTGGACGGGAGCTTTACTCCCGTGGTTCAATCTCATCGGATCGATCTTCGTGCTCTACGGTTTGCTCTCGGAGCGCGTGGTCGATTTTCGCTTTGCGATCGGACGCGCGGCCGTCTATGGGATCATAACTGCGGCCCTGCTCCTGCTCTTCGGTACCTTCGAGTGGCTGGCCGAACAGATCTTCGAAAGTACGAAACCCGCGATCTACATCAGCCTGTTCGCCGCGCTCGCGATCGGCTTCACGCTCAACGCGCTGCACGGCCGAATCGAATATTTCTTGAACACCTTCTTCTTTCGCGATCAACGCCGCGCCGAAGAGGCTCTGCGCCGAGCTTCCCGCGCGCTCGCCAACACATCTTCGGAAAAAACGCTGATCGAGTTTCTCGTCGACGAACCCATCCGCGTGCTCGGCCTGAGCTCGGCGGCACTCTTTCTCGCGCCGGCCTCGGGCAAGCCCTTCGAACGCACGGCCGCCCGCGGCTGGTCGAAAACCGAGTCGGAGAGCATCGATGGCGAGGATCCGCTCATCGTAGAACTGCGCGCCGAACTCGCGCCGATCGTGCTCGACGGGCGTGCGCGCGCGGAAACGATTCTCCCGGGCGGCCCCAAAACGCCGTCGCTCGTCGTCCCGCTGCTGATGCGCGGCTTGGTTTTCGGCTTCGTCCTCTACGGCTCGCGCTCAAACGGCATGGCATTGACACCCGACGAACAGGTGCTGCTCGAAGCCGTCGCGCGCAGCGCCGGCGCGGCCTACGATCACATCGATGCCGATCGCTCCCACGCACGCATCGCCGAATTGGAAGCCCAAGTTCGCGCGCTCAGCGTCTCGCATTAGCCCGTTGTCGTGGAAGGACGCCAACGGGGCGACCAGAAGCCGCCGGGATGGAACACCTTCAACGCGATTTTAGCCGCGAAGCCTTCCTCGGACGCGCCGGCATTGGGTTGGCTGCGGCCTGTACGGGCGAGGCGCTCTCGATGGCGCAGGCCGCAGCGGCCGAACCGTCAACTCCTCGCCTCGAGATGGGCGCACGCAATCCGGCCGACGCATTGGAGAAACTCAAAGCAGGCAACGTCCGTTACGTCGCCGGGCAGCCTCGCAGCGGACCGCAAAGCGCGCGCCTCGTGGAGCTCGCCAGCGGGCAGAATCCCTTTGCAATCATTCTGGGTTGCTCCGATTCCCGCGTCCCGATCGAAACCGTCTTCGATCAAATTCCCGGCAACGTCTTTGCCGTTCGGGTCGCCGGCAACTTTCTCAACGACACGAACTTCGGCTCCATCGAGTACGGTGTCGCCGTTCTGAAGGCGCGGCTGATCGTCGTGCTCGGGCACACGAAGTGCGGCGCGGTAGGTGCGGCAGTCTCGTACGTAAAGGACGGAACGACGCAGCCCGGGCACATCGCAACCCTCGTAGAAGCAATCGTGCCGGCCGCCAAAGCGACGCGGGGCGCCCCAGGCGACTGGGTGGCCAATGCGATCGTCGAAAACGTGCGACGCAACATGCGCGAGATGACCGCCGGTTCGAAAATCATCGCCGACGCGGTCTCGCGAGGCGACGCAGAAGTAACCGGTGGCGTCTACGAGCTGCACACCGGCCGCGTCAACTTCTTCTAGCCGATAAGAGCTAGGCCGTCGCTTTAATCCGGTTCGGATCGACCTTGACGCCGGGGCCCATCGTGCTGGCCAGCGTCACGCTGCGAACGTAGGTTCCTTTCGCGGCCGCCGGCTTCGCGCGGACGATTGCATCGAGCAACGTCATAACGTTTTCGAGCAGATGCGCTTCTTCGAAGCTCGCCTTGCCGACGATCGTGTGCACGATGCCCGTCTTATCGAGACGATACTCCACCTTACCGGCCTTGATGTCCCGAATCGCGCCGGCGATATTTGGCGTCACCGTTCCGGCCTTGGGGTTGGGCATTTTCTGCGCGAGAATTCGTCCGAGTTCTTTGCCGACCGACGCCATCATATCGGGCGTCGCGACGGCCACGTCGAACTCCGCAAAACCGCCCTTGACCCTATCGATCAGATCCTGATCGCCGACCACGTCGGCGCCGGCTTCTTGCGCGGCCTTCGCATTATCGCCCTTGGCAAAAGCGATGACGCGAACGGTGCGCCCCGTTCCGTGCGGCAACAGGACCGTGCCGCGAACGTTTTGATCGCTCTTCTTCGGGTCGACACCGAGGCGAACGTGCACCTCGACGGTTTCGTTGAACTTTGCGTTGGCGTTCTTCTTGACGAGCGCAATTGCTTCGGGCGTCGAGAAGAGCTTGGCGGGATCGAAGCTCGTGGCGAGTGCCTTGAAGCGCTTTCCGTGATGCTGCGCCACCTTATGCCTCCACTTCCACGCCCATCGACCGCGCCGTTCCGGCGACGATCTTCTTGGCGGCGTTCATGTCGTTGGCGTTGATGTCGGGCATCTTCACCTTCGCGATATCTTCGAGCTGCTTTTGCGTCAACTTACCGACTTTGTTGCGGTTGGGCTCTTTGCTGCCCGACTCGATCCCCAATGCCTGCTTGATCAGAAAAGACGCTGGGGGCGTCTTCGTGATGAACGTAAACGTGCGGTCGTCGTAGACCGTGATCTCGACGGGGATGATCATACCGGCCTGTGAAGCAGTGCGCTCGTTGTACTGCTTGCAAAAGTCCATGATGTTGAGCGAGTAGGGGCCCAGCGCCGGTCCGATCGGCGGAGCCGGGGTCGCCTTGCCTGCCGGAATCTGCAGGCCGATCTTGCCAACTACCTTCTTAGCCATGAAATGTCTCCTTTCGAAGCGACTCTCATCGCTTCTTCCCCAGCTGTAGTGCTAGACACGAACGTCGGGGTCTTCGTCCGTCTCCTTGTCATGCTGAGCCTGTCGCCCTCGTCATGCTGAGCCTGTCGCCCTTGTCATGCTGAGCCTGTCGAAGCATGACGAAGCAGGAACCCTATACTTTCTCCACCTGGAAGAACTCCAGTTCGACAGGCGTTTCGCGGCCGAAGATCGAGATGAGCGCGCGTAAGCGTTCCTTCTCCGGCGCGATTTCGTCGACGACGCCGGTGAAGTCGAAGAACGGCCCCGATGTGACCTTGACGCGATCGCCCTTCTTGAAGTCGATCTTGAGTTTGGGCGCTTCGATGCCCATCTGCTTGAGAATCGTCTTGACTTCTTTGTCCTGCAGCGGCACCGGTTTCTCGCCCGGCCCCGGACTTCCGACGAAGCCGGTCACCCCTTGCGTGTTACGCACGACATACCACGACTGATCGTCCATCGTCATTTCGACCAGGACGTAGCCCGGAAAAACTTTCTTCGGTGTGATCTTGCGCTTGCCGTCCTTGAACTCGACTTCGTCCTCCATTGGAACGAGCACGCGGAAGATCTTGTCCTGCATGCCCATCGAATGGATGCGCCGCTCGAGATTTGCCTTGACCTTGTTTTCGTAACCCGAATAGGTGTGGACGACGAACCAGTTACGATTATCCTTGGGCTTGATCGCAACGGCATCGTCGTCGACGACGTCGGCGGAAGTCGCCTCGTCCTCGAGCCCGGCGGCCGGCTCTTCGATAATCTCCTCGACCGCGACCGGGTCGCCCATCTGGGGGTCCTCGGTTTTTGTTTCGTCGACGGCCGTTTCGTTTATGGTCGTTTCGTCAACAATCGGTTCGGCGTCGTACATCGTCTGCATCTACCCAGCGGTGACCGGATGAATCAAGTTAAAGAGCCATCCAAAGAGCTGGTCGACGAGAAAAACGAACAGCCCGATGCCGATCACCAGCGAGATCGTGAGAATTGTCGCAGAGATCCACTCATCGCGCGTCGGCCAAGTGACGCGGCGAAGCTCCGCGATGACGCCGCGGATGAAATCGCCGCCCGCCATGGACTGGGCCGTTCTCTTTTGCTGTTCGTTCACCAAAGGTCTACCTTAAATTTGTCATCCTGAGCTGAGAGCCTGTCCTGAGCGAGCGAAGTGAGTCGAAGGGAAGGGTGGCAGGGCGGACAGGACTCGAACCTGCAACAACTGGTTTTGGAGACCAGGACTCTACCAATTGAGCTACCGCCCTATCTCGTTTCCCTGTGCGGTTTGTGGCATCGGCAGAAGCGGCAGTATTTGCTGAGCTCGAGCCGGTCCGTGGTCTTCTGCTTGTTTTTCTGCGTGTTGTAGTTCCGGCGCTTGCACTCGGTGCACGCCAGAACGACCATCACTCGCGATTCTTTCTTTGCCATCTTTAGTCTATCACAACATTAAGAAAACGGACCGGCGGTCCGTTCGAAAGTCAATGCTAGCACATCCGCCAGCCCCTTTCAACCGCCGCAGCTGTCAACCTGACCCCTTCGACCTTGCTCAGGACAGGCTCCGTCGACCTTGCTCAGGACAGGCTCCGTCGACCTTGCTCAGGACAGGCTCCGTCGAAAGGCGACCGACCGCCGGCTGTGGCGCCGCTGCGAGGCACTGGAGTCGTGGGACTGAGCCCGAGCCTGCCGAAACGTTATCAAGTCCCGTGGCGTTCGCGGTGTGAGGAGCAGACCAACCATGAGGAGCCCAGAATTGAGCCGCTTCGCGCTATGCGCATGCGTGGCTACGGCAATGCTCGCAGGCTGCGCCGGATCGCAGCCGCAGATCGACGCTAACGTTGTAAGCGCCGTAACGCAAGCTCCGGCGCGCCAGCGCACTTTTTATTACACGGGTGGAAAGCAGACGTTCGATGTGCCAACCGGCGTGACGCAAGTTACGATTGTGGCCAAGGGCGCAGCCGGCTCGAACGGAGGCCCAGACTCCCAAACCTCCGCGGGTAATGGCGGCGAAGGTGGCTACGCGGAGGGCACGATACCGGTGACTCCCGGAGAGAGCTTGACGATCTTCGTTGGGGGGAGCGGCATGCGGGGCGGCTTTAACGGCGGCGAGGGTAGAAAAGGCATTGCTTGTCGTCGCCAGTGCTTCGGTTTCGGCGGGGGCGCGTCTGACGTGCGGCAGGGGGGCGACCGATTGGCCGACCGCGTTGTGCTAGCCGCCGGGGGCGGAGGCGGCGCTGGCGACGGTTGCATTGGATTTCCGAGTTGCTTCATCACTCGTGGCGGAAACGGCGGAGGGGGCGGCGGTGACATGGGCGGATCAGGTGGCGCCGGCTACAGTAAGCTTGCCGGAAGCGGCGGGGCGGGCGGCACGCAGGGTGAGGGCGGCAAAGGTGGCGCGGGCGGCGGACGCGGAGGTGCCTGCCGCGGCTCCAACGGAAGGCGCGGTGCTGGGGGCGCTGGGCAC
>DATMKR010000035.1:0-42146 GCA_035571115.1 Candidatus Acidiferrum sp. | reverse complement strand
CCGCAGCACCATTGCAATCTCGGAGCGGCGGGAGAACGGGCCTGGACGCCGATCGTCGCGGATGCCGCGACGCGAATTTTGCGGGAACACGGCGTGAGCGTCGTGAGGCTTCCCGCCGACTTCGCCGGCAAGTATCGCGTGAGCGCGGCAGTCTTCATTCACTTCGACGGATCGAATCCACCATGCCGCAGCAGCGCATCGGTGGGCTACGCGCACGCGAGTGACGCCGCGGCGGCGGCAGGATGGCATCGGCTATACGGGCGATACTGGCCGTTCGGTTTTCAGCCGGACAATTTCACGCACGGCTTGCGCGCGTATTACGCGTATTCGCAAGTGGAAGCGCGAGACGCCAGCCTGGTGCTCGAGCTCGGCGAGATCACTTGCCCGGCGCAACGGGCGTGGCTCGCACCGCGCCTGCAGTGGGAAGGTGCACTGCTGGCATACTATTTGAGCCAGCAAATTGCCAAATGGCACGTGCTCAGCCCGCGAGCTCCTTCAGAACAGGCGACGCCGAAGCCGCGTTAGAACGACAGGCGATGATTCGCACACTGCAAGGTGCCGATCGCGCGGAGAGCGGCACATTTGTGCCGATCGAGCGGCCGAGGCTGGTCGAGCGCCTTTCGGTTTCGGCAAGCTTTCCTGTTGCCTTGTTGGTCGCTCCAGCCGGCTACGGCAAGAGCGTCGTGCTTCGCCAGTACCTTCGCAGCTTGCGACAGCCGTGCGCGCGGTTTGCGCTGCGCGCCGAACATGCAACGCTACTGAGCTTTCTCCGGGGATTCGCGGAGGCGCTGGGCGAGAGTGCGCCGCACGCGGCTACTGCACTTGCTGGGGCATACGAGCGGAATCAAGCGTCGCCCACGCGGGGTACCGACTTGGCCCGCTGGATGAATGTGCACTTGGAGTCGTTTTCGGGCGTCGTTGCCATCGACGACCTTCAAATCGCAGACGACGATCCCGAGATTGCCAGATTCCTGACGGCGTTGATTGAAGGAAGTAAAGAGCGCATCCGGTGGATTCTCGCCTCCCGATCGACGACCGGGCTTCCGATTGGAAGCTGGCTCGCTTATCGCGATGCGGACTTGGCGATCGACGAACACGATCTGCGATTTACGTTTGAAGAAGCCGCGGCTGCAGCCCGCGATTTAGGCCTTTCGATCCGTGAGGATGAGCTCTACGATTTGCTCGACCTGACCGAAGGGTGGCCTGCCGCCGTGAGCTTTGCATTGCGGACATCCACGCGGTCGTCGGACCTTCGGAACGTTTCGGCCGTCACACGTGAGATGATCTACCGCTTCCTCGCCGAGCAAGTCTACGGCACGCTGGATGACGAGGAGTGCGGTCTGCTCGAAGTTGCAATGGTGCTGCCGTCGATCGAGGTGAAGGTCCTCGAGCGGGCCGGATTCGATCGAGCATTGCAGATCGTAGAGCGCCTGCGTGAGCGCACGGCCTTCATTCATGAAGAATCGCCAGGTGTGTACTACTGTCACGATCTGTTCAGGAACTTTCTCCGGCATCAAAACGCACTCGTTGGGAAGCGCTCGCACGAGGTCGTGCAAGAGCGAGCGGGTCGCGCACTCGAACAGAGTGGCGACATCGAGCATGCGATCGCAGCGTATGCTGCCGCGGCGCTACACGAAGACGTGCTCCGTCTCCTGGAACAACACGGCTTCGACCTCTTGGAGCGCGCTCGCAGCGACGTAGTTTTGCGCATCGTAGAGTCGCTCGACGATACCACTCGTTCCGAAAACGCTACTATCCTCGCCCTGCATGGCGTCCTGCAGGCCATGGCGGGTAAGTTCACCAGGGCCGAGTCGCTCCTGCGGCGCTCCCTGGCCCGTGCGGGCAACAACCGCAATCTAATGGCGAAAGCGAGCCTGCGCCTCGCCTCAATGATGGCAAATCAGGGCCAAGACGTCAGTTCGCTACTGGAAAAGGTCGGCGATGATGTGGATCAAACTGCCGCTCATCGAGCCGAAGCCATTTCTTTGATCTCCGGTCAACAGGCAGTTAATGGCGATCCTGCGATAGCCGCCAGCGCTGCCATGCGCGTCGAAAAAATGCTCAGCGACGTTGACTCCGACGCGGTGCGCGCGAAAGTTCTCCATCGCATAGGCATCGCTTATCATCATCTAGGCTTAGCAGGGCAGGCATTTGAGGTGCTAACGCAGTCTTGCGAGCTGGCCGCCGACTTGCACTTGTTCGGCTTGGAAAGTAGAGCAAACGCCGTGCTTTCAAATTTAGCTTTGCACGAGCGCGATGATGTCGAACAACAGTGGCTGTACGCGGAACTGGCGGCCGCATCCGCAGAAAAAGCCGGTGATGCGTTCGCGTTGCAGACCGCGTTGCTTCAAATGCTCAGCGCCGAGATGCGCCGAGGCGATGTTGAAGCGAGCATTGCGATCGAGCAACGGTTGGCAACGGTAAGGACCAGTGATTTGGCGAGCCGATACCTTACGATCTTTCGCTCGGCTCGCTTGGCCTGGGAAGGGCGGTTCGGCGAGGCACATCAGTTGCTATCGTCGTGCTGGAGCCAGATGACGTTCAGTTTTGACCGTGTCTCCTGTGGAGGTGAATACGCGCTTTTCTTAGCGCTCGACGGAAAGCGCGAAGAGTCCGCAAGGCTCGTAAAGGAAATTCTCCAGATACTGGGTTCCCACGAGGCAACTGGGCTTTATCGAATTCGTGCCAATGCCATTACGACGGTACTTTGCGCGCTGACCGAAGCCATCAATGGCCGTGCGACGCGCGCCGATCGAATTCTAAGCCGGTTTCGTTCCCACAAAGATGGCGTCATCACGCTCGTAGTAAGAGTAGTCGAAAGTATCATGCTGAGAATGCGACACGGCAGTGAGAGCGGCGCGGACCGCGTAAAGGAAGGCGTTGCGGCCCTGAAGGACTTACACTACGCGGATATAGCGCGCCTGCTGGGAGCGGTCGACTCGATCGTCGCCAAGAAGTCGTGGGACCGGCCGCGCGTGGGTGGTCTTACTCCGTCTGAGCTTGAAGTGCTTCGCCTCCTTGCGCAGGGCCTGATCCCAAAAGAAATAGCCGAACGGACATCCCGCAGCGTGTACACGGTGCGAGTGCACATTGCAAATGCAATCGCGAAGTTGAACTGCCACGGGCATTCAGAGGCGATTCGAGCTGCGCGCCGCCTTCGCCTGATATAAGTGAAAACCTGACACACGGCCACCCAGGTGGCACTCGCCTATGCGAATATCGCCGCATGGACGAGTATTTTATCGGGGCAGGCGCGCTACTGACTGCTGGACCTACGGCGACGATTCGGGGGGCTACCCTGCACGCACAGCCCGGTGCGGCGCTGGCGCGGCAGATCTCCGCGGCCCTGATCGACTTCGAGTCCCCCGGCCCTGCCGAGCTTTCGCGCCTGCTGATCGTGGCGGCGGGCTGGAGCGGCTCTCGCTTCCACGCTGAGGTCGTAGTCCGGCTGCTTGCCCTGGGCGAATGTGGGCTCGACGACGTGATCGCGGCCCTCGCGGATGCCGTCCAAACCACGGAGGTCCATCTGTTTGCGCGCTGGTCGCCCGACCAAGCCGCCTTAGATTCGCTAGAAAAGGGCGGGATTAGAATACTCTCCCATCCCCTCGAGGCGCTGGGGCAGGCGGCGCTCGTTTCGGGGCAGCGGGTCGAGCGCTGGCGGGTGCCGGTGCGTGCAGCCTAATCTGCTCTTCAGGCGCCTCCAAGGGTGAGCAAGCACGATGCAGCGTAGATGCATAACATGCCCAATGCCCGCGTTGCGGTCATCGATGACGACCGTATGGTACGGGAGATGTTGGAACTTGGACTCTCCCGCGAAGGTTACGAGGTCCGGACCGCCATGGACGGCATGGCCGCGCTCGAGCTGGTCAAGGTCTTCGATCCCGAACTGATCGTCCTCGATATCATGATGCCGAAGATCGACGGCGTCACACTTTTGCCGAGGCTTCGCGAGATCACTCAGGCGCCAATCGTGATGCTCACGGCCAAGGGTGGAACGGAAGACAAGGTGCGATCCCTAAGCTCGGGAGCCGACGACTACCTTGTAAAGCCGTTTGTTTTCGAGGAGCTGATCGCGCGGCTGCAAGCCAAACTTCGGCGCCCGCAACTCATTGAAGAGAATGTCCTCCGCTGGCACGACGTTTCGATCAATCCGGGAACGCGCGAAGCCTGGAGATCCAAAGAAGTCCTCGAGTTCACGCAGCGCGAGTTCGATCTGCTCGAAGTTTTTCTGCGCGAGCCGCGGCGCGTCTTCAGCAAGGATCACTTGCTCGAGATCGTCTGGGGCCACGACTTCGAGGGTGGCCCGAATATCGTCGAAACCTACATCTCGTATCTTCGTGCAAAGATCGACCGCGCCGGCGAGCCGGGCTCTTTCATTCGGACCGTCCGCGGCGTGGGCTATGGCCTATCGCTCTAGTCATCCTTGGTCCTTAGCGCCCGCACGAAGCGCAGTCCTGAGCAGGCGCGAAGCGCCGTGTCGAAGGGTCGGGATGACACGATAAGATGAAGCTGGCTGCGCGGCTTTCGGCGCTCTATGCGGGGCTTCTTGGCGTCACGGTTGTCATCGTCATTCTCGCTTCGTCCATTGCGCTCGTCTTCGAACTGTGGGGCTTTTCGCGCGACGTGACGGTCGCCAAGCACGAAGAGGCCCGCGTTCTCGTCGACCAGTACCGCCGCGAGGGCAGGACGCTGAAAGAAGCGGCGCCCGACATCGTCAACGCGCTCAGCGGCATCGGCATGCGCGTGACCGTGTTTGATTTGAAGGGTCGCTACCTCGCCGGCGACAAGACGCTGCATCCCCGGGCGCTTGCCGAAGTGCTGGCGGTCGGCGGAATGCAGCATTTCATCCCGTCGTCATTGCGCGGGCCTCCAGAACCCGGTCATGCCTTTCACGGACCGTCGCTGCTGCCCGATCCGATCGCGCCCGAGCCGCTCACCCTCACCCTTGTCGAAGGCGGCTATGTCGGCTTCGAGCCGTCATTTCCGCTGCTGGTTGTTTCGCTGATCCCTTATTGGCGAATCGTGTTGACGATCGCGGGGGCGGCGATGCTGCTTTCATGGTTTGTCGGCCGCCTCTTTGCGCAACAGGCGCTTCGCCCGGTGAACGAGGTTAGCGAGTCCCTGCGTGCGCTAGCCGACGGCGACTTTACGCAGCGGCGTTTTCTGATGGCGGGCGTCGACGAGGTCGCGGATCTGACGGCGGCCTTCAACGACGCCGTCGCCAGCGTCGCGACGGCGATCGAACACCGCAAGCATGCCGAGGAGCGCATGCGACAGTTTGCCGCCGACGCCGGCCACGAGCTGCGCACGCCGCTCACGGTCATCGCGGGCTACATCGACGTGCTCCGTCGCGGGGCGATCGAGGAGCCCCGCATCGCCCGCCAGATTTTGGCGACGATGTCGATCGAAAAAGAGCACATGCGCGGCTTGATCGATCGGCTGATGCGCCTGGCGCGCCTGGATTCCGAAGCGCCGCCGAACGTTGAATCGGTCGACGTCGCCGAGCTGCTCCGAGGCCAGTGCGAAGCGGCGCGGCGCTTGGACGACCGGCGCGCCATCGACTATAGCGTCGACGGCCTGCAGACCGTTGAGGCCGACCGAGGCGAACTTGGCGAAGCCGTTTGGAACGTCATCGAAAACGCGCTGAAGTATGCGCCCGACGCGCCGATACATCTGCGCGCTACCCGCAACAACGGTCACGCCATCATCACGATCAAAGATGAAGGGCCCGGCATGTCGGAGTCCGAGCGATTGCACGCCTTCGAGCGCTTTTATCGCGGCGACCAACGCGGCGAAATCACGGGCAGCGGCCTCGGCTTGGCGATCGCCAAACGCGCGGTCGAACGCGTCGGTGGCGGAATCGCGATCGACAGTGCGCCGGGCCACGGCACCGCCGTCACCATCACGCTCTAGCGTCGAGCGCCGCTACGGCGATGCGGGAAACGTCAGGGTATAGGTTGCGGGAAACGGCGTAGCGCAGTAACTCGCGAAGATCGACGCGCTGATCGCCGAGATGCACGCCTGGCCCGAGAACGGCAGATTCGTGAACGTCACCGTACCGAGCGCGCTAGTTTTTGTGGTAGTGATAACGCCCGTCGGCGCGTGATTGGCGATGCCGGTCGAGAGCGTCACGGGAAGGTACGCGATCGGGGCTCCGGTCGACGAGTTCACCGTAATCGTCGTCGAACTGGGATTGGGCACGGGCGGGATGACCGACGAGTTCGACGAGTTGCAGGCGACGACCGAGCAGAGGACGCCGATCGTCCCCAAGACGCGAAGCATCCAAGACATATAACACCTCTTTCTCACACGAAGGGCGGGTGGCTATATTCCAACGCTATTGTAGCATTTCGGAGGCCTTTCCCAGACCTTTTTCAGGACCCGCCGCGGGAGCGCTCCGTATAATCGCCGAGACATGCTGAAGCGCGGCGCGGTCTTGGCGCTATCGTTGCTGTGCATTTGGACGGCCGCGACGGCGGCCGTGCGGGCGCAATCGGATAGCGGTGAGATCGATATCGTGGTCGTCGATGCGACCACCAAGCATCCGCTCGAACTCGCCCGCGTGCTCTTGGACGGTCCGGTCATCACCTCGGAGATCACCGAAACCAACGGCAAGGTGACCTTCACCGACGTGCCCGACGGCATCTACCGCGCGCGGATCGTCAAACGCGGCTATAACAGCCTGACGTCGGCCTCGTTTGAAGTGCTCGACGGCCGCGTCGTGACCGTCAGCTTTGCACTTGCGTCGGAGACCGGCGGCCTCAAAGTGATCGGGCAAGTCACCGCCAAAGCGTCGGCGACGATCTCGGCGACCAGCATCGACCAGAACTCGGCGCAGCGCCGCCTCTCCACCGACCTTGCGGATGCGCTCAACAAGCTTTCGGGCGTGAGCGTTTCGACCTCGAGCGACGACAGCGATGCGACCCAAACGATCTCGTTGGAAGGCCACGACCCGACGCAGACTCAGCTCACGCTCGACGGCATTCCGCTCAATGCGCCCGGCTCGGCAGGGAATCTCGGCGGCTTTGCTACGGATCTTTTTCAAGGCGCATCGGTGCATATGGGACCGACGCTGGGCGGCTTGGGCGGCTCCGTCAACTTCAGTACGCTGCAGCCGACGCTGAGCTGGATCACGCAGATGCAGCTTTCGACGGGCAGCTACGGCCGCTGGAACTACTCTGTCGCGGAGACCGGCTCGGCCGGCAAGCTCGGCATCGCCGTGCAGAGCGTGCAGCGCCTCTACCCGAGCCTCGCCGACGGCGACTTGTTCGAGGACGCGAGCGGCCTCGACTACGTGCACGACGGCGACAGCACGATCTCCGGCAACGTGATGACCGCGCGTTATGAGTTCGGAGATTCCAACTCGGTGACCGGCCTCTTCATGAACTCGACGCGCGATACCAACGTGATCTGCCTGCGCTACAACGGCAACCCGCAGACGACGCTGCCATGCGGCTATGGACCAAACAACACCGACGGCAGCAACGTGCAGCTCTACTCGCTCACCGACAACGCGCTGCTGGGCGCGACGCAGTTGCAGACATCGGTCTTCTCCCTCGACAACTCGAGCCTGTACAACCAGTTGGCACGCTACGTCAACGGCGAGCCGTCGCCGAACGGCTACTCGAGCGACACCAAATCGACCGGCTACGTCGTGAACGCGACGTTGCCCGCGCAGGAGCGCCACACGATCTCCTTTCAGGCCTACGGAACGTCGTCGCAATTTGCGACGACGCCGCTGGTCCCGCAAGCGTTCGAGTTTTACAACGGCTCGCAGACGACGCAATACTCCGTGCTGCAAGCGACCGACACGATTCACTCCAACGATAAACTGACGCTCGCCGGATCGGCAGGTCTGAGCACCGCAACGGGCAACGCCGGGATCTCCGAGCTTGCCAGCGCGGCCGCAACGTGGAAGCCGACCACGCGCGACACGTATAGCGCGTCGTTCGCACTGGGCGGCGCGGCCGCGACGCAAGGGCGCCTGCAGATTCTTAGCGATCCGGCGTCGCTGCGCTTCGACTGCAACGGCAAGGTCGCGTTCGGCAGCGCTCCCGGCGAACAGCCAACGCGAGGCTCGTCGAACTCGGTGCGCGTAGGTTACACGCACGATCTGCACGGCGGCAACGTGTCGCTGACGCTCTACCGTCAATTGCAGCAGGGCGTGCTGCTGCCGGTCAACGTGAACGGCGTCGTGCTCGACCAGCTCGGGGAGTTGCCGCTGGGCTACCTTCAGCAAGTGCAGGAGATCTACAACTCGCCGGCCGGCTGCAACGCGCCGCTGCAGACGCCGTTTACCGCCCAGCAGCTCTACATGACGACGCCGATCTCCGGCGTGCAACGCGTCTACCAGGGCGCCGAGCTGACCGGATTCCTCACGCTCGGAAACCTGGTCGTCGAGCCGTACTACAATCTGACCGGCGCGGTCGCGAACTCGAGCAGCTACATCTTCACCAACGCCTATTCGATCACGATTCCCGGCCAGCAGCTTCCCAACGTGCCGCTGCAAAAGGCCGGCCTCGTGCTGGATTATAAGGCGCCGCATTCGATGTTCGAGTGGCTGGCCGACGCGCAGCACGTGAGTGCGAACAACCCAAACGACTTGCCCGCGTACACGACATACGACGCGGGCGTGACCGCGCAGCTCACACGCGGTACGCTGACCTTCGCCGCCACGAACATCAGCAATACCTACGCGGGCGTCTTCTCGAGTCCGGCCAACGCGGTGCCGTACACGACTGAAGGCGGCTACGTGATTCCGAACATCGCGCGGCCCTTGACGCCGCGCACCTACTCGCTGACGTATTCGGTGAAGTTCGGGCAAGGCACCGTGTCGCAGACTGCGACGGCATTTCACGCGCGCGGTCCGGGCGGGAGTGGGGGCTTCTTTGGCGGCGGCGGTCCGGGTGGACCAGGGGACGCCAACAGTCGCCCGGGCGGCGGCCAGGGCGGCGGTTTCCGTTCGCTCTTTTCACCGCTGCCGCAGACCCCGCCGGCCGATCCGTTCGCGGTCGGCGCGAATCCGCAGACGTGCAGCGCGGAGAACGTCGGGAAAGCGCGTCAGCTATCGGCGGAACTCAAAGCCTATCAGGCGCAGATCGAAGCGGCCCGCACGGCCGCGGGCTATCCGGCGACGATGCCGGCGCCGGCGCTCCCGGATGCGACGGTAACCTATCACGGACTCGGCACGACCTACGCGCTGGCCGTGACGCCCAAAGGGAGCGGCACGCTGCGAGTCGTCGCGGGCTGCATGTCGCTGCACATCGCGCGCGCCGACGACGTGACGCAACGCAAACTCTACGCCGCATCGAACCCGATATTCTTCGTGCCGCAGCTGAGCTTCATGCCGGCGGTCGGCATGTACATCGTGGCGCGCCAACCGCAAGCGGGACAGGAGATGTTCCGCGTGTACAAACTGCCGACGACGCCGCCAAAGGATCCGTTCGAACTGCGCGCCTCGACGTCGTGTACGGGCGCGGTGCGCAATCTGGCGACGCCGTCAATGGCCGAGCTGGCGAAGCATTTTTCCGCGAACGCGGCGACGCCCAGCTGGACGATCACAGCGCATGCCGCCAAAGGCGGCACATGGTACGAACTCGAGCCGGGCGATCCGACCGTCATTCCCGCGTTGATGCTCTGCGGTCGAATCGCTGCGACGACCGACGCCGAGTTGGCTTCGCACGGCTTCGCCGGAAAGGCCGTACCGGAGATCAACTACGCAGCGCCGCTGGGACTCTATCTCGTGCGGCCGGCGCCGCGTACGTCGCCTTCGCCGTCGCCCTAAACCTCGGGCGAGCGTCCTTGGCTACGCGCCTGCTCGACCATTTCGCGCATGCGCGGATGCTCGCCGGGGATCGTCGTCACCCACGATTCAAAACGCGGCACCGGGCGATTTGCGCGAAAGAGAAAGTACCAGACGTTCATATCGCCCATGAACTTGAAGCGCTTCTTTAAATCTTTGGCTAGCGCTTCGTAGGAGTCGAACGAGGCGAGGTAGTTCGCAAAACCGCCGTAGTCGCGATCGGTTTGGAACAGTGCGCCGGCATTGGCGATCGTCGCGCGGATCTTGCGCGGCGTGCGCAGGATACTGGGCGTCGCAAGGACGCGTTCGACGTCGAGCTCGTCGAATGCCGCGACGCGGCTTGGATCGAAGCTCGCGAAGGCCTCGCGATATGCCTCCCATGGCTCCGCGATCTGCTTCCAGCGCACGCCCGCTTGGAAAACCGCGCGCGTCATCAGCTCGAGGTAGTCGGCCAGCGAGGCGGGTTCGATCACGTCGGGAATCGTAGCGGCCACGGCTGCGCGGCGGGTACGGCGGGACGCCGAAATCGACCTCCCGGGGCAGCAGGGACCGGGCGCGCAGAGGTCGCAAGAGCGGGCACCGATACTACCGCTCTCAGCCGGGCGCCGGCAGAGTTTAAGGAGTTCCCGTTCCGTGTACGTAGATGAAGAACTAACTTGTGTGGACTGCGGACGTCCGTTCGTCTTCAGCTCCGGCGAACAAGCCTTTTACCAACAAAAAGGCTTTCAGAATAAGCCCAACCGTTGCCCCGATTGCCGTCAGGCGCGCAAGCAGATGCGCGGCAGCGGGGGTGGCGGGGGGAACGGCGGCGAGCGCTCGGGCCGCCCGCGCGAGATGTTCACGGCAACGTGCAGTCAATGCGGCGGCGTGGCCGAGGTTCCGTTCAGTCCGCGCGGCGATAAGCCGGTCTATTGCCGGGACTGCTTCGCCTCGCGCCCATCCTATCGCTAACGTTTAGTTCGGCCGGGCGTAACGGTGCGTTCATAACGCACCGTTACGCTGCGGTTATGCAGATAACGTGGAAACCCGTCGCCCATAGCGGCGATGCGTCGCGCGCCAAACTTCCCGACAGCGCGTTTGCCTTTCCCGAGGAGCGTAAGGAGCCGCTGACCGACGCCGGTCACGTTCGCAGTGCAATCGCCCGCTTCGACTCAGTCGACGGCGTAAGTAATTCCGAGCGCGCGCAGGCGTTCGAAAACATCAAGGCAGCTGCCGAGTACTACGGGATCGCGCTCAAAGCGTCGAGCTGGCACGACATGAGAGTGGGAGAGCGCCAAGTATAGCTGCCGCCGAGCGAGCCGTACGAGGGCCCGTGGACGGCAACGTAGGGCCTCAGGATGGCTTCGGAGTTGAAGGCTGTTAATGCGGTGTTGGCGCATTAACGCATTTGTGCCAGAGTCGTCTGCGGCCAAAGAGGCTCACCGCCTACCGAGCCCTGTTGAACCTTCACCGTCACCGACGGAAGGTCGTCGGAGACGCTCCTCCAGTGCGTCGTCTCCTAGCGGCCCGGATTTGCCGTTGGCAAAGCAAACGGTCGTCGCGCAGGAGGTCGAGCCCCGACGCAGGGGAGTACGGCCGAAGCCGGGCACGCCCGATGCACTGGACCTCGGTTACAAGCAGCGTAAATAGCACTCCGCCGGGCTTACGCCATAGCTTCGCGCAGTGTAGCTTCGCGACGGCGCGGTTATCGACAGCAACCCTCAAACGAAACGCGTATAACGTGCGACGTGCTCGCGCGCACGCAGGGCCGTGGTCGCGTACAAGTTCTGTTCGACTAAAAACAACCTTCAAAGTTTATCTTTAGCGATCAGTCGCATCGGCGATGCGCGCGTTTCTCGTTGATACGTTAACGTTATCAAACATCGTCGATAGCTCAAGTACAAGTTGATGCATTAACGTTTTCAAACATTTCCGATAAGCTCGTTTAGCAGGGGAAGCTGACTGATTTTTGCCGTAGTACTTCTGGCGGTTCTCCACCGCCACTGCGACGGTGGCATCGCACAGCAATGTAGCTGCGAAGGAGTTCAAGTTGCGTACCACATTACTCATTCTAACGGTTGCTGCGACACTTGGTCTTGCAGCATGTTCCAATACTTCTCAAGTGGTGCCCGGCGGCTCGCAGGCAGTTCCTAGTGGTTCGAAGGCGGTCGCGCCGATGGGCCACACCCGTATCTATCTGGCAGTCGTCGGCCGGCAGAGGCACCTGCAGTCGTGCCCGTCAAAGTACCTTTGGTGCGAAGATGTACAGTGGGGCTCTGCCACCACTTACAAAACTTGCGTCATGATAGGCTTCTCGTGTTCGAAGGATGCGTGGTATTACAATCAGGCGATGTATACGTACAAGAATCATCGTCTATCCTATCGTGTCCTCGGCGCTCTCAATCCGGATCCGGGCAACCCGGTCAAAGGCTCACTCACCGAACGTTTCCAACTCCAGCCCTCGGGCGGGATCGTCAAGTACGATCAGCACGTCGTGGCGTGCAACTCTGCCTTCAATCCGTCCTGCGTCTCGGGTGACGTCGGCATCATCCCCATCTAGAGGCTTCCGGCTTCGCCGTCCACGTAGTTAGGAGGCCTGCATCGAGCGGGCCTCCCCATTACGACGACGTCCCCCGGGCTATTGCTCGAGTTCGTGAAGGCTGTTAGTGTTGGTGTCGGTGTAGAATAATGCCGCGTTGGTGTCGTTCGTTCCGATAGCGGCCAGCCCGAAGACCCCCTGCGTGTGACTCTTGTCCACGATCTTCGTAGCCAGTATCTGCCCTTGCGGCGTCAACTCGACGAGCTCGTTGGCCGTTCCCTTCGTGTTTGCGACGATCAGGTTTCCGTTGGGAAGCAGCGCCGATGCCAGCGGTGCGTCTAACGGCGAACCGCCGTAGATCAGTTTTCCGCAGGTCGTCTTGGCGTGCTTGCATTCGAATGTCTTCCCGCCGTGTTTGACGATGATCTCGTCCCGCTCGAGCAGATTGCTCGCATGCAAGAATGCGACGAGCGTATTTGTCGCGCCGTCGACGATGTAGAGTGAATCGACGTACGCATTGTACTGCAGGCCCGAAGGGCCCAGCTTGTCGCCGGCATCCGAGCCGCTCACGGCAAAGCCATTTGCAACCTGCATCGTTCTGCCGTTTCCGTAAAAGCCGACGCTGATGCTGTCGATCGAACCCGACTCGGCGTTGCCTACGTAGACGTACGCCGGCGAGTACGGCGCCAGCGGATCCGCGCTTACATCTGAGAACGGCACGTCGAATAGCGGACCCGAATAGGTTCGGATCTTGCTCGCCTGTTCACTGAACGCGACGACGGCGGCGGCGAAGCCCGCGCCGTACACTTCGTAAGAAGGCGTGATCGCATCTCCGTCGCAGCCCTTAATCGAGGAATCCGCAGCGAAGCGCGTCGGCTTCGACCCTGCAGTGGGGTCGAGCACTTCCATGGTCGTTCCCGCGCCGGCAGCGCCGGATTTGTCGCTGAAGTTGCAGATGAGCAACTGCCCTTTTTGGAGTACTCCATGGGTGGCGGGAACGACCGATACCGAGCGCGGTCCTTTATCGCCGTTGGTTGAATCGATTGTCGATCCGATGGCGATGTTCTTCGTGAGCCTCTTCAAAATAGACGTCCTGTCGGCCGGTGTTGCGGAGGCGCGGCGGGAGATGGTTTGCGATGCGAGGCTCTCCGATCCGCTGTCGGCGGGATTCAGGCGAGCGCCCCCGCAGGCAGTGCTCGCAAAGAGTACGGCGATCGCTGCGAACGCGGCGCGATTGTGGAATTTCGGCATGCTACACCCCTCAAAGCTGCACGTCACGGCGACACCTCGAACACGACGCCGCAACAAGAATAGTTGTCTTCCTTTTGACCGCCCCACGTCGTGTTGCCGTACAACACGCCGTTCACCGTCGTTAGTGCGGCCACGGGCCCAAACCCGCGAAGCTCCCCTTTGAACGCGTAGAGCACGGTTTGCGCGCCGGCCGTCGTGATCTTATAGGCGAGTCCGTAGTTGCCCGGGCCGCCGAAAGCCGTGGTACCGTATAGCGCGCCGTTTAACGAGATGAGTCCGGCATCCGGCGCCGCGCCATCCGCTCCGTCAAAACTATGCAGCACTTTTTCTTGCCCCGACGGGGCGATTTTAAAGACGGTCCCTTTATCGCTGGCGCCGCCCTTCCGGGTCGTGCCGTACAGCGTCCCTTTGAGCGCGAGCAGACGCGCTTGCGACCCTGCGCCGTCCGCACCGCCGGCGAAACGATGGAGCACGGTCTCCGTGCCCGACGGCGTAATCTTGAAGACGGTTCCTGCGCTGCTCGCGCCGCCGCCCGCGCTCGTCGTCCCGTAGAGGACGCCGTTCATCTCGACCAGGCTAGCGAATGGCTTCTCTCCGTCTTGGCCGCCCTTAAAGCTGTGAAGAACCTTTTCCGTGCCGGAGGTAGTGATCGAAAAAACGGTTCCCAAATCGTTGGCGCCGCCCATGTACGTGGTGCCATAAAGCGTACCGTTGACGTTCACGAGGTCCGCACGCGGGTAGCTGCCGTCGGACCTCGCGCACTTGAAGCTGTAGAGCGAGCTTTCTTTGCCCGATGGCGTAATCGCGAAGACTATCCCGCAGTCGTGCGTCCCGCCCTGCTGAGTGGTTCCGTAGAAGCTGTCGTTCAAGTACGCGAGGCCCCCGAACGGCCTGACGCCGTCCTTGCCGCCGGTGAATCGGTAGAGCACCGTTTCGTGGCCGGACGTCGACACTTTGAAGACGGTGCCGTAGTACGTCGGCGACCAGCCGGCATAGGTCGTGCCGTAGAGGGTCCCGTTCAGATCGACGAGGTCGGCAAAGGGTCCGCCGCCATTCGATCCGCCCTTCCACTTATAGAGAAGCCTGAAACGCGTGCCCGCCGCCGGCTGGTTGCGCAACGAAATACCGAAACGC
Organism: Candidatus Acidiferrum sp.; assembly: GCA_035571115.1. Lineage (GTDB taxonomy): Bacteria > Vulcanimicrobiota > Vulcanimicrobiia > Vulcanimicrobiales > Vulcanimicrobiaceae > Cybelea. Next base: position 27,441 of record DATMKR010000035.1, on the reverse strand, counting down.
TCCAACGGTGGAGTTCCCGGAATCGCCGTGGAGCTTCCGGCTCGCGAGCAGCCCGCGAGGATCGCGGCGCATACGAACAACTTGACTATTCTCACTTTGCAAACTCTCATTCAAAAAGAAGCCGGCGGACTTACGGCGATGCCGTACGCGCTCGTCAAACCGCTCTTGATGGTTCTGACCAGCGCGCCCGCGGGATAACTATATTCGTCGACAGACTTTTTGGCCGCGTTCGCGACGAAAATGTAGTGCCCACTCGCTTCGAAGGACAGGAAACGAGGGGAGTCTTGCGTCGCAAAGGTTTGCGTGGGTGTGCAGGAGAGTCCGTCGCATTTTCCGCCTTTGCCAAAAACCTGAACTCCGGGCAGCGTGGCGTTTGCTACGAGCAAGCCGCCCGAACTGCTGGACACGACTCCTCCGTCTTCCCAGAACGTCAGCCCGGACTGGAGGCCGAGATCGACTCCTTGGGTTTTTCCGCGAGGATATTCGTAGTAATACATGTACCAGTAGAGGTTCTCGTAGTTCACGTAGAGATTGCCGCCGGCATCGAGTGTTAGACCGGTGGGGTAGCAGGAACAAGGATTCCGAATCGTCACCGACGGCTCTGAGGAGCCCTTGGGGAACTCAACGATTGAGCGAGGGAACGAATAGAAGTTTGCAACGTAGAGCGTTCCGCTGTCGTCTACGGCCACGTCGACCGGACCGGTCAAGCCGCTGGAGAACGTCGTCGCCGCGTCGTATTGCCCTTCGGGATATTCCGTCACTGAGTTGCCGGCGGTGTTTGCCACGTAGAGGTTGCCCGATCCGTCAACGGCCAGGCCCGCGGGCGCGTCAATGCCGTTCTTGATGGTTCCGATCTCCTTCGGTCCGGAAGCGTCGATCTGGTAGACGTGTACGGCATTGGCGGCGGGGTCGGAAACGTACAGCTTCATGCGAGCCTTGGAGTGGCTTGCGTAATCGCGCGTCGAGCCGTTGACGGCTTGCGGAAGCGTCTGCGCATTATCCCTCGAGCAACCGCCAAGCGCTCCCAGCGCGAGGAGCAAACCGCATCCGAGTATCTGCGGTTTCATCTCATTGATTGTCCGGCGCCGTGTTCGTTGCGTGAGCCTCGACGTCGTCGACGTCGTAACGCGCCGCGATCGGACGAAACGCGCGAGGGTGCTGATGGAAATCGAAACAGTTCAAAGGTGCCGTCGCCCCGGCGTCGCTGCGTCCTAGTGCCGGCAGATCGAATCGTTGTTCTACGAGCTTCAAGATGCTCGCGAGCTCGTATGTGGTGTGGTCGACGTAACCGGATTTGGAAAATGGTGATATGCAGATCAAGGGCACCCTCATTCCGAGGCCATCGAAGCCATGCTGTTTAGGCCGAACGTCGTCGTACCATCCGCCCCAGTCATCCCACAGCACGAACACGACGGTGGACGGCCAGAATTTGCTCTTCCCGATAGCGTTTACCACCGACGCCACCCAGGACGGACCACGTTTGCTCTTGGAGCCGGGATGATCGGAAAGCTCGTTTGACGGTACGACCCAGGTTACGCCGGCGAGTTGGCCGTTCGCGACGTCGTGCAAAATCTTGGTTTCGGGAAAAGACATGTTCTTTTTCCAGTCCGGGCCATTGCGAATCTTCGTGATAGCGTCGAACGCGTTCCAAAGGAAGCCGTCACCGGTCTCTGGCGAGTAATATCGCCAGGAAACGCTCTTTGCGTCCAGCGCGTCGGCGACCGTCGAATAGCTGAAACAGGGAGGCTCCAGACCAAACGGCTGGCCGAGCTCGTCGAGCACGCCGACGACGTTGCCGGAAGGGCCGTCGCAGCCCCAGGGAGGATTCGCGGGGTGATTGTACGTTCGCCCTGCCCAGCCGGCTATCAGGAACTGGTGCGCGACGAAGCTTCCGTCTAACTGGGAGAACATCTTATCGCTCAGCACGTACTGAGTCGCCATGTCCCAGTACGGCGTGATCTCGGATTTCGAAACGTACTTGTATTGCGGATACGGGTCGCCGCGGCTTTGACCGCTGCTGTATTCGTCTGCAAAGCCGTCCATCTTGCCGGAATCGTAGGCCGTCTTCGCATCTTGAAGGCCGTGAGAGATGTCGTAGGGAGCCGCCAGAGAGACGGGCGTCAGCTTCGTCGTCTTTCCGTTGGGAAGTTTTCCCGTCGAAGACGAGTGCGCACCCGGAAAATCGTGGAAGAGATTATCGAAACTACGATTCTCCTGCACGATTATCACGATGTGATCGATTTGCGATAGGCCGGTTGGCCGGGGTAAGCTCGCATTTGCGGAGCTTGCCGTAAATAGGAGAATGGCGACGGCCATTGAGACGCCTTTGATTTGCCGCATCAGTTCGACTCCATGCTTATGGCGACACCTCGTAGACAACTCCGCAGCAGTTCGGTCCGTTCTTGCGGGCGTTACCGCCGCCCCACGCAGTGGTTCCGTAAAGCTCACCATGGGCATACGCCAAACTCCCAATCGGACCGCGGCCGTGCATCTCGTTGAACCGATGGAGGACGACCTCGGCGCCGCTCGCGCTTATCTCATAGACGGTCCCGTAGTCGTGGGCGCCGCCCGCGCTCGTCGTCCCAAAAAGCTCGCCGCCGACGTTGATTAGTTGCGAAAAAGGTTTCGCGCCATCCGGGCTTCCCGTGAAATTATAGAGTACCGTCTTCACGCCCGAGGTCGTGATCGCAAAGACCGTTCCGTAACCGTGGGAGCCTCCAAGGCGGGTCGTGCCGTACAGTTTCTTGCCGACGCGCGTCAAGCCGGCGATCGGCTCGGCGCCGTCGGCGCCGCCTTTGAAACGGTAGAGCACGCTTTCGCGACCGGACGTCGTAATCTCAAAGACCGTTCCGTAGTTTCCGGCTCCGCCGCCTTCAGAGGTCGTGCCGAAAAGCACGCCATGCACGTCGGTGAGACGCGAGTACGGATGTGCTCCGTCCGCGCCGGCTTTGAAGCGATAGAGTACCATCTCCGGTTCCGACGGTCCGATCTCGAAGACGGTGCCGTCCTGGCTGGAACCGCCGAGATAGGTTGTGCCATAGAGCATCCCGCCGACGTTGGCGAGTTCGGAACGTGGATATTCTCCGTCTCTACCGCCGGTAAAACTATGGAGCACGGTTTCCGTTCCTGAGGTGGTAATGGAGAAAACGGTTCCGTCGCCCTTCGTACCGCCTTCTTGGGTCGTGCCATACAGCGTGCCGTTTAAATCGGTCAGTCCGGCGAACGGCTTCGCGCCGTCCACACCGCGCTTGAAGTCGTAGAGGACGTTTTCCGCGCCGGATGCCGCCACGGCGAAGACAGCACCAACTTCCAAGCCCCCGCTGTACGCCGTGCCATAAAACGTGCCGCCGACCTCGGTTAGGCCGTCGAAGGGCGTGGCGGCATCCGGGATGTTCTTAAAGCCATAGATGACTTCGTAACGATGCGCGACGCCGCTCGAGGCGACGTTTGCGGAATCTGCCGGAAGCACGAGCCCAGGGTTCATCAGCGAACAGCCGGTCAGAACGGCGCCGCAAACGATCAAGGCACCCACCGAAACCTCGCGACGGTCCTCCAAAGTGAGGGGTGGTTTCTTTGCGAGGATCACGACCTGTTAGCACCTGATGTTAGCGCAATCCAGTAACCGGTGACGAGAGCTTCCGCCGAATCCTGCACCGCGCCGCCATCGACTTGTATCCCCCAGCGGTAGCCCCCGTCGGGAGCGGCCGCCAGCGTGAATACGCGTTCGAGCGATCGCCGCGTTTCGCTATCGAGCCGCTCGGCGGCGACGAGCAACGCGTAATACATACCCGAGCAAACCACGTCGTAATAGGGCTCGGATCCGGCTCGGAATCCCGACCCGCCGGTGTCGACGTCGATGTAGGCATAGAAGGCGCCGTTCTTTGGCTTAGCCCAGCGCAAAAAGGCGTCGACGGCACTTTTCTGTCCCATGCGCTGAGCTCCGAGGGCGGACATTATCATGTTGTCCCCGATGCCGATCTTTCGACCATCCGGTTCGATGTTGTACCAGCGCCAACGTTGGGAGGAGTAACCGCGTGGGGGATAACCCGGATCGTAGTGGTCGTAATACGCACCGTTGGCGGCTTGCGCGCGGGGCAGGAAAGCTTGGCCGCGCTCGAAGAGTTTGGCCACCTCGGCATCGCCCGTCGCCTGCGCAAAGTCGTGCAAGGCGTCCCAGAAGAGCATCGCCACGTTTGGAACCAAGAGGTTCTGATACTGCCCATTCGGTGTAACGTACTGCATCGGAAAATCCAGGTTATCGACGAGCATCCCCACTCGCTCGCCGTCCACCATCCGCTTAACGAACTCTACGAATCCGCTTGCGATCCGAAGCCGTGCGGGATCGGGTCGCAGTTTATACGCTTCCATGATTGCCTTCGTCGCGGCCAAAGCGTCGGACGAATAGAAGAGCGGGGCCGAATCGTTTGCGATCGAGGGTACTCCTCCGCCGACGTAACGATTCGACGCGTGCGCGTGTTGGAGGCGGCCGAGCCCCCCTATCAGCCGGTCTGCTACATCGGGATGGCTCTCGTTGAGGAGCAATATTGCGTAGGCCGTCGCCAGCGGCGACTCTTGATTTGCGTGTGGCCCGTAACGGTAATATCTGCAAAGATCGTTCGGCGTTAGTTGATAGTCCAGCACCCATCGTTCAAACGAACGCCGTCGCCCGTTTGGATCGGCGGCCGTCGCGGGTTCCCGGTGCGCGAGAACGGCGCCGGGTAGACTCGCCGCGGCCGCGAGCCTCGCCAAGAAGCTCGCGCGCGGTATCGACGCCGTATGGGGAAGCTGTCGCTCGTTCAAAAGAGGCTCCACAGTCCGAAGGTCACTCCCCGGGCCTGGTAGATAGGGCTGCCGTTCGTCGCGTTTACCAAATGGGAGAAAAACCCGTACGCTTCCATGCCCCATCGCGTTCCGGTTTCGCTCGTGCGCCCGAGTTGCTGTTCGGTTCCAACCGTGTAGGTTTGACCAATGTCATTGGCGAGCGCGAGGGGCAGTCCCGGGATCGAGACCAGATATTGCTGCGGCCCGAAAAGCCCGGTTGCCGTATACTTCGATCGGATCGTTGGAATGACGTCCCAGGCCACCTCTAGGCCGCTTTTTGTCGCGGCGCCGGTATTTGCAGCGACGAGATAGCGCAACTGTACGTCGCCGGTTCCGTAGTAGTATTCCGGTCCCAGAGAAAACTGTTTGAGCGTGGTGCCGTCCCAGTACGTAATGTAATCCTCGGCGACAGCCGTGACAAGCTTGAGGTCTGGGGTCGTCTTATAGTCGAACTCGAGATGGGCATTCGTGTGCGCATACGGGTTTGCCGTGCCGTAGCCGACGTTGAAGTCCCCGTAAAGGCGTGGGGTTATCATGTGGTTGATTCCCGCCGCGAAATAGAATCCGTGGGTAGGATCGGCGACGTCGCCGTCGGCCTGGTGCGCGACTTCAAAGTTAATCGATTGCAGGCCAGGCGTGACGAACACCAATCTTGCGTCTTGTGCGATCCATGGGCCGTAAACGTTCCCGGGGCTGCTAAAGCCGATCGTCGTATCGGTGACGTCCAAGCGGTCGTAGTCGTCCGCGAGCGCCTCGATCGCGCAGTACGAAAACGCGGCTGCCAGGAGAATGCCGATTTGGACGATTCGCCTCATAAGATGACTCCTTCGGCAACCGCTGCCGCGGAAGGGGATTCTATTCGCCCGCGTTCGGCGAATACTTCAGTTGGATTCACTTGCGACAACGATTGCGTCACCGTGAGATTTTGCTCGGCGGCGGCTTCTTCCGTAACGTTGCTCACATGGGGCGTGTGATATAGCCAATCCGTCTTCGCGACGCTGAAGAACGCCCATATTACGGCGGGCGGCCATGCCAGAACCGTAAAGGCGAGCGTGTAAAACGAGTAGAGAAACACCCGGTAGGCCCTGACGAACCCATTCGTGCCGAGTTTCTCCGTGCCCCAGAAACCCACGACCTGATAACCAAAGATAAAGAACAGTGCGATTCCCTCAAACACGTGCTGGACGGTCCCCCCAGCCAAGGGTCCGGTGATCGTAAAATCGCCGACCCAGATGCCGGCGAGGATCGGCCACGTGAGGAAACTCGCAAGCAACGCGAAGGGCACCAGGTAATAGAGCGCGAGTTCCAACGGCGCGATATCAAAACGGACGATGCCTTGCCACAAGCATCGGAAGAAATGGTAATATGCCACCCGCGAATGGCCGCACATCCAGCGCATGCGCTGCCGGATCGCAACCCAAATATTGAGAGGCTTTTCGTCGTAAATGTGTGCTTCGGGAACGTAGCCGACCCGAATTCCGGATTCGACGGCTAAGATTCCGTTGAGCTCTATGTCTTCGGTCTGCGTCCGCGTGCCGCCCCAGTACCTCCGCAGCAGCCGCGCTTCGCAGCACCATCCGGTCCCGCAAATAAGAACGCTACAAAACGAACGCATGCGTCCGGTTAAATAAATGCGCGAGGCAGCGACGCAGGAACACCACAGCGCCTTCGTGATCCAGTTATCCGATCCGTTGAGGACGTCGTGAAATGCCTGCATGCATCGAAAACCGCGCGCTTCGATGGCGTTATTCATCGATTGGAGATAGTTAGCGCTCACGACGTTGTCCGCGTCGAACACGGCGACGTAGCGGTCATCGTCTTCACTCAAGAGCGCTTTAAACGCGTAATCGAGAGCGCGATGCTTCCCGAAACCCATGGTGGGGGTAAACAAGACCTTTGCCCCGAGATTGCTGGCGATTTTCCCCGTGTCGTCCGATCCGTCGAAGATCACCCAGAACTCGTAGAGATCGGCGGGGTAGTCCTGGCCGATGAGGCTGAGCACGGGATTTGCGATCACGCGTTCCTCATTATATGCAGGAATAAGGCAAATAAAGCGGTGCTTCGGCGGTGCGGGTGGGTTTGGCCGCAGCTGAGGAAAACTGAAAAGCATAAAGCCGAGAATCGGGAAAACCCACACTACGTAAACGAACGCGAAGGTCGGATAGTATATCAGGTTTACGTTGGTGTGGTAGTGCTCCGTACGCATCGCCCAGAGCGAGGCCGTTATCAGGAGGGGAACGCCGACGACCAATGCTGCCGCTAGCGGTGGCATTCGCAGCGATAAGATCGCTTTGTGGCAAGCCCCTTTTGCCAAGCGAACCATTCGGCTCATTTCGGTCTCCGAGAAAGCAGCGAGTAGCTAAAATATTCGCAGGACCGTCGAGTCGAAAGCCATTCGTACCTACGAACGGAACACCTCGCGTAACTTAGCTTCTATTTTATTGGTGCGCGTTCGTTAATTTTCGTTGATGAAGAAACTAAGTAACGTCAATAAGACTATGCGCGCGTAAGACGACTGAGAAGTTACGCGACGTTCCGTTACTCGTTAACTCGTGAACGCGCTAATGAGTTAACGTATTAACGCAAGGGGTTGCGAGAGCACGCACAGCGGCACGCGTTGCGCTACGATGCTTAACGCATCCGTAAGATTTGCGCGACGCGCGTGCGTAAAGCGTTATGGTGTGATGACCGGCCGAGCGGGCGCGAGGTCGTAGCCTCGGCGACCGGCCGTCAGCGCAAGGCGTAGGCGGTTAAATCGCCGTTATGGTCCGAACAGTAGACCCAACCGTTTATCACGATCGGGCTCTCCCAGTGAACGTTGCCGATCGTTTTCCGTGCGCTCGGCATCGCGCTGCTCCAAAGTTCGTCTCCGTTGAGCGCGTCGAGTGCTACGATGGCGCCGCTAAACGCAACGAAGACGATGCCGTTGGCGACGACCGGCGAAGTACCGAGCACGGTCAGGCCTGCGGCGTTCTGCCAAACGCCAACGAGCTGGCTGACTCCCGATGCGTTCGTCTGCAGGCGATAGGCCTCGACCCCGCTCGGAGAGCCGATGAATATCCACGCGTTGTTCGAAGGGTCGGTCCAAACCGCCGGAGTCGAGAAGAGTGCGGCCGGCAAGTCGATCCGTTGAAGTTCTCCGCCGACACCGGGTAGCGCCGCGCGGTCGAGCAGCTTGAGCACCCGATCCTTACCGCCCTGCACGAGCATCAACGGCGTATCGCTCGAAGGTTGCCGCGGCAAGATCGCCGGCGAGGTGCTTCCGAGATCGAGATCGGCCTGGTCCAGCCGCTCGTAGTCCGTCGGCGTGTAGCTCCCCAAGAGATCGAAAAGGTTGGCACTGAGCGAGAGCACGGAGTCGCCATAGTTGCGGCCGCCGCTGTTAGCGTTGAAGTCGCCATTTCCCGTTGCGACGTAGATGCGGCCGCTCATCGAAGGGTCGGGGTCGACTACGGCGCCGCCGCGTGCCCAGATTCCCGCGCGCTGCTGCGGGCACGAATATGGTTCCGGAAGCTTGTGCCCGTCACTGCACAACGCGTTGAAAACTTGCTTTTTACCGCTCGCGAGGTTAACGCCCACCACGTGTCCCAGATAGGGCAGGGCGTCAGCGTCGTTATAGGCCGAGAGCGTAGCGTAGACGTAACCGTTGGCGAAGTTGAGCGGCGCGTCATCCGCCTCGGTGTCCGGCATGCGAGTGACGACAGCGGGGAATCCAGGCGGTCGAAGCTCGCGACCGGTCGCGGCGTCGAGTTTATGGACTTTGCCATCAACGCCGGGCACATAGATCGTCGTGCCGGATGGATCTGCGGCGGGCGTGGATCGCGTGTACTTCGGCCCATCCGTCACAAACTTCCAGACGATCCGGCCCGACGTCGCCTCGATGCCGAACGTCGCGCCGCTGGTAGTCGTTTGGTACAGCATCGACCGGTAAAAGCGTCCGATTCGTACGCGATCGAGCAAAATCGGCGTCGAATCCGCAACGAGCCCGTTGCCGAAAGCGGTCTGCCAACGCTCTTGCAGCCGGTGGACGTTCCGGATCGTTAAGGTTTTCTCGGCGGAGTTGAAGCTACTGCGAGCCGGGTCGAATCCGAAAACAGGCCAATCGACGCCGCGGGCAGGCAACCCCGTGACTAAAACAAAGACCGCAACGAGGGCCAATCTGCAAGTCATATTATCTTGCTTGGCGTCGCTTGCTTGCCCATCCTCCGAAGCGCTGGCGGCTAAGAAGACGAATCGGAGAGGGTCGGTCCAGACGGGCGTAAACCTTTGAACAGAAGCCAAAGGCCCAACGTAATTTCGAAGATAGTCATAGGCACGTCGAACCAGTACGCGTCAACTATCTCGTCCAGGTGAGGGAAAACGATGAAAGAGAAGGCACAGATCGTGCCCCATGCAGACGAGATGACCCCGAAGGCTGCCAACGCTCTCGGGATGTACTTTGATTGAAACCACAGGTAGCTGCAAAGCGTGGAGGCCAATGCCCAGAACGGCAGGCCGACGTAGTAATCGTCGAAGGCTGCGGAGATGTGCAGCCTCGCCAAAGTCTGCAATTGATCCGTTCCGAACACTGGCAGGTAAGCGGCGTCGCCCAGTACCCGCAGAGCGCCAAGTGAGTTGAGCGCGTTGAGGCCCCACATCAAGCCAAATATCAGCCTGCAGACGGCCGCAATCATGGCAAGAGTCCGATTCACCGGCTTGAGGATCACGTAGAGCGCTGAGAGCAGCACCACGACGGTCGTGACGTAGATCAGATCGCAGACGATGTTGATACGAAACAGCGTTTCGTGCGCCATGATGTTTCGCACGGTCTCCGCGGCGTTGTTCGCGACGACGAGGCGAAAGTCGATGCCGTAGTTCGCAACGACCACGATCACGATGCCCAGCAGGATGGCAAACCCCGCGGCTCTTGCAGCCTTGCGTTGTGACTCGTCGATCGTGTCAACCGAATTCATGTATTCAGGTCCCTGAGTGTACGGCCGAGGATTCAGCAGAGAGAATCAAGCCAGGATTCTCCGGATGAACGCCTTACCAGAATCGGCGCCGGGTTGTTTCGGGCGACCCAGCCGGCCGGGGCGCTCAGAATCCCACGCGACGATCAGATGACAGGAAGGTTCGTTCTCAGTGACCTTTACGCAAGGGCGATGTACAATCGCGCTATGAGTAAAAGCTTTTTCGCCTTGGCGCTTGCGCTTAACCTAATTCCGGCCGTGGCGCTTGCCCAGGACAGCAGCCCCGCGCAGCAGCCCACGGACGCCCAGCGGCAGGCGATGCATCAAATGCACGAACAATTCGAGCAGTCCGAACGGCAACTGCACGACCAACTGCGCTCGCAGGTTCTCTCGGGGCTGACACCCGCCCATCGGCGCGCGATCGCGGCCGAGATCGGCAACCTCGTCGTCTCACCTAATCCCGACATCGACGCCGCGGCCAAGCAGATCGACGCGATCCTTTCGCCGGGCGAGCGGGAGCGGATCCTCCAAGCGCACGCAGCGTACGCGTCGCAGGCTCGCCAGCTCCACGAGCAGATGAAGTCGCAACTGCAGAGCGCGATGCCGAACTGGCATCCGTCGACGCGGGAGCACGTGATGAGCGCAGCGATGCAGATGGAGATGCGCGACCCGGGATGGATTTTGCTGCGCGCCCTGCCACCGCACGAGCACGGCACGATGGGGATGGGCGATCATGGGGAGAGCCCCTAAGGAGTACAGCCCACGATGTTTTGGCCGTAACTCTCCGGTCGGCTCCTAGCTCTGAATCTTAACCTGGATACCTTTTTTCGCTAGGCGCTGCGCAGTTCCTCAAAGGCCGCGAGGAGGCGTTCGAGGCCGGCGCGGTCGGTGTTGGTAAAGCGCGCCGTTACCGGACTGTCGACGTCGAAGACGCCGAACAGTTCGCCGTGGCGCAGGATCGGAACCACGATTTCACTGCGCGAGGCGCTGTCGCAGACGATGTGATCGGCGAACGCGTTGACGTCATCCACGACGAGCGTTTCTCGCTTTGCTGCGGCTCCCCCACAAACGCCACGACCCGGTGGAATGCGCGTGCAGGCCGGTCGTCCGGCGAACGGGCCGAGGACCAGCTCGCCCGACGGCGTCGCGAGATAGAAGCCGGCCCAGTTTACGTGCGGAAGCTCGTCGTAAATCAGCGCCGCGAAGTTGCCGGCGTTGGCGACGAAATCGCTCTCGCCGTCGAACAGGGCGCGGGCCTGCTGCTCGAGACGGTCGTAGAGTTCAGTCGTCATTGCTCGTATGGGTTCTCGTTGTAATACGGCGGGCGCGTGCCGTCGACGGTGATCGTATACCATCTCTCCGGCGTCTGTTTGTGGAGCAGGTCGAATCGCTCGCCGTTGCGGGCGATGTGTGCGATCTCAACCGTATAGTGTAGAGGCTCACCGGGAACGAGCCGCGGCGGCGTGTCCGTGCGAACGAGATAGGCCCCGCGGCCGTCTTTTTCGGTGAGCAGCGTCGCCGTTCCATCGGGGTCGACGACGACTGCGCTGCCTTCGTCGATTCCGAGCGCGTAGATCTGATCGGCATTTGGCAGCAGCCGATCGTAGAAGATGCGCGCGAGAAACGCGATCGTCCGCCCCAAGCGATCGCGCGCGACCAGATGCGTGTCGGTGATCGTGTCTTGCAATGCGGGCCACGCGAAGAGCCCGGTCGTAAAGCTGATTCGTTGCTCGAGCGGATCCTTCGCGGCATCGGCGGTCGTGGTTTCGAGGTTCATCGCATCGGCGGCGACGGAGTCGTACACGACGGCGCCTTGAATCGCTAAGCCTGCGCTTCCGCCGCCCACGACGCCGCCGCGCGCATAGACGCGCTTGACGGCCGCGATGAGCTCCGTTCCCTTCCAGCGAACGTAGTTGGCTTGATCGCCGCCGGCGAAATACACGGCGTCGGCGCCGTCGACGATTGTCGCTACTTTGTTCACCTCGGACGTCGAGGCGCACGGCGAGATCAGGATCGTCTGCACCGACGCGAACGTCCCGGCGTCGTAAAAGTGGCGATCGTCAATGTTAGCATACGACGCCCGCAAGATCACGACGTTGCCGCCACGCCGCGCCGTGTCGCCGAGCAGCCGCTCGTGCAGCCATGTTAACGTGTTATCAGGAGAACTCGAGGCACCGGCGCCGTCGAGCAACAGACCAGGGCCGTGCAGACGCGGCGTCGGCACGTACGTGCCGTAGCGTGGAAAGACGGTAACGGCGCACACGGCGAGAGCGAGCAACATGGCTAACCTGCTTCGCCACATTGTCGCCCTTCGACTGCGCTTAGGATGACAATGTGTTTCTGCGGGTGTAAGATAGCGAACGGAGGGCTTGTTATGCGGCGTTTTTTGACATCATTGCTCGCGGTTTCGCTGCTTTGTTCTTGTGCCGGCGGCAGCGTGTCGTCGCTGCTCAACGCGGGGACGGTAAATGGAGCCGGCGGCGTGAAACCCGCAAACGTACCGGTCGTCGGCGGGTGCCAGATCTTCCCTGCGAGCAACTGGTGGAACACCGACATCTCGTCGTATCCGCTCGATAAGCTTTCCAGCAAATACATCGCGGCGCTCCCTGGGAATCTGCATCCCGATTTCGGGCACAATCCCGATTACGGAATTCCGTTCAACATCGTGCCGAGCACGCAGAAGAAGGTGCCGGTGACGTTCGGCTACGCGTCGCAGAGCAATAAGGGCCCCTATCCGATCCCGCCAAACGCGGAGATCGAGGGCGGCAAACACGCCACCGGCGACCGCCACGTGCTGGTGCTCGAACAAGGAGTCTGCAAGCTCTACGAAATGTGGCGCGCATTCCCCATCCATGGCGGAAAACGCTGGAAGGCGGGATCGGGCGCCCTCTTCCATCTGAACTCGAACAAACTTCGCCCCAACGGCTGGACCTCAGCCGACGCGGCGGGGCTGCCGATCATGCCCGCGCTCATCAAGTGCGATGAGGTAAATAAGGACAAGGTCATCAACCACGCGCTGCGCGTGACGTTTAACGAAACGCAGATGGGCTACATTCATCCCGCAACGCATTACGCGAGCGACAGCAAGGATCCGAGCCTGCCGCCGATGGGGCTTCGCTTACGCATGAAGGCCTCGTACGACATCTCGAACCTCACCGGTCAGTCGCTCGTGGTTGCGGTTGCGATGAAGAAGTATGGCATGTTTGTTGCGGACAACGGCTCGAACTGGTATTTCCAAGGCCAGGGCGGCAAGCAGGCGAGGTGTTGGAACAACAACGATCTCGATCAACTCAAGAATATTCCGGGCAGCGCGTTTGAAGTGGTGAAGACTGGAAGGATTCGCACTTCGAGCCCCTAGCGCTCGCACCATATCTGCCAAACTCTCGCTACCGTTTGCATGCAAGCAACGGGTCGGCCGCATATTAGTTTAAGAAAACCGTTCGCGCGCTAGCGAACCTAACGAAGGATGGCGAGCGCGTATTTGCGTAAGTGCTACTACCCTACTTTTGAAGTAACTCACGCTACGAGAGGCGGGTATGGCAGAAGAAGTCGGATCCAACGCTTATTTCCGTCGCGCCGGACGGCAACGGTATTTGCTTCTAATCATTACGGCGCTCTTAGTCCTCGCGGTTCTGGGCTCGTTGATCGCACACGTTCGCCCGGTACTCGCGTACAAGTACGTGTCGCGGATCAATCAGGGCCAGGTCCAGATTTGTCGCGTTACTGCGGCGGGTGTGGATTGCCCGCCGCTCAGCAGCAGCCTCAGCAAGAGCTATAGTCCAAGCAATAGCGTCAGCACGAGCACAAGCCTGAGCCCTAGCGTTCAAGCCCAGTAAGCTCGTCCTTCGACAGGCTCAGGATGACAAGAGGCTCATCCTCCGAGAGGCTCATCCTTCGACAGGCTCAGGATGACAATGGGGTCAGGATGACAATGGGGTCAGGATGACAATGGGGTCAGGATGACAATGGGGTCAGGATGACAATGGGGTCAGGATGACAATGGGGTCAGGATGACAAGAGGGTCGGGATGATCAGAAGATGGGCCCCCGCGGGGCTCGTCTTTTTTTTTCAGGAGGGCTTGACGCAGGCGTACCAATGATATATTGTACTAGTGTACTAGTACGACAGTAGATCGATACTAGGCGCCAGGAAGGATTCGAACATGACACATTTTTGGAACAACCGCGCCGAGGCCGAAGTGGCCCGCGAGTCCCGCACACCGGTTCGCCTGCCTCAGAATACCGCAGGAGGCCTTTTTCAAGGCTGGGGCCCGAGGCTGTAAGGTAAGCCGAGAAAGACGATGCCGGCCGTAATGACGGTCGACCCGCGAAGCGGCGTGCCGATCTACCTGCAGATTGTCGAGCAAGTCAAGCGATCAGTCGCTCTTGGGATCTTGCAGGGGGGCGAACAACTCCCAACCGTTAAGCAACTCGCGCTCGACCTCACCGTCAATCCCAATACCGTGGCACGGGCGTACCGCGAGCTGGAGCACGCCGACGTTATCGAGACTTCCCCCGGGCGGGGATCTTTCATCCGCGATAACGGAGGCGCTCAGTCGGCGAAGACGGCCGCAAGCGACGTCGCACGCGACGCGCTCGACGTCGCCTTGCGAGAGGCAAAATCAGTCGGGCTTTCCCGCAACGACGTACGCGAACTAATCGACACCGTTATCGACCGGTGGTTTCCGGAGGAACAATGAGTAGCATAAAGATTTCAAACCTGCGCAAGACGTACGGCGAGTTTGCGGCGGTCGACGGCTTCTCGCTGGAGATTCCGGCGGGAAGCGTGTTCGGACTGCTCGGCCCCAACGGCGCCGGCAAGACGACCGTGTTCAAATGCATGCTCGGCTTAGCGCGGGCGACCAGCGGCATCGTGCTCTTCGATGGAAAGCCTCTCGTTCCGGAAACCTTCGAAAGCATCGCATACGTACCCGAGCGCAGCGTCCTCTATGAGTGGATGACCGTCGCCGAGCACGTCGAGATGAACCGGCGAGCCTTCAAGAGCTTCGACCCGGCGCGCGCTTACGAACTGTTGGCGCAGTTCAACATCCAGCCCGCAAAGCGCAGTCGCGCGCTCTCGAAAGGGATGCGCACGGCGGTGATGGTCGCCTTGGCCTTTGCTCGTAACGCGCCGATCATGGTGCTCGACGAACCGACCAGCGGACTCGATCCCATCAATCAGCGCCACGTGCTGAGTCTGATCATCAACGAAGCCGCGCGCGGAAACTCGGTGCTCTTCTCGTCGCATCAAATCGGTCAGGTCGAGCGCGCTGCGGAACGCATCGCGGTGATGGATCGCGGGCGTCTGGTCCTCGAAGGGCTCGTTGACGATCTCAAAAGCGATCGTAAGATCGTCGAGGGCATCTTCCCCAACGTCAGCTATGCGCTCAACGGGATCGCCAACGATCCGCGCGTGCTGCGGGCCGATCGCACGGAACGCATCGTCCGACTCCTCGTTCGCGACGGCGCGGACAACATCGCAACGATGCTGAGCGGCGCCGGTGCGACTGGCGTGCGGGTCGTCGACCTCAACCTCGAGGACATCTTCTTGTTTGCCGTGTCGCCCGCCGACGCCACCGCCGACGTGATCGCCAAAGGCAGCTCGTAATGGCGTACGTGGAATGGCTGCGCGTCGGCCGCTGTCTCAAATGCACGGCGTGGGTGCTCGGCGTCCTGCTGCTGCTCACCGTCGTGGCGGAGTACACGTTCCTGAACGTCGGCTCGAAGTCGGCGCTGTCGGGGATCGAGCTGCACACGTCGAGCGGCGACGTCGACGCGAGAGAGATTCTCAGCGGCGCGACGACGACGTATTCGACGTTGCCGGACGGCACGAAACGCACGACGCTCGTCAACTCGGCAAAAGGCATCCGCGTTACCATCGACGATCACGGTTACTTTGGCAAGCACGTGGAAATCTTCGAGCGTTCGGTGAAGCGGTCGGAGAAACTCATCGGATTCGGACCGGTAAGCTTCCAGCGAGTCGCGGTCCCCGGCGGCAGCATGGTCACCATCGACACGAATAAGCCCGAAAATTTTGCCTACTATGCCGCGATCGCTACCTTTCTGGCACTGATCGTAGCGACGGTTCTCGGCGCGCCGTTTGCGCGCCAGAACGACGGGCATCTGGAGATCGCGTTGACGAATCCGGCGCCGCGGACGACACTGGGATTGGGAGCGATGGTTGCCGACGTGACGGGCATCGCGGTCGCCTGGCTGATGACCGTCACGGCGCTATTCATCGCCCACGTCGTCGAATACGCGCCAAACTACACGTACAGTTCGCGGGACACGGAGGTCATCGTGCTCGGTTTTGCCGGCCTGCTGGCATGGTACGCGATGCTCTGCGCGGCGACTGCATCGATGCGGCGCGCGTACGGCGTCGTGCTGGGAATCTCATGGCCGGTCGCGTCGCTGGTCGCGGTGCTTGCGCGGGTTAATCTAGGCGACGCTCCGATGGCGCAACTCGTCCATTGGCTCGCGACGCCGCTTTCCTGGATCGATCCCTTCAACTATCTGCACTTCGGGCCTGCCTTTACGGTTGACGGCAGGGCCGCCGGGTCTCTGGCCGTCTCGCTGCAGAGCGAGCTCCCGGCCTTGCTCATTCTTTCGCTCGTCTACGTTGCGCTCGCCATCGTTCAGTGGCGTCGCGTGGAGGCTTAATACCATGGAAATTCTTGGAACGAACTTCAGCTTAACGCTGGGCGCCTGGCGCTTACGATTCGTCTTAGCAATCGAGGACACCGATGCGGCACAAGCCGCAAAGGCCCGGCCGCCGCACCGCATGCGGGTCGTACCCGAGGACGAGTACGCGCTCTGATGACGTACGTCGAATGGTTGCGCGTGCGCGGCACGCTGAAGTGGACCGCGATCGTGCTCGGCATTCTCTTCGTCATCGCCTGCGTGGCACGGGTCACTCTCCCAGCCCATAGCCACATGGAGAGAAGCCATGAGATGAACTTTGGATCGTTCGTGGTCTTCGGCGCCGTGGTTGCCTTGATCGTGGCAACGATGCTCGGAGCACCGTTCGCGCGCGAGAACGACGGCCATCTGGAGGTGGCGTTGACCAAGCCCATCGACCGGATTGGTTTAGCGCTGATGACGATCGGCGTCGATGCCGCCGGCATCATTGGGGCCTTAGCCGTTGGAACGCTCTTTGGGATCGCGCTCCACACGATCTTCTTTCCGCCGTGGATCAGCTTTCATTCCATTGACCTGATCGTGACGGTCTTCGGCATCGTCGGTCCGCTGTCGTGGTATGCGATGCTTGCCGCGGCCACGAGTTCACTGCGTCGGGGATATGGAGCGATACTCGGCATCGCATGGCCAGTCGCGGCGATCGTCGCCGGTTTGAGCCTGGTGGATCCCAACGACAATGCGCTGGCAGCCCTTATCCACACCGTGTTCTGGACGCTTAGCCGCATCGATCCGCTGGTCTACATGCACTTTAACTCACAGGACATGAGCATGACCGCCGATCCGACCTGGCTACCGCGTTTGGCGATGCTCGCGATTCTTGCAGCAGGCTACGGCGCTCTGGCAGTCGCGCAGTGGAGACGGGTAGAGGCTTAGACTCGAAGCACGACGCTTCGGACCACCGAGGCGTAGGGTATACCGATAAAGGTCGGCCCTTTGGTTGGAGTAGCCTCCTGGACGATGACTGAATAGGCGTCCCCACGGGCGAACACGGGCTCACCCTCGACCAGTGTGCCGGTCAGTACCATTCCGTCGCTAAGCCGAACGTCTACCCGGCGATCTAGATAATGCCGAAGCTGATCATCTGTCATACCGGGACTTTTTGGCCACTTACAGGCAAGCGCCTGGTTTTAAGGGGGAATATTTGACGGCCTCGCACCGCTTCCGGAACGTTGCGACCGTAGGTCTGCTCCTAGTCTCTGCGTATGTTCTGTCTGGAGCCGGGGACGGCTCGCACAATTGGCACGAGGCTTACGGCGACGCAGGGTATTTTTCGTACGTCTACGCCGAGCGTGTGCGTTTCATCGTTTGCGGTTCCTGGATTCTCGCAGCGGTTCGCTTCGGCTACCTTCGCTGGTTCGCAGTCAGCGTGGTGGCTCTCGTCATCGCATGGCTTTTCAATCCATTCGTTCCGGTGATGGCGACCGGACTCGGCTTGCAGCCTTACTATCGCCCGACCATGACACTCTCGGTTGCCGCCGCCGTCGCACTGGCCGCACTAACGTACAGAGACTGGCAGATCTCTCGGAGGGACGGCTACCGGGAGCACTCCGTGGATAAGGAGACCTCATGACTGAAGACACGTCCGGCCTTTCGCGGGCCCTTACAAAAGGCGGTCGCGTTATTATGAGTAACGGGGCGACCGCAATCGCTCTGGCCTCATACCCCGCAAACTACACCGGCACCGTTCGTCTGTTGCTCGATGCCCGGGAAGTTGCAGACGAAGCTGAGTCGCTCATTCTTCCCGATTCCGACGACGATCGGGAAATGCTGGGGGACTCCGAGAGCCCTATCGTCAGCGAAGGCGACGGTGGCGAAGTACGAGGTCGAAGCCACCGAATGGAAGATTAGCGCGAGCTACCTACTAATATGAGACGGCAGCTCTGCATCTTGCCAGCGCGTTGATCCCGCCGCGTGTTCGGGTTGGCAACTCCAACCTGCGCGGCCAGACGACGCAATCGGACCGAGAGGTATCGGCGCCGCCGATGCCACGAGCGTCTGACCTAGTAAGTCGGGTAAAATGGCGCCGGCCGCGGCGGAGCGCTCGGCGCAGAGTGCGCCGGCTAGGATCATCGCGGGCAGGAGAAGCAAGAGCGGCGACTTTGACATTTGTCCTATCGTAGCCAAAATCGTTAAGGAATCTATGAAGGCTCAGTCATGAGCTTTCTATATCAGGCAGCTAGCGAGATTGCGCCGCGGCTAACGCACGCCGCGCAAGCACGTATCGACGGACGTGGTCGTTTTACCGCCCGAGCGTACCGTTGCGTGCAGCGTGTACTCCGTCGCCGAGATGCGATCGAACGTTTCGGCGATGCTCGCGTCGGGATAGACGCTGCGGTAGGCGATGTGGTTCGGATCGCTGCCGGTCGCGCGCATGATCGTGGCAGTTCCCTGGTCCTCGAAAACGACCGCCGTCCAGCCGCGCTGCGGGCTATACGCGAGTAACTCTTCGTCGCCGCCGCCCGCCCAGGAAGCGATCTGCCGCAACGTGTGGCCGTCGCGATCGTAAACGAACGTGGCATCGTAGGCGAAGCGTACCGTTCCCGCACGGTACGTGCAGTTCCACGTACCGACGAGGTAGTGCAGCCCGGCGAGCGGCGCCGGCGTTGTCGGCAACGCCGCAGCAAGCACGAGGGACGCGAACATCAGGACAACACCCACGCTATCGGTGGCTCGCCGCGGGACTGACGACCGCCGAATACGGATAGAAAATGCCGTTCGTGATCGTCTGAGTGGATGTTCCGCCCGCCGGGTACGGGTAATACAGCACGCCTGAGGTTGACTCGCTGAAGAACTGGTTCGGCGTAACGACGGTCGAGCCCACGATGCCGAACTGACCGACGTTGCCGGCGCCGGTCAAGGCCGTGGTGCCTTCGAGCGTTGCCTCGTCGTTGCTGAACGTGTACTGATAGATCGCCTCGCCGGCATTATCCCCGATCGCAACGTACTGGCCGTCCCACTCGATGCCACCGGGGAACCTGATGCTGTTGGGCAGCAGGATATCTTTAATCTCTCTACCGCCTTTGGCGAGCTCGCCGAACTCGAAGCCATCGCCGTAAGAGCCGAAGAGGCCGTCGACGTAGAGGTTCCCTTTCGGATCGTAGCCGAGGTAATAGTAGTAATAGAAACCGTAGCCGATGTACGACTTCGGCGTTCCCTTGGCTTTGTGGTAGACGGCGACATTACCCTCGCGGTCCGACGCGTCCGAATAGTTTGCGACCGCCAGGTCGCCGGTTGTCGGGTCGACGGCACAGCCGTAAGGCACGTATTCCGGGTCCTTCACGGTATGAATCGGCTTCGTGCCACCATGCGCGTATTCGTAGATCTTTCCAAAAGAGCTGTCGGTAATCCACACGTTCCCCTTCGCATCGACGCACTCGCCATACGGCTTTTCGAAATTGTTGAGCGTCCCTACTAGCTTCCCCTTTGGATACGAATACACCGTAATCGTGTAGACGTTGGAGACGTAGAGCAGATCCTCGCTCTTGGCTTCAGGCAGCATCCACGATCGTCCGTGAGCGGACTCCCGCGCGATCGGAGCATTTTGTTGCGATGCAGTCGCAATAGGCGTTTGCGGTTCGCCGCAGCCGGCGAACGCAGCAATTGCTACAAGACCGAGTATGGAATGCCATCGCATATTCGAAATCTGCATGTTAGTACGTAAACTCCTGAAGCTGGTTAGGATTCGGCCCATTGACGTATCCCGTCCGATTCGAAGGATTGACGGCGAGATGCGGCACGACGACCGAGGAAGCACTGGGGAAAAAGTCGAATCCGTTGATGTAATCGACGAGCTTGCCGTGCTCGTCATAGACGATGACGGTGCTTCCAGTCGGCGAAAAGGTCGAGTCCAACTGTGCGACGAGAAACAGATGGTGAATGGGGTCGGCCGCTACCGCGGCACCATTCGTGAGCGGCCCCTTGCCGTAGTAAATGGGAATCTGCACGGCTTTGCCTTTACCGGTCGACAGATTATAAAACTCGACGTCGCTGTCGCCCGTTGTCGAGGTGCACATCGTATCCGTCGTGGGGTCGATCGCCATGCCGTTGGGCCAGCCGAAGCCGACGCCATAGAAACTGCGCAAGTGCCTTCCGGTCGCTGCATCCATTATGTAGAAGGTGGCCGATTCGTGCGGATTGTAGCGCGGCCGGCCGAGATAGCCGACGACCGCCTCATTCGTTGCGGCGTCGACCGCTGCATAATTCGGGAAGCCGGTTTGGAAAAGATACGTCCTGCGGAAATTCATCCGCTTTCCCCAAGCGTTGCGAACCGTGTCGTACGCATACAGGCCTACTGCATCGTCGCCCCGTTTGTTCGGGTACACGGCCATCATGATTTGACTCGATGAGGCCTGATTGTTCGTAACGAAGTTCGGGATGATGTCAAGCGGATGCGGTGGGTGTGACCTTGCCGTGATCTTATTGCCTGACACCGGGCTCATGATGTCGAAGTGGTCGTCTCGCTCGAGGCGGCTGCTTACGACAAAATCGTGCTCGACGTCGATGATCCCAACGTCGCTTCCCGCGATCGCATCAACCACAGGCTCGACGCTTGCGTTGATGCGCTCTACCTTTTGAACGACCTTCGTGATCTTGCCGGTGCTCTCATCAAACGTCTCGATGGCGTTGAGCACTTTGCTCCCGCCGAGTACCGTTTCGGTGAGCACCCCGTCGTTCCCATTCTGGTCGATGTCCCAGCCGAAGATTTGGCCCCCAAACTGCGACGTGACGACTGGACCCAGCGCGCCGCCGCCCCGGCGCACGTCAACCCCTTGCACCGCCGGCGATGGAGCCGGCAAACCCGAGCCGGCACACGCCGGAAGTGAGATGGCGAGTGCGGCGGCGTAAGCCACCTGCGCGCTGCGACGCAAACGGGAACGCTCCATAGTGTGGGGTATCCTGGCGTCAAAATGTGAGAAAAGTCTGAAGCGGCTGCCGCGTCAACCGCGGGCCCCCCGATCGCCGGCGATGGGCTTCTCGTTTGCCGCGACGATTGCTGCCGCCATTGCGAGCCTGTGATCGTTGTTCCACGGCGGCCCGACGGCCCTCCGCACGTTGAGAGAATGAGCGTCGAAGCTCTCCACGCGCAACGCCTCGCTCGCCGCGCCCAATACGCTCTTTGCATCGAACCAGTGCACGGGCCAACCGCGCGCGGCGGCAGCGGCGGCCAAGGCCTTACGGTACATCACCCAGTCGGCGAGGTTCCGGGCCCGGTAGTCCTTGATTCGTTCGGCAGTCGTAGACGGAAGCTGTTGGCAGTTGCGAAGCGCGACACCGCGGATCGGCCGCACGACCGTGGCGACGGCGTCCAGCGCAAGTACCGCGTGCCTCTCTGCCGAAGCGCGCACGCGTTCGACCAAAGCCACGGCCTCGTCCACCGGCAGCAGCTGGCCTTCGTGATGATGCGGGAGCGCCGGCAAGCCATCGTCCACCAGCTCCACGCGGCGGCGGTCGAGGAGCGTTCCATCACGCGCCACCGTCACGAGCACCGCCCAACCGCCGTGATCCGATACGCCGATGATCCCGCCATTCTTGGACGTGATGTTTCCTTCCACTCTTACGTGCGACGGTTGCTGAGTCCCACGCTAGCATTCAACGGTGGGCGAGCGGAGCTTAGCGACTCCCGGTGTCACGCTGGTTCAGGACGACACCGACGGGGAGAGCATACCTCTTTGCACCAAACCGATATCTGGGCGTGAATTTCGTCTCGAACAACACGCGTTCGCGCGAGTCGCTCCTCCCACGGTCCCTGGAAGCTCGCGGGATCGGCAAAGCTCCAATGTAAACGCCTGGACGAGCCCGGAAAAATTGGGCAACGCTCCGCGCTCGTCTCGTCGCAGACCGTTATGACGTATGAATAGAGCCTGCCGGCTTTGAAAAGATCGAACGCGCTCTTTGTTTTATGTGCGGATATGTCGAGATCGACTTCGCGCATGGCGGCAATCGCCAGAGGATTGAGAGTGCCGGGATCAAGGCCGGCGCTCTCCGCCGCAAAATCGTCTGGGCAGATCCTATTGAGGAATGCTTCGGCCATCTGACTTCGCGCCGTATTCCCGACACAAACGAACAGCACTTGGCGCTTCATTTGTCCTCCTGCTTCGGCTTACGCGACGGCATCGCCGGGTGCGTCGATCGGCGCGAGCCAGCCGAAGGCCAGCGTAGCGCAAGCTGCGCCCAAGAACTGCGCAAGGATGAATCCGGGCGCGTCCTGGGGACGTATACCGGCGAAGGTATCAGACAACGATCGCGCGATAGTCACGGCAGGATTCGCGAACGATGTAGACGCGGTAAACCAGTACGCAGCGACGATGTACGCGGCAACGGCAAACGCAATGAAAGGAGAGCGGGAGCGTACACACCCCCAAATGATAAGCAACAGACCAAAAGTCGCAATAAATTCGCCCAGCCACTGCGCAGGTCCGGTGCGTGCGTGGTGCGAGACGAAGAACAGAGGAAGCCCAAACATTGCGTTGGCCGCGGCTACCCCGATCATCGCGCCGGAAAGCTGCGCTACGACGTATGCTGGAACTTCCCGCCATGGTAGGCCGCCGCGCAACGCATCCGCAAACGACACCGCTGGATTAAAATGCGCACCGGAGATCGGCCCAAGCGCCGCGATTAGACACATGAGAACGCCGCCCGTCGCGAGAGTATTAGCGAGTAGCGCGATCGCGTGATTCCCACCGCTTAAACGTTCCGCCATTATGCCGGAGCCGACCACCCCGGCCAAAAGGAACGCGGTGCCGAAGGCTTCGGCGGTGCTGCGCCGGAGCAACGTCATCGCAGCAGGTGTTCCATCGCTATTACGTCGACGTACCGTCCGTCGAGCAGTCCGTGATCCTTGAAGACTCCAACTTCCACGAACCCGGCCTTTCGATATAGTCGCTTGCCGTGTTCGTTTCCATCCAGCGCGTGAAGGACGATTTTGTGGAAAGCACCCTTTCTCGCCTCGTCCGCCAACCTGGTCACCAGAGAATATCCGATGCCCTTGCTGCGGTGTACGCGGGCCACGTAGACGGAGAGGTCGGCGATCTCCGAGTGCGCACAGCGGTGGGAGAATCGGTTGAGCGAGGCCCAGGCAACCACCTCGCCCGACTCGGTTGCCACGAGGATGACGTACCGTTCATCGTGCTGCGACCACCACTGCATGATCGCTTCGTCTGACTTCGGGTCGGTGTCGAGGGTCGCGACTCGATCCTCTATGCCCTCATTATAGATTCGCCGAATCGCGTCCAGGTCGCCGCTCGATACCCGCCGGATCGCCAGGGATGCGTTCATTAGCTGCTTAGTCGCTGCAGCAGAAGCCGCCTTGGCCGGCGGCGGCTGTGCAGCACGTAGCATCGGCGGCATCGCGTTCTTTGGTCTCCTCGTGCACCGTGTAAATTTCCCAACGCCGCCCCGCTGGATCGACGGCCCATATCTTGCTTTGGTTCGCGTAACAGCACGTCTCTTCGCGTTCGACAGACGAGGCGAGCCCCGCGTGTTGAAGCCGAGCCGCGGCGAGCTCTACCTCCTCGACCGAATCGACACAGATGCCGTAGTGCGCATCGCTCGCGGATGAGACGGAGTTCCTTAAATCGAGGGCAAGCTCGAGCCCTGGCTGCTCGGTGATGAACAACGCGTAATCGCTTAACCTCTTCGCGGGTTGTGCGTCGAGCAGCGTTGAGTAAAATCGCACGCTCTTGGCGAGGTCAGTCGTGGCCAGATTCAGGTGGGTCTTCACGCACGTACCTTTTTCCGGAAAGCGAGGGCTAAGGCGTCGCTCAGTCGCGCACGTGCACCGGCCGCGAGCCGGTAATACACCCAGGTACCGCGCCGATCGGAGGTTACCAAATGAGCTTCGCGCAGGATGCGCAAGTGATGTGAGACGGTCGGCTGATTCAAAGGAAGAGCATCGGTAAAGTCGCAGACGCAGACTTCGTCTTCTGCACAGGCGAGGGTCGCCAGCATGGTGAGGCGGTAAGGGTCCGCGACCGCCTTGAGAAGAGCGGCAGCGGGCTCAAAATCCGTCTCTACGACTCTTGCTGGGGGGCAGCAGCGTTGCATCGACATGCATCGATGTTAGCTCTTGTATTTAGGTTTGTCAATACAAAAACTTGCCTATGGCCTGGCAAAATGAAATCGGAGTGACCCGTCGGCGTTCTGCGAAATCCCAAGGATCAGGCGTCCGCCGTCCATGCCGATGTGGGTCGGGCGCGTTCGTGTGCAGTTCGGGCGATGCGCGATCGGATGCTCGTCGTAGTCGACGTCACGTGAGAACGAATAAATCGTCCGGCCGCCGCTCGTCCGGCTAAAGTGCAGGACGTATGGCTTGCAATACGCGGCGCCTTCAGAGTATATCGCCATTTGGTCACCGTTCGGATACGAAACGAGCGCGCAAAGGTCCGTCGCATAGCAGCGTACAACGGCCTGCCAAACGCTGTCGTCGGAGAGCGAGATCTGTTGCGAGATCGGCCAGGCGAACGTGGGCGCTGCTACGGAGGGCGCCACGAGCCTCACGCCACCGAAGTAACGCGGCACCGCGGGAGGCATCTGTTGGATGGGTTCTGCCGGAGGCAGCGGCTCGGACGATGGACACGCGATAACCGACGCGGGCTCGCTACGCGCCCCGGTGTACTGCGGCGCCCCGGTGCCCATGGCACCAACGACGACAAACTGCTTATACGCTTCAGGCGTGCCCGCGGGATCGTCGTTTTGATACGTTGAGGCCGGCGGGGGAAGAGCTGCGACCGGCGCGGTCAACGGTTTCACCAGCAGGCCACCTAACACGCCGAAGTGCGAATACACTGCCGCGCTCCAAGCCCATCGTACGGTGACGCCGGGACGCGAGGCGGTAAACGTCGCGGTCCACGTGACCGGGCCGCTGAAGCCGGGAACGAACGGCTCCGGTGTCTTGTACGGCCTACCGTCGAAAAAAGCTTCGGGAATCTGCGACGGTGCGTAGGTGAGCGACCACGCCGAGCCGTTGACCCACCACCGCTGCGGGTCGCGAACCGACGGATCGATCGTGATGGTGCTGTCGGGTAGCGTGATGACGTGCTTCCATTGCCCAAAGGTGACTCGCGACTGTCGCACGTCGATCCGAATCGGTTTGTGTCCCAAGCCACCCTTATCGACCGAAACGCCTTCCAGGACGGCCGAGAACCAGATCGTCGATCCGGTCTCGATGTGAGTGGTCGTGTATCTGCTGAAGAGCACTTGAACGCTCGACGTGCACGACGACCCAGCCTCTTGAGCGCGCGCGATGGCAGCGCAGCCCTGGAGCAGTATGCCCGCCGCAACCAAGCAGATCACCCGTGAGGTCGCCATCGTCCCTCCGAACGCGCACCTACGCCGCCCGCCTATTCGCCCCAAATCGTGAGATACCCGGAATCCGCCGCGAGTGCTCAAGGCAGTCAAAAGCAGGGCCCGGACGCGCAAACCCGCATAAAATAAGGAAAACTCGGGTGCGCGCCCGTAGCTCAAACTGGATAGAGCAGGGGACTCCTAAGCCCAAGGTTGCCAGTTCGATTCTGGCCGGGCGCACCATTTAAAACCCTTACGGCGTAAGGGTTTTTGGTTTCCCTTGACTCGTGGGCTGGGCGCTCAATAGAGCTACGCATGAAGCTACCGGACGGCCCTCCGTAGTTTGGTTCCGGTCGCTTTCCGGCGGCTCGGATTGAGGGAGGAACATCTTAGCGCAGCGCGCCGCGATTCGCGAAGCCATGCAGGGGCGGAGGCGCGAAAGTTACTAGTCCGAGCCAATCGCAAGGGCCGTCGGGACCTTAACGCCGTCTGTTATCGTTCTCAGAAGCGATCCGCGCGCATTATAAACGGTGACGCTGAAGCCCTTATCTCCCGCGACCGGCAAATTCGATACGTAAACGTTTCCGCTAGGGTCTGCTGCAATTGCGTTGGGCGAAGCAATATCTTTGACGATGGTGTACATCGGATGTGAAGCCGAGCCATAAACCGCTACCGAGCCTTTCCCCGTCCACGGGCTGTTTGCGACAGCCAGGTTGCCTTCGCCGTCAAAAGCCATGGCGACCGGCCAATCGATACCGTTCGTGATAGTCCGCGACGGAACGCCGCTACCCGGTGCATACACGGTAATGGAGCCACCGTGCTTTTTCCCGTAGCTATCGCAGGGCGAACAATTGGCCACAAACAGGTTCCCCGAGCCGTCGAACATCAAGACGCGCGGCAGGTCGATACCTTGCGTGATCGTTCGAAATGGCGACGAAGCCCCAGGAGCAAACACGTCAATCTCATTCTTGCGATGGTTTCCGCCACACGCTACGTAGACGTTGTCCGACGAATCAATAGCCAAGGAATAGCAGCCGGGAACTTTGATAATTCGAAGTAAATTAGTACTTCTTGCCGCATATTCCTCAATATTGACAGTATCGGCAAGCCAGAGATTTCCATGGCTGTCGAATGCGAGACCCTCGGGCGCACCGAAGCCGGTGCCAATGTTAAGAAGAACCGCCTTACCACCCGGCGTGTACGCAGTAACCTCCGTGTCACTGACGAAGCCGTTTGTCGTATAGACATCGTTCCACGGGTCTATCGCAATTGCGTAAACATTCCAACTCCGACTGAAGCTCCGAATCGGGCGGGAGCCGCCCAAGGGGTAAACCTTGAACTTTGATGAGTAGCCCCGCATGTTGCCAAGATATAAGAACCACCGTTTCTTCGCGGTATGGCGGCTGGACGCCAATCCCAACGGGCTCCGCGCGCGTATCGTGGTGGAAGGCGGCACCGCGCCGGCCGCACCGATTGGTGGCTGCGATCCACCGCACCCGGCCAGCATTGCCGCAGCCACGCCGCTGCTGAGCGCGTAGCGTCTGAAATCAGAACGCTTCATTTGTGAGTCCAATCTACCAACTGATGGTGATCAATGCGTCGCTCTTGTGCACGCTCGCGATCATCCGCACATGCGTCGCAGTGCTCTCGACGAATGATGAGCCTCCGCCCCCGCCGCCGCCCGCGCCGTACTG
>DATMKR010000034.1:0-46620 GCA_035571115.1 Candidatus Acidiferrum sp. | reverse complement strand
CCCTTGCGAGAAAGCGCCGAGCGATGACGATTGCTGCATAGTCGTCGACCGGAGCGCTTGGTAACTGGAGGCCAACCGGGATCAGGCGCCGCCAGCCACGGGGGGGATGGTCCACAAAATACAGGCAGCGGGCTGCCCGGCTGGTCTCGAACTCGTCAACCCAGTGAATCGGAAGCCCGAAACTCTCGAGCAGGCGCTTGACGGCTCCGCCGTTGGTTCCGCGCCCGAGGGCGATCGCGTCGATCCCCCCGCCGGCCACCACTTGCGACAGGCGCGCCTGTAGGGCATCGATGGCCTCGATTCCGCGGGCCAGGACGCCTCCATCGGTGCCGACGACGGCGAAGCCGGCCTTGCTGCGACCCGGATCCACTCCCAAAACGTGACGCGCCGAGGTCACGGCTGCTGCGTCAGTACGATCACGATCGGTATGCCGCCGATGTGCGGATAAAAATCCTGCGCCGCAAAAGCCGTGAGCAGGTAGGTGCCGGGCTTGGAAATCCGCTGCTGCATCTGCGTCGCGTCGGGAATCAACTGCATCGGCTGCAGAATGTCGGTAAGAAACGGCGGAAGCTGCAAACGGCGAGCGGCGATTGCAACGTAGTTCTCG
Source organism: Candidatus Acidiferrum sp. (assembly GCA_035571115.1). GTDB lineage: Bacteria > Vulcanimicrobiota > Vulcanimicrobiia > Vulcanimicrobiales > Vulcanimicrobiaceae > Cybelea. The sequence continues at coordinate 46,013 of DATMKR010000034.1, read as the reverse complement.
AGTTGAATGAGGGCGATGTTGATGCTGGCGCCGCTCTTACCGGGGATGACGAGTTGCGCGATCACCTGACCCTTCTGAAAATACCGGGTGTCCGCCGTGCCGTGGATCTCAAAGTGGATCTGATCGTTTTCGAACAAGTTCGTATCGGAGGTCACGGTCAGCATGACGTTGGATTGTGAGAGCTTCGCGACGGTCGTTAAATCGTTCGCGAGTCCGTTTAACTTTTTGTCCACATCGGCCGGAACGACGTACGGGCGCAGGCCCAGCCGCGGATACGTCGCGTTGACGTACTTAACCGCAAAGAAATAATAGTTGCGAACGGTTGCCAGACGCTGCGACGCCGTGGCCGACTGATCGATGATCCGGTAGAACGGGACCATCAGCGCGTCGACCGGAAAAACGAGGCGTCCGTTATTGACTTTAGCCTCGAGGTCGCGCTGCCGCGCCTGCAGTTCGGTGATCTGTTCGTTGATCGAATTCATCTTGAAAAACGCCGTCTTGACCTGTTGCGACGCGAAGATCGCGCCCAACGACACGACCAGCGCGATAAGCACGCCGGTCGCGATTGCCACGATCGTAGACGTATAGCGAGGGCGAATTCCGAAGAGGCTGAGCCGCCGACGTCCGACTTGATGGCCGACGCGGTCGCCGACGTATGCGACCGTGCCGGCGACTACCATGACGAACGCAAGGTTTCCGATGCCGCGCACGATTTCGACGAAGTTCATACGACCGCCGCGCGGCGCAAGCGCGCCAATCCGATCGCCGTGAACAGGATGTTCGGCATCCATGCCCAGAGCGCGGCAAACGCCAGAAAAGCTTCGCCCGCAAACGAACAGATCGTCATCACGACATAATAGACGAAAACGATTCCCAACGAGAGTCCGAAGCCTAAACTGGCACTCCCGCTCGAGCGGATCTGCCGCAGTCCGAAGGGAATAGCGATCAAAATAAAGACGAAGCACGCAAATGGTCGAGCGAGCTTTTCCTGATAGGTCGTTACGTACTTGCGCAGCGCGTTCTGGCTTAGCTGACCCGAGCGAACGATCTCGGAGATTTCGAAACGGCTCATGCTTTCCGGATCGTCGTTGCTCATGCGCTTAACCAGGTCGGTTGGCTTCTCTCCTATTTGAACCTCCTGCTGCGGGATGTGCGGCTCAGCCGTGGTGGTGCCGTCGGCATTGAATCGATAGAGGCTGGAGTTCTCGAGCGTCCATTTGTCCGCGCTAAACTCGGCCCGGTCGGCGAAGACGATCTGTCTCGCGTCGTTGTGATTATCGTACTGAATAAGCGTCACGTGGAGGAGCGCCCGCGAATTGGGCTCGTACGCCGTTGCGATCGTCACTTGGCGGCCGCCGCCGGGAAGTGGAGCCGAAACGGTCAAGTCGCGGTTGAAAGCGCTTACGTGGTTGATGACGCCATTTTCGATCTCGGTCAGCTGATCCTCAGCGTACGGCACGACGCCCTCTTGCAAGTAATACGTCACGAACGACATGACGATCCCGACGGCCAGCAGCGGGGTCACGATCCGCGCAAACGTAATCCCCGCCGCCTTGAGCGCGGTAATTTCGCTTTCGCCCGACAGCCGCTGCACCGCGAGCAGCGTCCCGAGTAAGAGCGCCATAGGGATCACGAGCACGATATCGCCCGGGAGCGACCATGCGAAGACCGCGACGGCGGCCCAGAGAGGGGCGTGCTCGTTGCTGACCAGCTTACCGATATTGAGGAGTTCGGTGGCCGCAAAGATCAGCGTAAATGCCGTCAAGCCAAAGCCAAACGGGCCCGCTAGCTCGCTCAGCATATAGCGATCGAGAATCGTGAACTTCAGAGCCTAAAGCCTTCGCCCAAATAGAATTGGCGGGCGATCGGCGACTCCAGGACTTCCAGGGCCGAACCCGACACCTCGATTCGTCCGTTATTCAAGATGTACGCGCGGTCCACGATGGCGAGCGTCTCGCGGACCTGATGATCGGTGATGAGGATTCCCAGCCCGCGATCCCGCAGTTGGCGAATCATCGACTGAATGTCGGCCACCGCAATCGGGTCGATTCCGGTAAACGGCTCGTCGAGCAGCAAGAAGGCCGGCTCGATGGCCAGCGCGCGGGCGATCTCGACGCGCCTGCGCTCGCCGCCCGACAGACTATCTCCCCGCGCGTCCACGAAGGCACGCAAGCCGAACTCTTCGAGCAGCGCCGGAAGCCGGCGTTCGCGCTCGTCGTGCGGGACGCCGTTCTGTTCCCAGATCAACCGGATATTATCACCGACGGAAAGCTTGCGGAAAATCGAGTTCTCCTGCGCCAGATATCCAATGCCGTTGCGTGCCCGCGTGTACATCGGCGCACCGGTGAGATCGGTCTCGCGCGGGCCGTCGGCCAATAGAACGGTGCCTCCGTCGGGCTTGACGAGTCCGACTACCATGTAGAAAGTCGTCGTCTTCCCGGCTCCGTTGGGGCCGAGCAATCCAACGATCTCACCGGTTTTAACTTCCGCGGTGACGCCGTTGACCACGGTGCGCTCGCCATATCGCTTGACGAGTCCGCGCAGCTTGATTGATGGTGTGTGGCTCATCGCATTCGCATATGGGTGAGCGATGTATCGGAATCGAAACTCGAACCCGTCGCCCAAAAGCCTCGGCGATCCGTAATAACCACGTTACCCTCTCCGTGCAAGGTCGCGCCGGCGCGCCGGTAGACGAGCCGATCGCAGTGCAGCGTCATTCCCGCCGCGCTGCGGGCGACGACGCCTCCGAGAAGCGTGACCGCATCCGCCGTCTGGTCGACCACGGCTTCCGGCGCGCTCGCGGTAATCTTCGATCCGCGCGGGTCGCTAAACGTCACCCGTGCATTGCGGAATATGGAACGCATATCGTTCTGGGGGCCCCTGCTCTCGTATGAGCTTGCAAGCAGATCGTAATCGACGCGGTTGTGGACTTGCTGAAAGACGTGAATCGGCCGGTCGGTCGTGCCCCTTCCCGTAACCACGAGCGTAAGGGCGCTGGCGGTGGAGCGGGGGCGCGCGCTAGCCTGCGGGGCGGCCGCCGTCTTCGGCGGCTGGGGGTTGCAAGCGCAAAGCGCCCAGATGGCCGCGGACGCCATGAGTCGAGCCTTCCGCATCATTCGAGCGCCTGGTCGGCGGTGCCGCGCGCCGCCGCGAGCGCTAACGCCATCGTGGGCATCCACAGCCCGAAAATTACCACGCTCACCGTATCGATCAGGCCTTGCACGGCGACGCCGACCAGTCCCGCTGCCGCTCCGCACGCCAGCAACGCCGCCGCTGCGGAGGCGGTCGCCAATCGCCGGCGCAACTCGGTCACGAATCGCCAGGTAGTCCACGCCACCGCGCAGACGCCCACGATGCCGAACTCTGCAAAGAACGTCAGATAGAGGCTGTGCGCGTGGAATGCCGTTGGATCGCCGTCCGGAGAGCGCACGAGCGCATAGAGGCGGGAAAAGTTGAACGGGCCGACGCCGAGGAGAGGAAATCGGTCGATGATCTGCACTGCAGCCTGCCAGATCGAAAGCCGCGTGTAGTCCTCGCTTGGGTCGTGATGAGCGTTAAAGAGCAGCACCACGGCGAAAATACCCGCGGCAATAACTGCGGCGGAGACGGCGGGTCGCCGCGTACGCACCGCAACCAAGAACGCAGCCGCCGCCGCACATCCCATCCAGCCTGCACGGGAAAACGTAAGAACCAAGGCGATCAAGCCGGTACCCAGCGCGCTCCAGGCGATGGCGCTCAAGACGCGCGAGCGCGCTACGCATACCACGGCGTAGGCGATCGGTAAGAGCACGATCAGGAACCCGGCGAGCTCACCCGGCAAGATGAACGTACCCGTTGCGCGACCGTGTTGGAGCGCGTAGAGGTTGACGGGATAGCGCAGTGCCACCATCGCGATTGCGATCGCCGCAGCAATCCCGCCCGAGAGCAGAAAGGCTCCCAGAAGCAGCGTCGCCGCGTATCGGTCACCGTAAAAGCGTAAGATCGAACAGGACCACACGATGCCCAGTCCGCCGATGATCGTAAAGACGAAGCCGGAACGCGGGTCGAATCCCAAGCAGCCAGCGAGCAGTCCGGCGACAAAGACCGCTAGCAGCGGCGCGAGCAACGGCTGCGAGTTCGCCATCGGATAACGCGCGAGCATGGCGAGCGCATAAATCGCAAGGATGAAACAGCCCGCAAAGACGGCGAGGATCGCCGCTTCCGGCAGCAGGGAAACGCCCGGAAACGCGACGCCGGTGAAGGTAATGAACGTAGGGAAAAGCGGCACGGCCATGTAGATCAGTCCGAGCGCAGCGGGCATGTAACGCCGCATCAACTCTGCCTTGTCAGCGACGCGATGCGATCCGCGATGCGCCGCGACGCGCCGCCGGCACCCAGGCGTGCGCGTCCGGTCTCGCTCATCTGTCTGCGGCGCGCCGGATCGTTTAAAATATCGCATACGCCGCGGGCGGCCTCGACGGCGCTGCCCGCGATGACGGCCAGCGCATCGCCGAGCAGACCTTGTTGTCGCCGGCGGTACCAACGCGCCTTCGTGCCCCGATCGCGAGCGAAAGCCACGACGGGAACGCCGGCTGCCGCTGCGCCTTCGTTTGCGGTGCCGGCTTGGCCCAGAACCAATGCGGCGCCTTTGAGCAGTGAAGCCGGGCTCCCCGTCCACGCGCGCACGAGGGTGCGCCCATGCAAGGACAGCGAGAAGGGAACGCAATCGACCGATTCGCGGGAGACGTGCCAGCCCGATCGTTGCGCGTCGGCCGCGAAACGGCCGGCGTCGAGACCGCGTGCTATCGAAAGCACCGCCCCGACGTCCGCCCGGGAACCGGCGATCTCACGCAGCACGTGCAGCAAGAAGACGGCGTCGTCGTACGCGCTTACGCGGCTCCCGGGAAAGAGCGCCAGCATCGTCGCAAATCCGGCTGTCGCCGCGTCGACGGCCGCGTCGTCGTCAGGCGCGAAGAGATCGACGATCACGTTGGCACTGGGCTCGACCAACAAGCCATGCCTGCGTAGCGCATCTGCGGTTGCCTCGTCGCGCACGAAGCATGCTTTCGCGCGCGCGAGTATCCGTTCTTCAAACGCGCCGTAGCGAGCCACGCTAACGCTCTTAGCGGTACCCACGAAGACCGTGCTCGATCGTGCGTGTAGCGTCATCGCCAAGGCGTAAACGTCGCCGACGGCGACGGCGACGGCGTACGATCCACGAACGCGGCGCAAGAACCGTCTCTGCGACGCAACGAGCGGCAACAGACCGGCCCGCAAGTCTCGCAAAAGATTGCCGACGTTTCCCATTGCGATCAAACCGCCGCTGGGCATCGTGCGGCGCGGACCGACCTCTCGCATCGAATCCGAGCTCGGCTCGCCAACCAAGGCCAGATGGTCGAGCGTTGCGTCCGGCATAATCGCGCGCAGCTCCGCGGCGATGCGATCGGCGATGGCCGCTTCTCCATGACCGTTCGAAACGAAGAGCACACGCTTCACGAAGCATCCAGGAGCGGAACCAGCGCGAAGTTCTCGAGCGAGAAACGGCGACGGCTCGCGTCATAGTTCAGCTCGCTGCGTGAGACGAACTTTCCGTACGGGCCCGCATGAACGATCGGAACCTCTCCAACGTAACGCGGGGCAGGCAGCGTATCGTGGCTGTGACCGCCAAGCAGCAGATCGATGCGCGGTACTCGCTTCGCCAGCTCGCAGTCGAGAGAGAGTCCCAAATGCGAGAGCACGACGAGCGGCTCGTCCTGCGCAACGGCCGCGGCGAAGGGCGCGATGGCCTCCCACGGGTTGAGAAAGCGCCAGCCAAAGACTCGCTCCCAGAAGCTTTGCTCCGGGTATTGCATGATGAGCAAGCCCAGGATGTTTACGCAGATTGGGCTGCCTTTGGAGTCAAACGCGGGCAGGCGCAATGCCTGCAAAAAAGGTAGAGGCCGCCCTTTCGTGTCTCGCAAATTGGTGCATACCAACGGGTGTCGCATTCGTGAAGCTCGTGCGCGCAACGCTGCGAACAGATAATGGAACTCGCGATTTCCGAGGCCCTGCGCATCGTAGCCGGCCTCGTCGAGCTCGGCAACGATCGGCTCGTTGCGGTAATAGATCGTTTGACTCCCGCGCAACGAGTCGCCGCAATCGAAGAGCAAACCGGGCCGCCGTTCCCGCAACGCCACTAAGCGGCCGGCGAAGCCGCGCCGGTCGTGCAGATCGGAGGTGTGATAGATGCGAATCATCGGTCGTGCGAACCGTGGGCTCGCGCCAGGTCGACGGCGTACCGCGCGCATCGCTCGAGCGCGTCGACTGGGCCGAGCGCCTGTCGGAACTCCCGGAAATCCTGGTATTGCTGCGCCGGGTCGTTCATCAGTCCTTCGAGTGCCGCCGCCAGGCCTTGCGGGTTCGCGCGATCTTGAAGCAGCTCCGGGACCGCCTCCCGGCCTAAGACGAGGTTGGGAAGCGTAATGAAGCGATGTTTGATCATGCGATGACCGTACCAAATCAGCGCGGGCGGAATTACATAGATTGCTACGGCCGGCACGCCCAGCAATGCAGTTTCGAGGACTGCGGTTCCCGAGGCGACCCAAGCGCCATCCGCATTCTGCAGGGCTGCCGCCACCCCCGGCACGATCTCCACGTTGGTCAAAGCCTCGCGCGCGATCGCCGCCTCGATCGTCTCCGTCGCGCGGGCATCGGCCGCTCCGACGACGCCGCGAAGACCGGGGCGCCGCTCTTGCAGCGTACGATAGGCCGCGGCGAGCACCGGCAAATGGCGGCGCAACTCGCCGCCGCGACTGCCCGGCAGCATCGCGACGACGCCGGCAGAGGGAGGCGGCGGCGGCCGGAGCGGCCTCATTGCATACCGGCTCGTCAGCGGATGTCCGAAGAACTCAATCCGGCAGCCCAGACTGCGGTAGAAATCGTATTGATGTGCAAACGCCGTCACCGGATAAGCGACGGCGCTCACTCGTCGAGCCTTGGCCTCGTTGTCGAGCCATGCGCCGGGCGGAAAGAGATCCAAGACCGGACCCTCGTATCGCAAGCGACGCAGCGTATTTGCCAAACGCAGGTTAAAGACTCCGAAATCCACGAGGACGACCAGGTCGGGTTTCGAAGCGGCGATATGAAATGCGGTGCGAAGCATCGCGTCGAGCAACTTGGGAATTCGGGGAATCGCTGCAGCCGGACCCATGCTGGCCCAACCTGCGTGATCGCGCCATAACGTAAACCCGGCCGCTCGCATGGCGGTGCTCCCGATGCCTTCAAACTGCGCGTGGGGGTCGTACGAGCGAATCGATTGCGCCAACGCAATCCCACTCGCCTCCCCCGACGGTTCGCCAGTTGATACGAAGTACTTCATGCTAGCCGATGCAGCACGGTGTAGACGTGCGACGAACTACAAAGCCGCTCCCGGATCGCGTCTATGTTATCACTTCAGCACGCCACGCTCGGACGGCGCCTCGAGAAAGGCGATGATTTCCCGCCCGGCGTCGGTCGTAACTTCGGCTTTCATTGCTTCGATTGCTTGCGAGACGTTGAGCTTGGGGTCGTAGAGCAACTTATAGAAGCGCTTGATCTCCTGTCGCTCCTCCACGGGGAAGGCGGCGCGGCGAAGGCCCACGCTATTGAGGCCGTAGGGCTGGCACGGATTACCTTCGACGAGGAAGAACGGCGGCACGTCTTTGGTCAGTTTGCTCATCCCGCCGACCATGGCGTGACGCCCGACACGTGTAAACTGATGAATGCCGGTCTGCCCGCCGATCGTCACGTAATCGCCGACGTTCACGTGGCCCGCGAGTTGCGCGAGATTGCTCATCGTGACCCCGTTGCCGAGAATACAGTTGTGCGCGATGTGAACGTAGGCGAGCAGGAGGCAGTCATCGCCGACGGCCGTGAGCTCGTCCCGGCCGGTCGCGCGTTGGATGCTGACGTACTCACGCAGAATCGTGCGGCTTCCAACGCGTGTGAAGGCTCGCTCTCCCGCGTACTTTCGGTCCTGCGATGCGGCGCCCACGGTCGAAAAGGGGTAGAGCTGACAGTCGTCCCCGATCTGCGTCCAGCCGTTGACGACCACGTGAGCTTGAAGTATCGTGCGCGCGCCAATCGACACATGCTCTCCAACGATGCAGTACGGCCCGATCTCCGAGTGTTTTCCGATCTCCGCGCCGGGATGAACGATTGCCGTGGGATGCAGCATTACGGCCCGTAACTATAAGTGGAGCACGGTGGAGTCCGCGCCGACGATGCGAGGATTCGAAACGATCGAGAACATGATCTCTGCGGAGCAGGCGAACTGCCCGTCGACCGTCGCCTCGCCGGTCACCCACCCGATGTTGCGCTTATGGCGCAGCATCGTTACCACCATGTCGAGGCGATCGCCCGGAACCACCGGGCGCCGAAACTTCGCTTTGTCGATACCGGCTAGATAGGGAGTCTTACGCGAAAACTCGCCGGGCTCCAGAATCATCGCGCCGCCCAGCTGAGCCAGCGCCTCGATCATGAAGACTCCCGGGAGCACGGGATTCCCCGGAAAGTGCCCTGCGAAGATCTGCTCGTTATAGGTGATGTTCTTATAGCCTCGCGCTCGGACCATGTGTTCGAACTCCAGGATGCGGTCGACGAGCAGCATCGGATACCGATGCGGCAATATCTCAAAAATCTGGCGTATGTCGAGTTCGGCCAAGGCTGCTCTCCTATGCAGAAGGCACGCGCAATCGCGTACGCAAGGCGCTCGTTAACGAGGAATGGAGTTGGTGTCCGCTCTTGATGGCGATCAGCTCGCAGTGCGGCCACGCTCCGAGCAATGCGAGATCACCGATCAAATCGAGTACCTTGTGGCGGACGGCTTCGTTGGGCCAGCGCAGGGGCTGCAACGGGCCGTCGGCGGTAAACACCAACGCGTTCTCTAAGCTTCCGCCTTGAGCCAAGCCGCGTGCGAGAAGCGCCTCCACCTCATGTAAGTAACCGAACGTCCGCGCACCGGCAATCTCCGCCACGTACCGTTCGGAATCGATCTCACTGCAAAAGTATTGCGTTCCGATCGGCGCTGCAAAATCGGCGACGAAACGCACGCGCAGGCTGGGGGCGGGAAAGGCCGCGACGAGCTTGTCGCCGTCGCGGACGATCAGGGACTCCTCGAGTTCTAGGGTCCTGCGCTCCGCGGACTGCTCCCGCAACCCGCAGCGCGCGATCGCCGAAGCAAACTCGGACGCACTTCCATCCCGCGCCGGTATCTCGGGGCCGTCGACCACGATATCGGCATTTGCAACGCCCATCGCGAAGAGCGCCGAAAGCAGGTGTTCCGTCGTGGATACGGTGACGCCGTCGCAACCGAGTACCGTCGCGCGCGACGTGTCGACGACGTATTCGGCGGTCGCCGGAACGCGGGTGCTTCCGAGCAGAAAAGTTAGGCCGGCATCCGCCGGCGCAGGGCGCACATCGACTCGACAATGCGCTCCGGTATGGAGCCCGACGCCCTCAAAACGAAGGCTCTCGCGCAACGTCGTTTGTACCATCGGGCGTTACTTAGGAGCCTGTCGGGCGCGAAGGCGAGCGCTCCAAAGCCTCGACACGATCGAACAACTTTGGCAGCTTACGAATCATGACCTCTCGGCGAAGCTCGTCACGGTGAGGCTGTGCCGGATTGCCCGAAATCGTCGCGCCGTCTTCGACGTTCCCCCACACACCGGATTGGCCGGCAATCGTCACGCCCGAGCCCACCGTAACGTGTCCTTTGAAGCCGACCTGTCCTGCAACGCGTACGTAGTCGCCGATGACGGTCGAGCCGGCCAATCCCGTCAAGGAGGCGATCACGCAATGCTTTCCGATGCGGCAATTGTGTCCGATCTGGACCAGATTGTCGATCTTCGTACCGGCGCCGACGATGGTGCTCCCCGTCTGGGCACGGTCGATGCACGTGTTCGCACCGATCTCTACGTCGTCTTCGAGTATCACATTTCCGACCTGCGGAATTCGTTGCGCCCGCCCGTCCACGAAGGCCCAACCGAATCCGTCGCTGCCGATCACACAGCCCGGATGCAAAACGACGCGGTCGCCGACGACGCAGCCGGACATAAGGCTCGCGTTTGCTTTGACCCAGACCGACCGTCCGAGGGAGACGTTTTCGCCAACATATGCGCCGGCGCCGACGACCGTGCCGCATCCGATCGACGCGAGGCTGCCGACGTAGGCGTGCGCCTCAACGTACACGTCGTCGGCGACGGACGCATCCGACGCGATCACCGCGCTCGGGTGACGAAAGGGGCCGCGTGGTCTTGGCGGACGGAACGCCTCGAGCAGCTCCGCGAGAGCGCTGCGCGCGTTATCTACGACTAAGAGCGGCTTGGGCGCAGGTCGAGTCGCGAGCGACTCGTCGATCAGCACCGCCGCGGCGCTGCTCGAACACGCAGCGACGAAATACGCTTCACTCGTTGCAAACGTTAGAGCGTCCTCGCCGGCTTCTTCGACGCTCGCGATTCGAGCGATTGGAACGCTGCCGTCGCCGACGACGCGTCCACGCACGCGATCGGCCAGCTCGTTCAGCGTTCCCAGCACGGGGTCAAATCCCCGGCGTCGGAGTGGCCTTTTCCGTGATGTTGAGCGCCTTTTCCACGTCGCTGGTGATGTCCACGCCTCCATAGCCGATGCCCTCCCGCGTCAGCACCAGTTTCAGCTGGCTCTGCGAAGCGATCTTGCCGGCGGCGTCGCGAATCTGAGCCGAGAGCTGATCGGTGACCTTCGCGTATTTGCGCTGAAGCCCCAGTGCGTCGCTTTCCCTGCGAGCGGCGCTCTCCCGCCGCGACGAAATCGAGCGTTCTTCGGTAAGAAGCTGGTTTTGATAGCCCTGGTACTCCGGCCAGTTGCTGACGATCCGCTGTACGTCGACGAGGCCGATAGAGCTGTGCCTCGCGCAGCCCGCGAGCATCGCCGCCATGCAAATCAGAATGGCCTGCTTGTGGTTTCTCACTCGTGTTGACTTTCAATGTCGCTGATGACTTGGTTGGTCATGTCGTAACCGCCGGCTGCGGCCCAAATATTAACGAAAACGATACTCAGGCCGCGGTCCGTCGCAATCCGCGTGGCGTCGCGCTCGATCTGCGCGACGATCTGCTGGTAGAGATCGTCGCGGCGCTTCTGCAACGAGCCGAGCTCTTTGGCTGCGGCGCCGGTGGCGCCCACGTCGGCTCCATGCAACGCGGCGAACTGCCGGTCCAGATCGTTCTTCGTCGCATTGTAGTCGGCAATCGTCTTGCCCGTGTCGGCGGCAAACGCGCCGGCATACTGCCGCTGAATTTGAGCGATCTGCGCCTGAACCTTCGGCGAGAGGTGCGCGGCCGGCGCTACCGGCGCGAGGCTGCGCAGTTGCGTGCCTACTTCGTCGCGTCGTTCGGCGAGCTTCGACCTCGTCTGCGCCGAAATCGCGCCCACTTGCGATCGTATCGCATTTCCCGTCTCGCGATCCAGCTGGGCTCGGTACGCCTTCAACGTCGCGGCATCGGCGCTGCGGAGGGCGCCGACCTGCGCGCTTTCCTTGGCGTTGATGCTCGCGATGTCGGATTCGGCCTTCTGGCGGGCGGCCGGGTCCATGGCGAGATTCGAGAGGCGCATCTTAATCGCTAAACGGGCCCCCGCATCTTGCTGCGTCAACCGGAGCGTCAGGTCCGTTTCATTCTGCTGCAACTGCTCGGCCTTGGCTCGAAATTTCTGCGCCGCCTGCGCCTGCAGCTGATTGGCGATCGCGTTGGTCGCCGCATTGTCCTGCGCGACGACGCTTTGCTGGTAAGCCTGTAAGTCGGCGTTGGCGGCGCTGGCGGCCTGCTGCTCCTGCACGGCGGATGCGCCGCTCATCTGCGCAGCCGCAAGCGCGCCTGCTCCCGGAATGCCGGCCGCCCTCAGCGCGGCGGCGACCGCTTGCTGTTCGCGCGACGTGTACGTGCGTTGCTTTTCGGCCAAGATCTTGTTCGCGCGATCTTGCGCGGCGCGCAGCTCGCGATTGAGCTCCGCAGTCTGTGCGGCGATCTGTCGCGCTCCAAGCGGCACCGCAGGAGCCGACGACTTGAGCGTTATCGCGGCCATGGCGTCGTCGAGCTGCGAGAGCTGCGAATAGAGCGGATCCCGCTTAACCGCTTCGTCGATGCGAACGTAACCGACTCCGCGGACGGCAGACGAATGCACGTTGACGCCGCACGCCGAAAGCGAACCGGCGGCCGCACACAGCCCGATTGCCATCCCCAGCAGAGTTCCGGCACTATTTGGCGAGCTCGTTCTGGACATCCGTAGTGATGTCCGTGCCTCCGTAGACGACGTCTGCACGATCGACGACCAAAATCAAATTCTTGCGGCCCGCGACCTCCGCCGTTGCAGTCTTCGTCTGGTCCACGAGCGGCTTGAGCAGCTGGTCCTGCTTGTCGGAGATCAGCTTGTTGTACTCTGTGAAAATTTGTTGCTTTTCGGTCGGGCTCTTGGCCTGCGCCAATCTCGCCGCATAGATCTGCCGCTGCGTGGTTTGATACTGCGTCATCTCCGCGTTGGCGGATTGGACCTTTGGTACGCCGTCGAGCGCGTTCTGGTCGACGAATCCGATTTCGGACGGAGGGGGTGTTGCGCTCGGCGCCGCGATCGACTGTGGCCCGGCAAAAACCGCTTCGACGTCTTTGGTGATATCCTGGCCGCCGTAGATCACGATCCGCTTATCTACGACGACGGAAAGGCTCCGCGTGGCGCTGACGGCCGCGATCGCGAGCTGCTCTCGTTGAAAAAGCGGTCCTGCGATTTCACGTTGTTTATCGTTGAGCTGCGTCTGAAACTGCATCGTGATTCGCTGCTTATCCGCATCGTTACCAGCTCGCCTGACCTGCGCGTTGTACTGCGCGTCCAGCTGCGACTTATAGGCGGCGAGCTGCCGGTTCACGCTCACGAAAACCGGCAGATTCGCAATATCCGCTAGGTCGACGAACCCGACGTCGCTGATATCGGCCGCGATGGCGCCGGGCGCCAGCGACATCGCCAATAGTGCTGCGCCCGCACAAAGTATCGTCGATCGAATCTTCACTTTAATCATCTCGAGCTTTCGCCTTAGAAGCTTTGACCAATCCCAAAGCTCGTGTGCGTACCATTAACTCCCTTGGCAAAATCGATGCGGACGGTCCGCAGCCCGAGCTGCGGTACGTCGAATCGTATTCCGAAGCCGGCATCGCCGTACAGCGCCCAATCGGATGGATACCCGGTAATCCGGTTGGTGTACGGATCGAGCAGCGGGTACGCTCCTCGAATTCGATAATCGAGCTCGTCGACGAACACGGCCAGCGTTATCCGGCGGTCAAGGGCGACCGGCTGGCGGAGTTCGATCTGCCCTAGGTACGCATTGGTCGCGTAGAAGACCTGGTTATACCCGCGCATCTGCTGATCGGAGAACGTGAAGAGCGAGCTGGGCGGAATCACTCCCGTCGAGAAGTAGCCGACGCCGTGAAAGCCGATCGTGGCATCTCTGAGCACCGGGAAAAACCTCGCCAAATCCACCGTGCTCTGCGTGAACGAGAAGTTCGAGCCCAGCGCCGGTGCCGAAAACGTCGTGCTGAGCACGGCCTTGAGGCCCTCGCGCGGATTGAACGGATCGTCGAGCGTAATCGACTGCAGGCTCAGGCCGCTCGTTACCAAGTTATAGGGGGCGCCGGTGTTGACGTTGGCGATCGACGAAGCTGCGATGCCGAACGACCCGCCGTAGTTTTGCTGCGAGTTGATCGGGCTCGGCGTCGGTCCGATGAAGATGTTCGGTTGATTGCCTTGGAAATAATACGGCGACGGCACGGTCGTGTCGTATTTGATTTTCTCGCCGGTCATCGACAGCGACAAGATCGTATAGTCGCTCAGGCGGCGCCCGACGTTTCCAGTGATTCCGTTCGCGCTCGACGTGCTGGTCGCGTAGATGTTCGAGAGCTGCTGCGACGTCGAGCTCGGGTAGAGGGTGACGGGAATCGGTATCGAGGAGTTGCTTGCGACCGAGCTTCCGCTGCCGAGGATGCTATACACTGGGTAGTAATACGTCGAATGGTTCGTAAAGATCGAGCCGCCGGCCGTGTAGCGTTCCGCCGCCGGCGTATCGCCGAGGTAGGGAATCGATCCGGTAATCTGCGCGACTCCCGTTCGCGCGCCTTCCTCGAACTGAATACCGGCGGAGTCGCCGGTACCGTGCAAGTTATTATCGGTAAGACCGAGCGTCGCGTAGAGGCCTAGGCCCGTTATGCCGCCCGAATACCCGAACCCGACCGAAGCCGAAGCCGTACGCTGTTCGGTAACGTGCCAAACGAGCGTGACGTCTTGCGGTTTCTTCGGATCGGGGCCCGGCCTGACGTCGGGCTCGACCTTAGAAAAGAAGTTGAGCGCGTTGAGACGCTGGTAATCGCGTTTGATTGCGTCGGTGTTGAGCACCATGCCGACGCGCTCGCGCAGCTCCCTGCGGATCACTTGGTCTTTGGTGCGGGTGTTGCCGGTGATTTCGACGACGGCGATCCGCGCGACGTAGATATTGTATTTTACGTCGGCCGTTCCGGCCGCAAGGTTGATCGACGAGGGAACGATGCCGCCCTCAAAGTTGCCAAGCTCGAGGTGGAACTTGTCTTCGTACAGCTTTTGGAGCGCCTTGTAATCGGCGTCGCGCACCGCGTCGGAATAAACGCTTCCGACCTTCAGGGTGAGCGCCGGAAGAATCAGCGGCGGCGGGAGCAGCGGATCGCCGCCGAGCTCGATCGCCTTTACGATCAGACCTTCCTGAATCGTGAGTGTCAAGGCCCCGGTTTGAGAGTCTAGGTTGATGTCCTTGACGTGGGTCGGTACCTGCCCGCCGTATCCGATGCGCTCGTAATAGTTGTTGATCTTGAGCACGTCCTGGCGAAAGGTGTTCGTGTTGAATACTTGGCCGACCGAAAGGTCCATCAGGGCCAGCAGCGTGTCACTGGGGACCTTCTGGTTTCCCGTGAACAGGATTTTGGAGATCACCGGATTTTCCACCACGCGGTACGTGATGGCGATACCCCCCGGCCGAGCGCGTACGAGCGGCGGCGCGATATCCGCGAAGTAGCCCAGCGCGTTGATCCGAGCGAGGTCGTCCGAAACTGTCTTCGGGTTGTACGGCTGCCCCGGCCGCGACGCGACGACCGCCATGATCGTCTGCGTCGGAACGCGCAGGTTTCCCGTTACGTCCACCGACACGATTTTCGGCGTCGGCGCGGACAATGCGGGAGCAAGACTCAACCGAGCGACCACGACCAGGAGAAGGATGCCCATGAGCAATTTACCTGCGGCCAAGCGGCGCCCCGGATCAAAGCTCATGTGAAAAAGTCGTTTCAATATACTTTCAGACTTAGCGGCGGGCCATGAATTGCGCCGCGAGCAAGCGAAGCGCGCACGGCTCGGCACGCCCTGTTCCGCCCGGCTTTGCCGGTGTCCTTGCTCGCGGCCGCGGCCCGAACGCCCCTTCTAATCAAAATGCCATCACCAGAAATAATGCTGCAAGGTAAGGCTGAAGCCGGTGTTTCCGATAAGGGGCTGGTTCGTCAAATAACTTGCGCTGTACCCGACCGGAGAGCCGGGCAACTGCAAGAGCTTCGTGGGACCGCTTTGGTAGAAGAAGTTCAGCGACGCCGCCGTCGTGGGACTTGGCTGCACGACCAATCCGAACGATTGAATCTCAGGAAGACCGAACGTGACGGCGTAGACTGCGCTGACCGCTTTGCCGAGCAGCCGCGTGGCGGTAAGTCCGACGTTCCCGTAATATCCGAGCGTCAGGTTAACGCTGGAGAGCCCGAGGCCTTGTCCCAGCGTACTTTCCACGGGAGCCAGCAGGCCTGCGGTAAACTGCGCGTTGAGGATGTTGAAGGCTTCCTGCCCCACCGTGATGTTGCTGTTTTGCGGCAATGCGACATTTGGAATCGGCGAAAGCGTTCCCAGCGGGGTTATATTCCCGGGTTGTTGTCGCGCGAGCATCGATTGACGGCTGAACGAGATGCCGCTGAAGAACCCGCCAAAAGGCGCGATTAAGCCCAGGATTTCGTCCCGGCTATACCCGGGGGGGTTCGACTGCAGCCCAATTTTTAGCCCTTCGATGGGGCCCTCTACGGTGATCGTTACTTGGGCGCTGCCATAGGGATTTCGGGCTCGATCGGGGTCCGGGTTGACCACGCTCGAGGTGGCCACGGCGTGCAGCGTCGGCAGCACGCCGTCTGCGGCAGTAAAGCGAACGCTTCCTTCCTGTACCCGGAACGCGCGATCGAAGTAGGTAAGGGTTCCACCGGTCGATTGGAAGGCGCCGGCCAGCTGCGGAGCGGCGAGCGTCCCGCCCAGCCGAACGGAGCCGGTGGCCCCGATATCGAGGCCGGCTCCATACCCGCTACCGCGTACTCGGACGTTCTTTCCCACGGTGGCCGAAACGTCGAAGGCCAGCGGGATCTGCGTGGCCCATCCTTCCGTACTCGATTGCGTGGCGGCTTTGATAAATGCGGCGAACGGCAGCGTCGCGTCGCTCAGGGTGACGTTCCCCGAAAGCAGCGCGGCCGCCGTCGGCGGTTTGACCAAGGCCAGCTTCCCGTCGAGGGTCCCGCTCCCGTAAGCCGGCAGGTCGAGCTGCGCTCTGCGAGCCGCCCCGCGAATCGACAGCGAGAGCCCGCCTCCGGAGACTCCGTTGGGAAACTCGACGCTTCCGGAGCCGTTGAGCGTGCCGTTTCCGGCCTTCGCCGACGCTCGGTCGATCGTGCCCGACGTGTGGTTGAAGGAAAGGTCTGCGACGATTTGAGTGAGCGGAGTACGCTCGAGATCGCTCACGTACGATCCGCCCGCCAGCGAGATGCGTCCCACCACCGCCGGTTGCCGGACGGTCCCCGAAAGGCCGATATGACCGTCGAGAAGCCCTTGGAACTTCGTGTTGTTCCCGAATGCTTCGTCGAAGATCGAAGGGTCGAGATCGACCACATCGACGTCAAAGCTCAGGGGCGCATTGGCGGCTGCGAAACGGAGCGGTGCCGTTGACAAAGGAAGCGCGCCGGCCAGGGTCGCCTCGCCACGCGCGAAGGTCACGCCCGCATCGGAAAGCACCAGCTCGTGTCCCCGCAGGCGCACCTCTCCAAAGAGCGAGGTGATTGGGATGCCATACGCAAGCACGCTGGTAGCGTCGAAGCCGGCCGTAAGGGTCGGCGCTCGATAGGTTCCACCGACCGACAGCGTCGACTCGAAGGATCCCGTTATTGGGACCCGCCGTCGCGATGCATCGTAGACGAGTTGAGCGAGGTGGCTCGTGGCAGCATGGACTTGCAAATCGATTGGTTGCGCGGCGGAAAGGCCCAGCGAGCCGGCGGCCGACGCGGAGAGCTCGGGTGTCGTCATCTCGGCGCGGTCGATCACGACTCGCTCGCCGGCCGCGTGCACCGCGAGATCGGCGGTGTCGAGGGTGAGAGGCCCCAATGTGCCGCCGGTAACGCGAGCGTTGCCGCGCACGTCGATCTGCGGAAACCGGCCACGTACCGTAGCCTGTCCGGAGGCTCGCCCGGTAATCGGCAGCGCCTGCATTCCGAGGGCGGGTAGCCAGAGCGAAAGGTCTAGATGGTCGATATCTGCTCCCAGATCGAAGCGCGACCGCTCGAGCGTAGACAGCCACGGACCGGGAGGCGCCAGACCGATCGAACCGCGTGCGTGAAGCTCGCCTTCGCTTCCTCCGATCGCCAACGCTCCCACGACGAGGTTACGCGCACTGGACCAGACGGCTCGCGTGTCGCCGATCGGCAGATTCCGGTAGCGAAAACCTCGTACGTTGATGTTGCCGCTCGACGTAATGCGCGTGTTGCGGGAGGCGGCCGCGATGCGAACGCCACCCTTCCCGGCAAGCGTATCGCCCGTATCGAAGAAGTTGTTGAAATCCGAGAGATCGGCGCGTGGTGCGCTGACGTGCATGGCGACATCGCGAGGCCGGACCACGGCGCCTAAGCGCGCCGCCGTCGTGCCGACGACGACCGATCCGTCGGATATGCTGACGCCGCTGAGATCGGCTGCGATCGCGGCGCGTCCATCGATGAAGGGAAGACCGTTGACGTCGCCCGCCGGCACGCCGATCGTCCCAACGATCGTCGGCGAAAGGCTTCGCCCGCCGATGAGCAACTGCGCGTTGAAGGAGCCGTCGGTCATGTAGTTTGGAAGACCGAAGGCGCGCAACGCCGGCGCGACCTGGGATGCCGGCACGTTGGCCCGAAGCGCGTAACTCGGGGAGCCGGACAAAAGCGCTCCAATCGTGCCGTCGGCACGAGCGTACGTGCTTCCGATCTTTCCAACCATTCGCCTCAGCGCCACCGCATCGCCCGACAAGTCCACGTCGGCTTCGCCTGCGATCGGAAACTGCGCGATGTGTGCGTCGTTGACCGTAACGCCTCCGGCAAACGCGGGGAGCCGCGCACCGGCCCGCAGCACGCCACTGGCATAGATCGTCCCGCCCTGGAGCGGCAATCCGATTCCGTGAAGTTGTGAAGTCGTCAACCGATCTGCGACGAGCGAAAGGGCGTTCGAGCCCGAAGCGCCCGCGCTCTTGGACGACAACGAAAGCGTACCCGCCGCGACGACGTCACCGCCGGCCGCGCGCGCGTGCGCCGAGTAAATTCGCAAGCGGTCGCCTTCCACCGCCAGCGTAACACTCGCACGGTCTATCGGAATTCCGCGCAATGTCGCGCCGGGCATCGAAAGATTCGAGGCGACGACGACGATGCGATTCGCTTCGACCGCGATCGCAACGGTGCCCCCGAGTCCGCCGCGCCCGCTAATTGCGCTGCCGAGAAAAGGCGCGAGACCCTCGAAGCTTCCGCGATAATCTCCGTAGGCAACGAATCGTTGGGTCGAAAACTCACCTCGCCCGCGAAAGGTTCCCCACGGACCGGAGGCGTCGAGCAGATTGATCGGCGCTTGTTGCATCGTCCCCGCCAGGGCCGCGTCGAGGCGGGTGAACTGCACTCCGGCGATGCTCGTGCGGGCGCCGCTCACCAAGCCGCCCAAGACGATGTGATTTCCGGAGCCGCCGCCGGCAATCGCGGCGCTGATGACTCCCCCGTCGATCTTCGGCATTTGCGGCAGGTTCAAATTGGGAAACGCCGGATACGCCGGCGCTCGCATTCGCAAACCATTCGAGAGCAGCCAAAAAGCGCTCGTGTTGCGCGGCCGGTCCAGCAAATACGATCCGTCGAGATCGCCGCGAGGCGTATGTAGCCAAAACGGATCGACGAGGGCGGTCCCGTTCTCATTCATTTGAAGCAGCGCGGCAACCCGATCGACGCCTCGAGTCGAAGCCACGCTGCCGATAACGTGGAAAAGCAAGTCGTCACCCGTCGCGCTCGCATCGATCACGATCGGTTCCTTTCCCAGCATCTCGTCGAGATAAGGCAGACGATCCGCCGGGCCCTCGACGTGAACCGCAAGTTGCGAGCGCAGGTGCCTGCCGATGTTCAGCGTGCCGCGCACGCCGAGCGCAACGCCGCCGTAGGACGCGCGCAGCGGAGCCAGGGCGACGACGTTCGCGTGATAGACCACGCCCGCAGCGACTCCGTCGAACGGTAAATCTCGATAGAGCGCGTGGGCTGCATTCGCGCGCGCCACGATCACGGGATCGTCGATCGGTCCGCCGACCAGAACTCCCAGCGTCGTTTCTCCCGAAATCGGTTGATCGCGCGTGAAGCCGAAGGCGTGTCGGAGACTGGCGAGATCGCCCGCGCCGCGAACCGCGACGCGCAGCTGCGGGCCGCCCGTCACCGCACCGTTTAAGTCGTAGACACCGCCTTGGATGTGCAGCGGGATGCCGGCGAGGGTGGCGCGCGCACCGCTGATGAAGAACGTGTTGTCGACGACATGAAGCGTTCCGGCGATATGCTCTAGCGGCAGCGAGAGCACGCTCAGCGCGAGACGTCCCCCATCGATATCGAGGCGGAGGCTGACGTGATATGAGGGCGCCACGTTGGGCTGAACGTCCAGTGCATAAAGAACTGCATCGAAGTTTCGCGCCCCTCCGTGGAGAACGCGCACGACGGGAGTCTGCGCGAAGTAGTTGGCCAGCGCCCGCACGGGGAAGCGTGCCGCCTTCGCGTGATGCATCGCGAAACCCGCGATTGCATCGATCTTGCCCGCAAGGGTAAACGGTTCGTCGCGCCGCTCCTCAAAAGCCCCGCCGACGCGATATTGCGTGATTGCCGAGGTGTCGATACTCGCGTCGACACCGATGTGATTTACTTCCACGTCGCGAGCGCTCTCATCATAAGCCGACGGCTCCCGCAACTCGATCCGGCCGCCCCGAACTCGCAGCCGAAAACGAAGCGGAACGGAGTCGACTCGCTGCGGAGCGGATGGAACGGATGGAGCGGCTGCACCGGGCAAAGGGATGTTGAACCTGCCGTCGCGCGAACGGGTGAGCGTTAGCTTGACGCCGCTAACCTCGACATCGGTCAGGCCGAAGCGGCGATGGCTGCCGGGAAGAAGATCGCGCAGCGAGTAGCCGATCGTAATGCGTTGCGCCTGCAAGAGCGGCGCCGAGCCACGCCCGACGCGAACGTCGCGGAGCGTGGTGCCTTCGCGGCCGATTTGAATCTGGGCGATACGAATGTCGTATCCCGCAAGCGCGGCAGCCCCTCGGATGGCAACACGCAGCAACTCGTGGCGCGAAGCCGCCACGAGCCCGACGACGATCGCGGCGGCCAGCAGGCCGATTGCAAAGCGCTTGCGCACGTGAGTCCTCTTGCTTCTATACCCTTTGAGCTGTGGAGGACCCCGCCTACCTAAGGACCCTTTAACGATATTGAGGCCCCAGTTTAACTCGGGATCGAGCTAAACGAGGGCCTCCATCAAGCTATAGATCGAGGTTTTTGACGCTCTTTGCATAGTCGAAAATGTATTGCTTCCGAGGCTCGACCTTATCGCCCATGAGGTCGGTGAAGATCTGCTCGGCCTCGACGGCATCTTCGACCGTAATCTGTTTGAGGCGGCGATGGCCGACTTCCATCGTCGTTTCGGCCAGTTGCTCGGCGTCCATTTCGCCAAGTCCCTTGTACTGTTGAATGGTGAAATCTTTACCGTCTTCGCCGATGACCGACTTGAGCTCGGCCTCCGTGAAGGCCCACCACTGCCTCTTGCCTTTGCGAATGCCGTAAAGCGGCGGCTGCGCGATGAAGACGTGGCCCTCCACGACCAACGGCTTCATTTGGCGATAGAAAAACGTCAGCAGCAGCGTACGGATGTGGGATCCGTCCACGTCGGCATCGGTCATAATGATGATCTTGTGGTAGCGCAGCTTCTCCACGTTGAACTCATCGCCGAACCCGGTGCCCAGCGCCGTGATCATCGTGCGAATCTCTTCGTTGGCCAGCACTTTGTCCAACCGCGCCTTTTCGACGTTGATGATCTTCCCGCGTAGCGGGAGGATCGCTTGATTGTTCGGATCGCGACCGCCTTTGGCGGTGCCGCCGGCCGAATCGCCCTCAACCAAGAAGAGCTCGCATTCGGCGGCGTTTCCATTCTTGCAGTCGACGAGTTTTCCGGGAAGGCCGGAGCCTTCGAGCGCGTTCTTACGGCGGGAGAGATCGCGGGCTTTCTTCGCCGCATCGCGTGCGCGTTGGGCCTGCATGCATTTGTCGACGATCGCGCGGGCGTATTTCGGATTCTCCTCGAGAAAGAAATCGAGCCGCTCGGAGACGAGGCCCGCCACGATGCTGCGCACCCGCGCGTTGCCCAGTTTTGTCTTCGTCTGACCTTCGAACTGGGGATCCTGAAGCTTCACGGAAACGACCGCAGTCAGACCCTCGACGATGTCGTCGGTCGAAAGGGAGTTGTCCGATTCTTTGAGCATGCCGCGCTTGCGTGCATAACCGTTCACCGCGTTGGTTACGGCTTGCCGAAAGCCTTGGAGGTGCATGCCGCCTTCGATCGTTGCGATATTATTCGCGTAGGAAAAAATCTGGTCGGCGTAGGTGTCCGTATACTGCATCGCAACCTCGACGTCCACGCCGTCACGCTCGGCATGAGTCGAAATAATCGGGTGGAGCGCATCTTTTTTTCCATTGAGCCATTCGACGAACGAGACGATCCCGCCATCGAACTCGTAGGTACGCTCGCGCACCGGTTCGCCTGAGCGGACCGGGCGTTCGTCGCGCAGCGTAATCGCGAGCCCGCGGTTCAGGAAGGCAAGCTCCCGCAGGCGTTTTTGCAGAATATCCCAGTGAAACTCGCTTACCTCGAAGACCTCCGGATCCGGCTTGAACCACTGCCGCGTGCCCGTGCCGGAGGCTTTTCCGATCTTCTTGAGCTTCTGGACGGTGATTCCGCGCTCGAACTTCATCTGCCAGAGAAACCCGTCACGCTTAACCTCGGTAATCATCCATTCGGAAAGCGCATTGACGACGGAGATCCCGACGCCGTGAAGGCCGCCCGAGACTTTATAGCCGCCTTTTCCGAACTTCGCGCCCGCGTGGAGAATCGTCATCACGACTTCCACGGCCGGCACGCGCTCTTCGGCGTGCATGTCGATCGGAATGCCGCGCCCGTCGTCCTCGACCGAGCACGAACCATCGGCCAGCAGGACGACCTGAATGGTACGCGCGTGTCCCGCCATCGCTTCGTCGACGGCGTTATCTACCGCCTCGTAGACGAGTTGATGGAGACCCCGCTCCGCCGTGTTGCCAATATACATGCCCGGGCGCTTGCGCACCGCTTCCAGCCCGCGCAAAACCTCGATTTGCTCACCAGTATAGTTCGTTGACATCAACCTTTTCGTTCGTTTTGTTAGCTCGTGCCGCTCGCCGTTTGTAACGGCGAGTCGCCATAGAGCAGCTCGTGCAGTTCGTCCCCCAAGACATTGCGCACCGTAGCCGGCATGATTTCCTCCGGCGGAAGCTTGCTGCGCAACAGCACGTACGAGCTTGCCACGAGCCGCTCGCGATCGTCACGCGAAAGACGACCGGCAACCCGTGCACACTCGAGCATCCCCCACCAGCGCTTAAGCAGCCGGCTACGGATTCGTTCGTACTCCCTCTCGTTCAACCCATCTACGAGCTCGGCCGTTCCGGCGAAGCCGAGCCAAGGGGCTTCGAAAAGCAGCCGCGCGGCCGCAAGGGCTCGTCCCTCGCTCCGCGCTGCACTGCAAGCTGCACAGCTGACCCTCTGAGACGGATCGATCAATGCGCCGCAGCTATCGCATGCCTTCCAGCCGGCGGAGCGCTTTGCCCGCGTAGCGGATTCGACGTGCCGTGCGAACTGCGCCAACGCCTCCTGTGCGCTGGCCGAGGGAACAGCTTCTCCAGGTAATCGCAACGGCTTGGCGGGAGGGCTGCCGGCCCGTGGTGCGTTGCGTTTAGGCAAGGCGCCGACTCGGAACCGCAGGCGCTCGATACCGCAGCCAGGCAGCCGGGCTCCAACCGCGCCGAGGACTCGCTCGGCGAGGAAGCTCAACTGGTGACTCCACGCGCTCGAACGCGTGACGACGACGAGCGTGCCGTCTGCAAGTCGCACGGGCGCCGAGTTCGCGGCGACTTCGGCGCCGACGATATCGGCCCAGCCGGCCGCAAGCAGCGTCAAGGGATCTCGCAGGGCACTCTTCTCCGAAGGCGCCCACTCGCCGATGGCTTGCGAAAGCTTCAACATGTCGCAAGCGCCTCTACGTGGCCATGGCGGACGCACGCCACGTGCGCGCTCGAGTTCAACGGGGCCGGCAGATGCGTCGCCGTCACGAAGGACTGTTCGTAGTCGCCGATCTCGGCTAAGAAAGCGGTGGCGCGCTCTTCGTCGAGCTCTGAGAGCACGTCATCCAAGAGCAGCAAGGGCGCCTCATTGGAACGTTCTTTCATCACCGCATACTCGGCGATCTTAAGCGCGAGCACCGCCGTGCGTTGCTGGCCCTGCGACCCGTAGGCTGCCAGTGAATCGTCGTCGAGCGAAAGGCCAATGTCGTCACGGTGAGGTCCCGCCAGGGCCGTCTTGCGAGCCCGTTCGGCCTCGTGCGTCTGTCGTAACCGCGCTTCGAAGGCCGCTCCAACTGCGGCGCGAGTCGGCGACTCAAACGGCACGTTCGGCTCGTAGGTGAGCGCCAAACGTTCGTTTCCGCCAAACCGCGCGTGGGCTCTGCGCGCCTCTTGCGCGAGCGCTCTCACGAGATGATCGCGCGCGAGTATAATCGCCGTTCCCGCGTCGATCAGCGTACGCTCGTATATCTCGAGCAGGTCGGTGTCGCCGGCCACGGTGCCACGCAAGATCGCGTTCTTTTGCTGCAGCGCCTTGCGATAGCGCGCCAGCTCGTAGTAATAGCGAGGCTCGCTTTGCGAGAGCGCGACGTTTAGGAATGCGCGGCGAGCCCCGGGAGTTCCGGCGGCCAGCTGTAAATCTGCCGGCACGAACGTAACGACGCGGATCTTCCCGAGATAGGACGCATAGCGCACGGCACCGCCGTTGACGGTGTAGCTCTTGCGGGTGCCCCTCCCGCTCTTTTCGATCGCACAGACCAGCTCTACCCGGCCGGTTTGCAGCGATGCTTCGCCCCGCACCACCGCTAACTCCATGCCGTTACGCACGGTATCTCCGTCCCGAGACGTGCGAAAAGACTTGCCGGTGCCGAGCATGGCGATGCTTTCGAGCAAATTACTCTTACCCTGCGCGTTGGCGCCGACATACACGTTTAATCCGGTAGCCGGCTGTAGATCGAGCTGGGGGTAATTACGGAAATTCGATAGCGCTAGATGCCGGAGGAGCAAATTATTGCCGCAGCGGCATGAGGACGTAGAGCTGCTGACCGCTCTCGAGCGGCTCGAGTGGACGAATCGCCGCCGGAGAGAGCGGCCCCAGGAACTCCATCACGACCTTCTCGCTCTTAATGTGATTGAGGATCTCGACGAGATACCGTGCGTTGAAGGCGATTGCGAGATCCTCGCCGGTTTGCTCGATCTCCAGCTCTTCATAAGCGTTGCCGGAGATATCGGAACTGGCCGTGACGATGAGCGTCTGATTGGCGACCGAGAGCTTCACCATACTGGCGCGGTCTCCGGCAACCAACTCGGCTCGCCGCAAACTTCCGATGAACGTCGCGGTGCTCGCGGTAACCGTCCGATCGAACTTCGCGGGAATCACCTGCTGATAGTTCGGATATTGCCCGTCGACGAGGCGCACGGTGATCGAGACGTCGCCACTCGTCATTTGGAGCTGATTACTTTGCGCGCCAAGCGCGCTCACCGAGATTCGCTCGCCGGTTCCCAGATTACGCGCAACTTCGGCCAGGGCGCGAGACGGAACGATAAACTTTTCGTTACCGGACATCCCGTCGTCCAGGGTCGTAACGAACTTTGCAAGACGATATCCGTCGGTGGCGACCATCGTCAGCGCGTTGCCCTCCACTTCCAATAGGGTGCCCATTAGGACCGCGCCCCGAGCCTCTTCGCTCGAGGCTGCAAAGATCGTTGCGTCGATGCCGTCGCGGAGCCGCTTGCCGCCGATCGTAAAGTGCGATCCGCGAACCGCAGCGGGCAGCGGGGGATACTCGTCGGCAGGCAGCGCGTGGAAATCGTAATTGCTGCGGTCGCACTTAACACTCGCTCGAGTCGGCGTGCCGGTTACCTCGAGCCTGCCCGGAGCGAGGTTTCCGAGGTAGCTCGCGAAGAGCTTCGCCGGAACGGTGACCGCACCGCCCTCCGTCACCTCTGCCGCAAAGGCGTGTTCGAGAGTCAGTTCGAGATCCGTGGCTCGAACCGCTATTTTTTCGCCCTCCGCTTGCAGCAACACGTTCGAGAGGATGGGTACCGTCGTGTGTGCGTTGACAACTTTGCTCGCGGCTCCGACGGCCGCGGCGATGTCTTTCGTAGTACAGGCGAATCTCATTGGTTCCACCGTTGGGCGTGCGAGGGCGTTTTCCTAGTAGAATAATATAAGAGCAGTAACAGCAGTAGCGCGGTGTATTCTGGGGAGAACTCCGGCTTTACCTTACGGGGCGCGGGTTTGCGCGTCGGATAAAGGTGTGGACGGGCCGCCGTCAACCGTGCACTTTTCCACGTCGCGTAAGCTGCGGGTGGTTTATCCCTGTGGGCAGCCCGAACCTGTGCACGGCTATCCCCCGTGCCCTAGGTCAGGGGTTCTGGCACATCGCGATGAGCTGGCGAATCTTGTTGCGGTAGGCTTCGTCCCGCTGCATCTGGTCTTTAATTTTGTCTCGTGCGTACATGACGGTCGTGTGATCTTTCTTGCCAAAGTCCCGCGCGATCTGCGGCAAGGAATAGTTGGTGAGCTCCGTCGCGATATACATGGCGATCTGCCGCGGCGCCGCGAGACGTTGATCGCGCCGGCCATTGTCCATCTCCTTGACGGTGAGGCCGTGCGCGCTCGAGACCGTCTCCTTAATCTTCGAAATCGTAATCCGGTGCAACGGGGCTTGCGCGACCGCGCTCTTAAGAACGTCGGCCGCCAGGTCGGTGGTAATCGGCGCCTTGGTGAGCGAGGCGTAGGCGATCACGCGAATCAGTGCGCCTTCGAGCTCGCGGATGTTGGACGGAATGACCTTAGCGATAAACGACGTCACTTCATCGGGCACCGGAATGTTCTCGCTCCCTGCCTTCTTGCGAAGGATCGCCTCGCGCGTTTCGAGATCGGGCGCCTGGATATCGGTGAGCAAACCCCATTCGAATCGCGAGCGCAAACGCGCTTCTAGCGTTTGAATTTCTTTGGGCGGACGGTCCGACGAAATAATGAGTTGCCGTCCCGATTCGTGCAGCGCATTAAAAGTGTGGAAGAACTCTTCTTGGGTCGTCTCCTTACCGGCCAGGAACTGGATGTCGTCGATAAGCAGCACGTCGACCTGACGATAACGATTGCGGAACTCCGGCGTACGGTTGTTTTGCAACGCGATGATAAACTCGTTCGTGAACTTCTCGCACGTGAGGTAGACGACGTTTGATGCCAAGTTGTCCTGGATGACGCGATGCCCGATTGCGTGCATCAGATGGGTCTTTCCCAAACCGACGCCGCCGTATAAAAAGAGCGGATTATACGCGTGGGCGGGGGCTCCGGCTACGGCTTGGGCCGCGGCATGGGCAAACCGGTTGGAGTTCCCGACGACGAACTCTTCGAAAGTATAACGCGCATTAAGGTTGGCGGTGCGGAACTCCTCAAGCGGGTGCGACGCGAAAGGGGCGCCCGGCCGGGCATTTTCCACGGGATCGGCGACGGAAAGACGCAGTTCGACGCTGGTGCCGAACAGCTCGCTCAGCACGCCGATCATCTGATGTCGCAGCTTGCTCCCTATCCAGTCTTGAGCAAACTTACTGTGGACCGCGAGGTGAAGCTCGTTGCCGTGGAACGAGATGAACCGAATCGGTTTGATCCACATCTCGAAAACGGGCTTTGAAAAGGTCCGTTCCAACGTATCGAGTGCGGACTGCCAAAGCTCGTTGGAGATGTCCGAGTTGATCGCTAGCGCCATCCTCTACCCTCTTTACGTTGTTCTGCGCCACCCCCGTGAGGGCGCAAAGGGTTGGCTTAATCAAGCCGCGCTCCTCTGGAATCTATGCACGATGTTATACACTTATCCACAGATCGCCAGCCACGGTCTTTCCGCGTTTTTTCCGAATTATGAACCGGCAGAGGGCCGTAGGAATTGAGGCCAGATAAACCCGACGCCATAAGGCTTCCGCCGGCGGTTAACGACCCCGGGGAAGCGGTTTCTCCACAGGCCTGTCCACAGGTGTGGAGAGGAAGGGTAGTGACTGGAGTTTGAGAGGGCCGCAGCCAGGAGTAATCCAAAGCCTGGCCGTTGTACCACGCCGTCTACTGCACGGCTCGTCTTCCCGATTATGCTCGTTTTCGGCTTAACCGCCGGATGGGTTTTTTGGAAGCTCATGGAGGCGAGCAGGCCGCCAGCTGCGCGGTATTAGACGGCCCTGCCGCCATGGCGCAGATTGAACCCGGCGGGACGGGTCTGTGATAGGCTTAGAGCGATGTCAAAGCATATTCGCAAGCTTCCGTCCGATCCGATCCAGGCCGCGCATTCGATCCTGGCCCAGCTCACGGGCGAGGAGCCTCGCATGGTGCCGGGCGGCAAGGAACCCGCGACGGTTGCTCTGGGGCGCAAGGGCGGCCTTAAGGGCGGCAAGGCGAGGGCCGAGGCGCTGGCCTCGCAGCAGCGGAAGTTGAGCGCCCTGAAAGCCGCCTACGCCCGCTGGTCGAAAAAGACCACTACCTGAGGGGGCCCCGCTGACGGCGGCCCGGCGAAATGAGAGCGCCTTGCTTTTTAGAGGGCCTTTGCTACAATAGCCCGGCTATGTTCGAGTTAGATCTTCAGCTTTTCGCCTCGAAAAAAGGCGCGGGCTCGACCCGGAACGGGCGCGACTCCAACGCCCAGCGGCTGGGCGTCAAGCGGTTCGGCGGGGAGCGAGTAATCGCCGGAAACATTATCGTGCGGCAGCGTGGGACGAAATTCTATCCGGGAGCCAACGTCGGCCTCGGCCGCGACCATACACTTTTTGCCCTTACTGACGGCATCGTTACTTTCAGCACGAGCCGCAACCGCCAGCACGTTTCGGTGCTGCCGGCCGCATAGACCGTCCGCTCGCCATTCACCGGGGCCGTTAGGCCCCTTTTCTTTTTCCGGCGAACGTAACGGCCGTGCAGTTTATCGACGAGGCCGAGATTGAAGTAGCCGCTGGGGACGGCGGCGACGGCATCGTCGCCTGGCGGCGCGAGAAATACGTGCCCAAGGGCGGCCCTGCCGGCGGCGACGGCGGTCATGGCGGCAGCGTCTATCTCGAAGCGACGCCGGAACTCTCGACCCTCGTCGAGTTTCGGTTCAGACGCAGCTTCTCGGCCGAATCCGGGAAGGCGGGCGGAACCTCGAAGAAGTCCGGCCGAAGCGGAGTCGATCTGACGATCGCCGTTCCGGTTGGAACGCTGGTCTACCGTCGACTCGGCGACGCGCCCGAAGTTTTGCTTGCCGATTTAGCGAACGCCGGCGCTCGTTTCGTGGTTGCGAAAGGCGGTCGCGGCGGTCTGGGCAACCAGCATTTCGCCACCAGCGTTCGTCAGGCGCCGCGTTTCGCCGAACACGGCGAGGCCGGCGAGCGCGCGCATTTGCGCCTCGAGCTGCGTCTGCTCGCCGACTGCGGCATCATCGGCGTCCCGAATGCCGGCAAGTCCACACTGCTCTCGGTCGTCTCATCGGCGCGCCCAAAAATTGCCGATTATCCTTTTACGACGCTCGAACCTCAACTCGGTGTCGTCCGCGTCTCAGATGAAGAATCGTTCGTCATGGTTGACGTGCCGGGCTTGGTGGAAGGCGCACACCATGGTACCGGCCTCGGCGATCTCTTCCTCAAGCACGTCGAGCGCACGCGCATCTTGCTGCACTTGCTCGACGGAGCGAAACCGCTGCCCGAGATTCTTGCCGACAAGCAAATCATCGAACGAGAGCTAGCCGCGTGGAATCCTCGATTGGCTGAAAAGCCGACGATGGTCGTCCTCAATAAACTCGATTTACCGAACGCGCGCGATTCTTTGCCGGAGCTGCGCGCGCTCTTTCCCGAGCTGCGCGCGATCAGCGCGGCGACGCACGCGGGCGTGCGAGAACTCGTGCTCGATGCATGGCGCGCGATCGAATCGGCGCCCTTGCCGGAGATCGTCGCGCAAGAGCCGGTTCGAATTGAGTTGCGCGATCCCGAGGCGTTTTCGATCGAACGCGGCACCGATGGGGAGTTCGTCATCACCGGCGAGCGGGTAGAACGCCTCGCGACGATGACGGACTTCGACTCCGATGAAGGCATGGCGCGCTTCGAGCGAGCGTTGGGAAAGATGGGCGTCGAGAAGCGGCTGGTGGAGCTCGGCGCGCAGCCGGGGGACACGGTCCGCATCGGATCGTACGAGTTCACGTACTCATGAGAATCGGAATCTTCGGTGGAACGTTCGATCCAATTCACAACGCGCATCTTTTCGTCGCCGAGTCGGCGCGGATATTGGAGCAGCTGGATCGCGTGCTGTTCGTCCCAACGAGCAATCATCACTACCGTGACGAACCCCGCGCCGATGCGGCGCACCGTTGCGCGATGATCTTGGGCGCGATAGCGAGCAATGCGGGCTTCGCGCTCGACGACACCGATTTACGCGAGAGCGCAACGGGTTACACCGCGGATCTGCTGCCGCGTCTGCATGCAAAATACCCCCGGGCCGAGCTAACGTTTATTATCGGAGCCGATTCGCTGGTGAACGCGGCTTGGATGCGGTTCGACGAAGTGCTGCAGTCGTTAGAGCGGTTCGTCATCGCGCCGCGCCCCGGCGTTCGAGCCGATGCGCTGGCGCGCGTCATCGCCGCAGTCCCTGCCCCGCTGCGCGAGCGTGTCAGTACCTTGAACATTCCCGAGATTCCGGAATCGGCAACCTTGGTGCGGACGTTGATTTCTCAAGGCCGCAGCATCCGCTATCTCGTGCCGGAGCCCGTCTGGCAATACATCGTGGCCCACCGCCTGTATGGGTTCGACGCCGGTGCATAGCGGTCGCGCGTTTTTCGTGGCGCTCGTCGGCGCGTCGTTCGGCGCGTGCGCGGCCTCGCAAGCTCCGGACGACGCGGCCGTCTGCGGGGCATTTTCCGCGCAACGCTCCGGTGTGGAGGTCGTGGCACAGGGGAGGGTCACGCGCGTCCTGGGAGTGCAAGCCGGGCGTAGCAGCCCCCACGAGGGCTTTTTGTTACGGCTCGATTCCGGCTGCGCCCTCGTCGTACGCGTGGAGGTAAACACCGATTTTACCGGTGCGATTCCGCTCTCGATCGGTCAGCGCGTCCTCGTCAAAGGCGACTACGAGTACTATTCGCGCGGCGGCGTCATCCACTGGACGCACCGCGACCCGCGCGGCCGCCATGAAAACGGATACGTCGACGTGAATGGGACGATGTACTACTAGCCCGCCAACGATTAGATTTCGAATGCGTCTCTCTCGGATTGTCCTCGCCAGCGAGTCTCCCCGACGGCTGGAGCTGCTGCGTTCACTCGGTTTCGTCGTCGAGGTGGCGGCCAGCGGCTACGCCGAAATGCCGCTGCCGGGGGTTTCGCCCGCCGATCTCGCGTCGTATCACGCGAGGGAAAAACTCCGCGCCACGCTCGAGATGCGCGGCAGGCCGACCGACGCCCCGTTTCTTGCCGCCGATACCGTCGTGGATCTCGACGGCACCGCGCTCGGCAAACCGCGCGATTTGGCGGATGCGGCGCGAATGCTGGAATCGCTGTCGGGACGGGAACACGTCGTCCATACGGCGTTTGCGCTGGCGGTCCCAGGCAGCGCGACTTGGACCGAAGAGCGCTCGTCGACCCGCGTGCGCTTCTATCGCCTGGAAGCCCGCGAGATCGCCGAATACCTGGCTACCGGCGAGTCGCTGGACAAAGCCGGTGCCTACGGAATCCAAGGGCGCGCCGCGTCGTTGGTGAAGGCGATTGAGGGCGACTTCTACACCGTCATGGGTCTGCCGCTGGCCCGCCTCGTGCGAACGCTGCGGGCATTGGGATTTACACTTCCAATCACGAAATAGCCGTCGCCACTAACTGGGTCGGAGAGCGGAGCGGTCATCTTCACGTATAGAGACGAACGAAAACTTTTCGCGCTGATCAGCATCATCATCGTCGCAGGGCTTCTCGCACTGCTTCAGATCGGAGCGCAGCGTGCCGGCGCTGCCAGCCCGGTCTCGACGGTCGCGACTTCGGTCTTCGGCGTTGCCGAGAGCGCGATCTCGGCGGCCGTCGGGGGTGTTCGCGGCCTGGTTGCGGCGATCGTCGCGCTGCCTGGGCTCGAAACCGATGTGGCGCGGCTACGCGCGCGCAACGAGCGGCTGGTCGAAGAGAACGACCGGCTTCACGAACTCGCTGCCGCGTATGCGGCGCAAAGTGGTCTTCGCTCCGTCGCGGATCTCTATCGCGGCATCCAGGCGCGTGTCATCGGGTTTCCTCCCGAGAACGAATCTCGCGCCGTGACGATCGACAAGGGCTCGTTGGCCGGAGTTCGCGCCGATGAAGGGGTGCTCGCGGCCGGCGGCGTGGTTGGCCGTGTCGTTGCGGTGGGTCCGTTGTCGAGTACGGTCGTGCTCGTCACCGATTACACCAGCCGGATCCCCGCGGTAGTGCGACGGGGGCGGTGGTGGGGAATCGCGCGCGGAAATCTCACGAGCGTCGTCGTCGACTACATCGAGCAGGATGCGCCGTTGCACGTCGGTGACGTCGTGGTGACGGGCGAAGGGCGATCGTTTCATTCCGGCCTTCCGATCGGCACCGTAATCCAAATCGAGCGCGGTAATGCGACGCTCTCTCAAACCGTCGTGTTGCGCCCTTCTATTGATCTCGGCGCCCTCGATCGCGTTGTCGTCGTTCCGAAGTAAACCTCACGTCGCGCCGTTTGCCGGCCCCCGCTGGTACGTGGCGGCAGCGTGGCTTGCCCTAGCAATCATCGCTCAAGCCACGCTCGTGCATGCTCTTGCAATTCGCAGCGTCGTGCCGAGCTTCGTCTTGGTGGTCGTCGTCTGGTACGCAATCCGGGTGGACGCGCGCCGCGCGGCAGTCTATGGTCTAGTCGCGGGACTCTGCGAAGATGCGCTCTCGGCCGGAACCGGCGCGGCGTGGATGATTTCGACCTGCAGCAGCGCCGTCGTCGCGAGTATGTTGTCGCGCGGGTTCTTTTCCGATTCCATTCCGCTGGTCAGCGCGATCACCGTGCTCGTGACGCTCTTGCGCGCACTGATTTTTTGGGCCGCCATGGCGTTGGGGGGATATCCCCCGGGGCTTGGATCGATGCATCTGCGTGAAGCGCTGTTCGAATCGTTGCTCAACGGCGCGCTCATCGTCGCCGCCATGCTCACCGTTCGCCGTTTCGACGCGCCGCGGCGATGATGCGGCGCGACTTACGTGTAACGGCATGGCGTCTTCCAACGTGGCGACTGACGGCCTTCGCGGCGATCGTCGTGATCTCGCTGGCAGCGCTGGTAGCTCGGCTCGTCCAAGTACAGCTCTTCGACGGCGGCTCGTATCGTGCGCAGGCGCTGGCGAACCAGATCCGTCTCATACCCGTCGCGGCGCCGCGCGGAATAATCGCCGATCGCCACGGCACCATTCTCGCGCGCAGCCGCCCTTCGTTCGTCGTTGCACTGATTCCGTCGGAGGTTAGTGACCTTGAGGGCGAGCTTACATCGCTTGCCGGAATCATTCATGTGAGTAAGGCGTCGCTCACGCACCGGCTGCTGCATCACCGGGGAATCGATTACTCCGGCTTTGCCCAGGTCGCCGCGAACGAACCCTACGGCCCTGTCGTGCTTGCAACAAATTTGCCGGTGCCGACCGTGGCCCGGCTATCGGAGGTTCTCACGGACCTTCCGGGCGTCGATCTCGAAGTTCAGCCAATTCGCGATTATCCGCAAGGCGCGCTGGGTTCGCATCTCATCGGTTACGTCGGAGCGATTACACAGGACGAATTCGATCGCCGCAAATCCGAAGGGTACTCGCCCAACGATGTGATCGGTAAGGACGGCCTGGAGTTTACGTACGACGACTATCTGCGCGGCAGGCCCGGCGGCGAGCGTGTGGTCGTCGATGCGACCGGTGCCGTCGTTGCGAACGTTAGGCTCGGATCGAAACCGGCGGTGCCGGGCGACACGCTGATCACCGACGTCGATTTTAGGCTGCAGCGCATCGTCGAAGAGGCGCTTTCGGACGGCCTGCGCGCGGCCGGGCGGGGCCACAGGCTTTCTGGCGCGGTCGTGGCGGAGGATCCCTGGAGCGGGGGTATCCTCGCTCTTGCAAGCTACCCGAACTACAATCCGAACGACTTCGCGGGCGATCGGTGGATGCGCGTCAACTTCGACCTGAGCGATTCGTCGCAGCCACTCTTCGATCGCGCGATCGCTGCCGCAACGCCGACCGGTTCGACGTTCAAGATGGTCACGGGATCGGCGGCGCTTACCGAAGGCGTCGTCAAGGTCGATCAAATCATCGACGACACCGGGGGCTGGGACTGCGGTGGTTATTACGCGCGCGACATTGCCGCGGGGGGCCTCGGAGATACGACCTTCGTTCCGGCGCTGGCGGCGTCGAGCGACGGTTATTTCTTTCGTCTGGCCTGGTGGCTGGGTAACGCCCGTTTGCGCAAGTACGCGCTAGCCTTCGGGCTCGACGCGAAGAGTGGGATCGACCTTCCCGGTGAGAACGAAGGGAACTGGCCCACGAACGCTTGGGAGCTGCGGGCCTTCGGGGTCCCGATGGAGCCGAGCGAAGCCTGCTTCTTGGGCATCGGGCAAGGCGCGATGCAAGCCACGCCGTTGCAGATCGTCAACGTCGCCTCGGCCGTCATCAACGGCGGTACGCTCTACCGGCCGCAGATCGTCCGCGAAATACGTGATCCCAACGGCGGACTCGTCATTCGGTTCGTTCCGCGAATCATTCGTCACGTTCCCGTCACGTCGTCGGCCCTCGGCGCGGTGCGGGAGGGAATGGCGAAAGTGACCGATCCGGGGGGGACCGCTTACGGTTTGGCGATTGACGGCCTTCCGTATTCCGGTAAGACGGGAACGGTCGAAACCGCCGGAGGGAATGGCCCAAACACCACCTGGTTCGTTGCGTGGGCGCCAACGATACGGCCTCATCTCGCGCTGGCCGTCTTTGTGGATCGCAGCGGGGGCTACGGCGCAACGGTCGCAGCGCCGATCGCGCGTCAGATCTTGGTGAAGTACTTCAACAAGAAACCGTGAGCGGCGCGATTATGCGAGCAGCTCGAGGTTCGCTGTGATGCTCTCGGCGCGGCCGCCCGGATGTTCGGAAAGGAAACGTTCGAGGAGCGCGGTGCGTCCTGCCGTGGTTAGCGCGTGAGCCGCCGCCAGAGCGACGGCTTCGCAGGGGTCGTCGAGCGCGCGCTCGAGCACGCGCAGCGAGGAGGGATCGTCGAGCGTTGCAACTGCAAAAATGAACTCGCAGCGTTCGGCATTCGAAAGTTTATCGAACTCGTCGATCCACCGATCGGCATCGCCTTTGCGCCGGGGTCGAAGGAGCGCGTACCCTACCGCTGCGAGCGCTACGACGAGAACCACGAGAACGAGCGTAACGGCGAGCATGGACGCTCGTGGCCGCTAGGCCATCGAGTGGAGCGAAACGGCCATTGCATCGAGTGCGGCATCGAGCTGCGAATCGTCGCGATGCTGCAGCGCATCGATGAACTCGTTGCAGTCGGAATCCTCGAAGCCGTCTAAGGCCTCGAGCAACAGGGCGCGGTAATTCGCACAGGCGGGCGTTTCGTCGGGCAAAAGCCGCGCGAGCGCAGCCCAAGGGAGCGCCGTAGCTAGCTGCGCCTGCGCAAATCGCTCCCCGATTTCTCGCAACTCGTTGGGATCGAAACTCCCTCGCAGCGAGAGTGCGGCGGTCGGAGCCTCCGCCGGCACACCGCGTGCGGCACCGGCCTCCTGCACCAAGCGTTCGAGCGTGGAACGCAGCGACGGCGTTTCGACGTCGCGCGCCGTCAGAACGTAAAGCGGCAGCCGAAGCTTGATGAAAAGCCGATCGAGTTCCTCGCGAAGCAGTTCCCGCGCGGCTCCCAACGCGCTGCAGCGGCCGTCGCCGATCCCTTCGGGAAGAAAGCCGCGCACTGCAAACAAATGCGTGATCAAGCCGCGAAAGCGCGCCTCGCGCAAGAGACGTAACGTGCGGCCGAGACGATCGGGTGTAAACGCGACGATCGTTCCGGTCGCGTCGGTCGTCTCGAAAACCTCGGGCGCCGCGTCTTCGACGTCGTCATTGGGTGCGGCCGAGAGTCGCGCGAGGGGATGGGCGCCGTTGCTGTCGCCCACCGGCGTTGCGGGTGGGAGCTGCAGGAACCGGTCTTCCGAAAGCGCCCGCGGATGTGCGGCCGGCGCCGGCCCGAGCATTCCGTCGAGTCCGAAGGGCAAACCCGGAATGGCATTCGCGAAGATCGGCGTTGCTCGGATGCGCAGCTCGGCGGAAACGATCTCGTCGTCGCGTTCGCCGTCGTAGCGAATATGCGCCGTGTGCGCGATCGAGGTGCCGGCGGGCAATGCATTGTGAACGACGCTGCGCCAGCGAATCGTCGCTTCAACGCCGGGATCGACGTCGTTAAGGACGATGCCTCGCGCACCGGCAAACGGTGGAAGCGCTCCCGAATCGCGAATCGGCACGTCGTTGACCGTCGTGGAGTTGGGGACGTAGATGAGCGATTCCGACGCGGCGATTGTGATCTGCGCAATCCGAGCCGTGCCGTCCCCACCGTTACGAACGTACAAAAACCATTCGACGGTTTCGCCGGGGTCGACCGTGTCGGTCGGTTCGCTTTGGAAGCTGCCGGTCGAGAAATCCGGCTCGGCGCTCGTGGCGATCGTCAAGCGCTCCAGCGGCACCGGCAGCATTCCGTCCGCGGTAAGTAGGCCGTCGACGGTAACGGGCCAATCCTTGGCCAGTCCGCGCAACAGACGCAATCCCAACCGAGCTCGCGCATGCGTGGCCGGAGCGAGTTCTCCGAAAAGAAGCGACGATTTCTCGCGCGTCGCGCCATCGACGCTTTCGAGCCGAGCCTCAGGCGAGATGTAGCAGCGTAAGCTGACGTTGTGCGCCGTGTCCGTACCGATATTGGTCACGATGACGTCGACGTCGGCGAGTTGATTCGGACGCAAGACCGATTGGGCTCCAAGCTCCAGTCGCGACGTTTCACGGTCGAAAGCCGGATGAGAATCGACCCGCCAGAGCGCGGTCGGCAGCGGGCTTTCACCGAGCTCGCGGGTGTGCAGGCTGGCACCAATGCGTAGTTCGCGTGCGTTGGCAAACGGTGAAGGCACGCGGGCGCGAATCGTTAGACGACGCGTCTCGTAGGCTTCGAGGGTGCCCAACTCCACGGTGTCGGGCGAATCGGCGGAGCGTCCCTCGAGCGCGAGCCGGCGGCCGCTTTCGAAAACCGCCACGTCGTCAAGTGCCGGCTCTATATGGAGGTGGAGCACGCCGTCGTTCGCGTCGGCGCTGCCGTCGTTTTCGAGCACGATGGCGGCTTCGAGCGCGCTGCCGGGAACGACGACGGCGCTACCCGCACGCGTCAGCCCGTTGCGTCGTGGCGAAAAGGCCGGTTCCGAACGCACGTGGACGCCGCATTCCAAGCGTCGCGACGAGCCCGGCGGGTCGTCCCAATCGAGCACTGCCGCTGCATTGACCACGCTCTTATCGACGAGGGGAGAAGTGAGGATGCCATCGACGCAAAGCGTCACGCATTGGTCTGCGTCGATCGGGCCGAGCTGGAATCGAAGCGGATCCTTGCGCCGCTCGCGAAGCGGGCGCCCGTCGATCGTCGCGGCGCCGCGCACCATGAAGAGATGGTCGGGAAGTTCGAGGCGCGCGCTCACACGTTGCGCCGCGGCGCTTCCGGCGTTGAACGCGGTTAGTGTAAGCCGCACGCGTTGACCTGGGCGAACGCCGTGCGCCGGGTCCGCCGAGAAGGCGGTTCGATCGTCGCCGAACGCCGGCGCCGATTCGACCGTCAGCGCTGCGGGATCGAGCGAAAAGGCCGGCGTCTCTTGCGATGCCGCGTCGGCTCGCGCGACGATCTGAGTCCCGCCGGGCAGCGGCGCATCGATTGCCACCCGGTAGACGAGCGTTGCGGATGCGCGGGCCGGGAGTGAGCGCAGGACCACCGGCGCATACACGCGGTCAAAGGATGCACCAAGTTCGCGCTCGATCTCGCGCCCGTTGACCCGCGCGGACCCCGCAACGTAGGAGGTGTATTCGGGTATCGGAGAGACGACGACGACGTCGCGCGCGGTCGACTCACCCGCGTTGTGAATACGAATCGTTACCTGCGCCTGCGAGCCGGGAACCGCGTCGCGCGCGGCCTCGATCGCAATACACGTCAAGGCGTTTGCCAACTGAGGTTTGCTGCGCGCAACCAACCGCACGACGTTGGAGCCGACGCACGGCAACTCGAAGGAGGCAACCGCCGCCTGCAACTCGACCGTCGTTCCGTTTTCGATTGCTCCGGCGACGCTGTAGGCGATCTCGATGCGCCGCTCTTCGTGCGGAAGCACGTCTCCGACGTGAGCGCCGGCACGCGAGAGCAGGGGGGAGTTGCCGAGTTCGTCGTCGAGCTCGTTACCGTCGAGCAGACCACTCCCGACGAGATAAACCAGTCCGTCGGGAACGTTGAAGCGAATCTGGACGCCCGTTGCCGGCGCGCCGCCGTGATTGCGAAAAGTGAACGCCGCTCGCACCGTCATCCCAGGTTCCAACTCGCGCTCGGGCGAAACGACGAGCGTCCTGAGCCGCTCCGGCAACGTCGGCGCTCCCGGCGCAAAAACCTCGGAGAGAGGTCGCATGACGCGGGGACGTTTCGCCGCCGCGCAGGAGGCTCCCGCGCTCGCGTGCACGGACGTTTTCGAAGCCGACTTTTACGAAAGAATGAGGATTGGTATGCTCGCTGTTCACGAAGACCGACTCGCCGGCGCCGTTGCGCGGTTGGGCTCGGAAAATGCCTTCGAAATCTTAGCCCGCGCGCGTGAGCTGGAGGCTGCCGGCCGTCGGGTCGTTCACATGGAGATCGGGGAGCCCGACTTCGATACGCCCGACGGGGTCAAGAAAGCGGCCGTTGACGCGCTCTACGACAACCACACGCATTATACGCCCTCGGGCGGCCTGTTGTCGTTGCGCGAAACGATCGCCGAGTATGCGAGCCGCTTTCGCAAAATGGCGCCGCCGTGGAACGCGCAAAACGTCGTTATCAGCCCGGGCGCAAAGCCCATCATTTGGAATACCTTGAGCGCGCTGCTCGATCCGGGCGACGATTTCATTTATTTCGACCCCGCGTATCCCGCCTACGCATCCTGCGCCTCGTATCTGCAGGCGAACATCCATGCCATTCCGCTTCGGGAGTCGCGCAACTGGCGGATGGATCTCGACGAGCTGGCACGCATCGTCTCCAAGAAAACCAAAGTGATCGTCATCAACTCGCCCCACAACCCAACGGGCGGCGTCCTGACCAAGAGCGACCTGGAGTTCATCGCCGAACTGGCCGAGCGCTACGATTTCCTCGTTGTCGCCGACGAAATCTACAGCCGGAACTTCTACCTCGATGCCGAGTACCTGTCGATCGCGTCGCTGCCCGGAATGCGGGAGCGCACGATCGTCGTCGACGGTTTTTCGAAGGCCTACGCAATGACCGGCTGGCGCCTAGGCTACGCAATCCTGCCCGAGCGTCTGGCCAAAACGGTGACGCTCTTCAACAACAACACGTTTAGCTGCGTCGCGACCTTCGTGCAGATGGCCGGCATCGCCGCGCTGACCGGTCCCGACGAACCCGTGCTGCGTATGAACGAGATCTTCCGTCAACGCCGGGATCGGCTCGTTGAAGGACTCAACGACATTTCGGGTATCTCATGCCTGCTCCCCGAAGGCGCGTTCTATGCCTTCCCCAACGTCGCCGCGATTACGCAGGACGATCGCGCGCTGGCGAAGTTCCTGTTGGAGGAGGGCGGCGTGGCGTGCGGCGGCGGTTCGTCGTTCGGGGCTGCCGGCAAAGGCTATTTGCGCTTTTCCTATGCGGCGTCGCTGGATGACATCGACTGGGCGTTGGACTCCATCGCGAAGACGATTCCGAAGTTCAAGGAATAAGCCGCATCGCGTGCTTGACGTCGCGCAACGTCGAGGCGGCGATCTCCCGCGTTGCGGCCGTGCCTTCGGCGATGATACGACGCAGCATTTCGGGATCGCGGCAGTACTGCGCGTAACGCTCGCGAACGGGGCGCAGATAGGCGTTGAGCTGCTCGGCGAAGTCGTTCTTATCTTGCACGCAGCCCAGCGCTCCCGAACGGCACTCTGCTGCGATGGCGTCGAGCCGTAGCGGATTGACGAATCGCCAGAGGGCAAAGACCGGACAGATCTCGGGGCGCCCGGGATCGCCACGGCGGACCTTGAGCGGATCGGTGAGCATCGAACGTACCTTCCTGGTAGTCGTCTCTTCGTCGTCGGAGATAAGAATCGCGTTGCCGTACGATTTGCTCATCTTGCGGCCGTCGATACCCGGAACCTCGGGAAACTCCGAGAGCGTGGGTTGCGGCTCGACGAGAATTTCTCGCCCCTCCCCGTAGAGGTGATTGAAGCGGCGGATGATCTCGCGCCCAAGCTCTAAGTGCGCGACTTGGTCGCGCCCGACGGGGACGTACTGGCCGCGCACGACGGCGATATCGCAGAGCTGCAGTAACGGATAGCCGAGGAAACCGTAGGTTGCGATCTGCGTGCCCAGCGCATCGATCTGCCCCTTGTAAGTCGGCGCGCGCTCGAGCCACGAGACGGGAGTTATCATCGAGAGCAGCACTTGCAGTTCGGCGATCTCCGGGACGCCCGACTGCAGAAAAATCGTCGAACGTTGGGGGTCGACTCCGGCCGCCAACCAGACCGCCACCATCGCTTCACGCGCGTCACGCACCATCGAGGGATCTGCGAACTCGGTCGTATACGCGTGCAGATCGGCGATCTCAAAGAACGCGTCGTCGTTCTCGCTATACTTCTCCCACTGCGTCAGCACGCCGACGAGGTGTCCGAGGTGGAGGTCGCCGGTCGGGCGCATACCCGACATCACGCGCCGTTTGGTCAAGCTCATCCGCGCGTCAATGTTACGTGCGCGCATCAATGCCTTGCGATCTCGGCACGCACGAAGGCGCGGGCCGCTCGTACCGCCGCCGGCAACGGCTTGCCCGAAGCCAGCTCGCAGGCGAGCACCATTGCCAGCGTGCAGCCCGTGCCGTGCATTGCTCCGGCGATCCGCGCTTCGCTAAATATTTCCACCCCATCACTCGTGGCGAGAGCATCCGCCGGGTCGCCGTCCAGGTGACCTCCCGTTAGCAGCACGGCGCCGGCCCCCCGAGCGCGTAATCGAGTTGCCGCTGCGCCGAGAGTGCCGCGCTCGACGGCGTCGACGTGCAGCAGCGCGGCGGCCTCCCTGAGGTTCGGCGTCAAAACGACGCTCGAGAGCGTTGCAAGCTCCCCTTCGAGCGCGTCGCGCGCCGCACGATCGGCGAGTTCGCCACCGCGACTGGCTGCAAACACCGGATCGACGACGGCCGGCAACCAGGGACGCGGCTTCAGGGCCGCCGCGACGGCACGCACGGCGGCCGACGTCGAGAGCACGCCCACGCGAACGGCTCCGGCGCTCTCCCAAGGCAATGCGGAGAGCTGGGCCTCGAAGAGTTCCGGTGCAACGGGACCCAGGGCCATCACCCCGGTCGAGTCTTGGGCGCTGACGGCCGCTACGGCGGTGAAGACCCGGCATTCTCTGGCGCAACCGATGACGAGATCGCGGCCCACGCCCGCGACGTTCCACGGATGGGTCGTGCCGATCGAAAGAACGATGACAGCCATTGGCGATGGCCGGCTACCCGGCAGCGCTCCATCGCGAGACGAGCCGCTCCGCAGCCGTGCGGGGTTGCGCGGCGGTCACGGCCGAAAGAACCGCCGCCATTGCGACGCCGCTGCGCCGTATCTCGTCAAGGCGAGCGATGGTGATCCCGCCGATTGCGGCCACCGGAAGCTGCGTTTGGCTCACGAGGCCGTGCAGGCCGTCGATGCCGAGCGGCCGGCCGGCGTCCGATTTCGAGCCGGTCTCGAAAACCGGGCCGATTCCCAAATAATCGACGTCGCTCCCGCCGGCGTCGCGTATCTCGCCCGCGGTACCGCACGAGAGACCGATCAGGCGCTCCCGCATTACGTTGCGCACTGATGCTACCGCGGCGAATCCGTCGTCGTCCGGTCCGAGATGAACGCCATCGCAATCGTACGCAATTGCTGCCCGCCAGTCGTCGTTGAGTATCAAGAGCGCATCGCGTTCTCGGGTGAGCTCGCGTAACGCGCGCGCGCACTCCGGCCGGATTCCGTTCTTCGCACGGTATTGAACGATGCGAACTCCCCCATCGAGAACCGCACGCGCTAAGCCGAGCGTCTGCGTTTCGTCGTTGAGAATCGCATAGATTCCGTGCAAGAGGTCGGCCCGTGCTGCGCGCGTCACGCGCGCGGACGCATGCGTTGCCATAGAATCACGTTAGCCGCGAGATAGGCGATGAAGACGACCGCTATAAAGACGGCCAGCCCGACGTTGTGACGCGCCAGCGACAGCGGCACCAGTATGCCGAAGCAGAGCACGCCCGCCATGACGATTGCGACCACCCGCGAAACCGGTACGAACACCAGGACTGGCTCCTATGGCTCTTTTTGCAAGAGAACGTCGCCCAGGCGTAAGAGTTCGTCGTCGTTTTGGAAGCGAAACTCGATCCGGCCCCCCCGCCGGTTACGGACGAGCGCGACGTGCGTCCCGAAGCGTTCCCGCAGCCGTCCTTCGAAATCGTGCTCGTCAGGCGTCAGTGCGCGCGGCGTGGGCGCGGCTTTGGGACGCACGTCGGTGCCCGCAGCCGCCAACCGCTCCAGCGCGCGAACCGTCAAACCTTCGCTCGCGGCGCGCAGCGCTAGCGGAACTCGCGCGGATTGCGGCGCGGAGAGTAGCGCGCGCGCGTGGCCTGCGGAAAGCCGTGCGTCGGCGAGCATCGCCTTGATCGAATCGGGCAACGCGAGCAGGCGAAGCGTATTAGCGATCGCGGGGCGGCTCTTACCGAGGCGGCGTGCAACCTCTTCCTGCGTCAGACCGTGTTCGTCGATGAGGTATTGAAAGCCGGCGGCTTCTTCGAGTGCATTTAAATCCTCGCGCTGCAAATTCTCGACGATCGCGAACTCGAGCGTTTGACGGTCGTCGCTGGATCGAACGATGGCCGGAATCGACGGTCGCTGCAAGGCGGCACTCGCGCGCCAACGCCGTTCACCTGCAATCAGCTCGTATCCGTTGCCGCGTCTCCGGACGATAACCGGTACCAAGATGCCGTAT
The DNA here is from genome assembly GCA_035571115.1 of Candidatus Acidiferrum sp. Lineage (GTDB taxonomy): Bacteria > Vulcanimicrobiota > Vulcanimicrobiia > Vulcanimicrobiales > Vulcanimicrobiaceae > Cybelea. The sequence goes on along the minus strand of DATMKR010000034.1, from coordinate 3,140 downwards.
TCGGCAATGGAGGCCTTGAGCTCGTCGAGCGCCGGACCGTCGAAGGTCTTTCGAGGCTGAAACGGATTGGGTGTGATCTCGCTCAACGGGATCTCTCGGACGATGTCTTGAGAGCTCGAAATCGGCACGACGCTCTCGCCGAGCAACGCCGCCAGCCCTCTGCCCAGCCCTCGCTTCGGCGCGCTCATGCCGAGGCTCGCGCCGGTTCGAGCATCTCGCGCGCAACGGCGAGATAGGCTTGCGCGCCGCGGCTCTTGAGATCGAAGAGCAGCACCGGCTTACCGTACGAGGGTGCCTCGGAGATCCGCACGTTGCGAGGAATCTGCGTTTTGAAAATCTGCTCCGGAAAATACTTCTCGAGTTCGCGAATCACTTCGAGCGCCAAACGCGTACGGCCGTCGAACATCGTGACCAGAACGCCGCTGACGTGGAGCGTCGGATTGAGTGCGTCGCGTACGCGCCAAATCACGCTGGTCAGCTGCGCGAGTCCCTCCAGAGCGTAGAACTCCGCCTGCACGGGAATGAGACAGTCGTCCGCGGCAGTGAGCGCATTGATCGTCAATAAGCCGAGCGACGGCGGTGAGTCGATCAGAACGAAATCGTACGCGCTCGCGACCGGCGCGAGCGCTTGACGAAGTCGCGTCTCTCGCGAGAGCGCGGCCACGAGTTCGACGTCCGCGCCCGCGAGATTGATCGTTGCGGGAGCGAGCATCAGATTTTCGATTTCGGTTCGCACGATGACGCTCTCGAGCGGAGTCTCTTGCATGAGCGCGTGATAGATGTCGTGCGACAACCGCCCTTTGTCGATGCCCAAGCCGGTCGTCGTGTTTCCTTGTGGATCGCTGTCGATGACGAGCACGCGACTGCCGAGCATCGCCAATGCCGCGCCGAGATTAACGGCCGTCGTGCTTTTCCCAACGCCGCCTTTTTGGTTGACCAGCGCAATGATGCGACCCAGAGGGTTTCTCTCCGTGCTATCTATGGAGTGCCGACGCGATCGAGGTACTGCTCGAGGTTTTGCAGCAGCAACGTCCGCTCGTTACGTTCGGGCTCGTCGGTGACCTGCTCGAAGAGCCAGCGCAACGCGGCACCGACGCGCTCGTCACCCGCAAATCCAGGCGATACTTCATCTCGGCGCAAGAGTGCCGCAATGACGTCGTCGCCGTCGACGGCCAGATCGGCGATGGAGAAGGCTGGTTTCCTGGCAAGCTCGGCGTAGACGCGCGCCTCGAAGCGTTCGTTGCTGTCGTCGCGTTTCGGCAGCCCGCTGCCGCGAACGTCCGCCTGCCGCAACGCGAACAAACGTTCGATGTTTTCTGGTTGAACTCGCCGGATGAAACGGCGGAGCGCCGCGTCGGTAAGTTGCGGATCCGCATTGTACATGTGATGGCGGACTAAGTGTCCGGTCGCATTGACGACCCCATGTGAGAAGCGAAAGCGCTCGAGCATCGCTTCGGCCATCTCGGCACCGACGAGCTCATGACGGTAAAAATGGGGACCGTCCTTGGTTCTCGGTTTCCCTACGTCGTGCAGTAAAGCTGCCAAGCGATTAGTGAGGTCGCCAGGCGGAGAGGCGTCGAGCGTGGCGAGCAAATGGGTCCAGACGTCGTAGGCGTGCCACTCGTTCTGCTCGATGCCGACGCCCTCGAGCAGCTCCGGCCAAAGGAACGCCAAGACCCCGGTCTCGGCAAGCAGTTCCAGACCGATCGATGGCTTGCGCGCCTTTACAAAAAGCTTCGTCAGCTCGTCACTGATGCGCTCGGCCGAAACGCTCGTCACGAGCGGCGCCGACTCGGCCATCGCCGCGCGAAGATTGGAGCTCGTCGAGTACTCGAACCGAGCGGCGAACTGAGCGGCGCGAAGCATCCGCAGCGGGTCTTCCAGGAAGCTTGCCGGCGCGAGGATATCGATCCGCCGCTGGCGGATGTCGTCCCGGCCGCCGTACGGATCGATCAAGCGACCGGAGGGAAGCGCCCGCGCGAGCATGTTCATGCGGAAATCGCGCCGCCCGAGGTCCTCTTCGAGGGTGACGCCCGGGCCCGCCTCAACCTGGAACTCGCGGTGCCCGACGCCGACGGAACGCTCTCGTCGAGGCAGTGCCACGTCGACGGTTTGGGAGCCGACGGAGAGCTTGACGACCGAGAACGAGGCGCCCACGACGTCGATCCGGCCCAACGGCCGCAGGGCGGCAATGAGGCTCTCCAGCGGCATCCCGGTCACGACGTAGTCGAAATCCTTGGTTGAGACGGGGGCCGGCTCGAACTGCGCGCGCAGCTCGTCACGCACCCTTCCGCCTACGGCGTAAAGGCTTTCCGCGGGCAGAGCGTCCGCAAGCAGAGCGTCGATCGAATGGGGCTGCATTACCGCTATCTTCTACGGACCCGCCTGGATTCAATCGCCCCAGGCTCGCGGGGCTCCAATCGGTTAAAATGCGATCATGACTTTGCCGAAGCTACTGGGTTGGGTCAAGCGGGCCGAGGAGATCGGAACCGTCCTTGCCGCGATCCTCGCCGGTTACATCCTTTGGCCCAAAGTCGCCCTGGAACATCGGGAGTACGGCGCACTGGCCATCGGGGCGGTCCTTGCGAGCTCCGCCGCCTGGGTAATCCTTGGATGGTTTGGAGTCGTTCGAGGCCCGACTTTTGGAATCGACGAGCTAAAATCGAAGATTTTCCCCACCGACAGCGGGTAGCGCCTCAACAAAGCGTCTCGGGGCTTTCTGCCTCTCGTGGGCGCTGGATAATTGCGAGCGTTTATCCGCGTCTCTACTTTTCGAGGCCCGAGTCCTCGCGCAGCTTCTTCCAAACGGCCTGCGCCTTCTTCATGGCCTCAACGCCAGCAGCGTTGCCTCAGGCTTCGAACACCTCTTCAAGGTCGCGGAAGGCTTTGTCACCATCGTCCCATAGCTTCTTGCGCTTCGCTTCATCCACGCCGATCGGCTTCGTCGCCCCGTCACTTAGCTACCGTATCCGCTCGGTTAACATGGTTGGTCCCAGCACGCTTGCGATAGCGCATTAAGCACTGCGATGGCGAGAGGTAACGGTCCAAGGGCGGTCACGACGATGCCGATAGCGATCAGCCCGGCGATCAACGTCCGTCGGCGGAATCCACTCTGCGGCACATTCTATTTATTCGTGACC
>DATMKR010000033.1:0-5318 GCA_035571115.1 Candidatus Acidiferrum sp. | reverse complement strand
CGAATCGTTCAACAACCGCGTACGACAAGAACTGCTCAATCCGAACTGGTTCCGATCGCTCGCCGATGCGCGCGTACAGGCTTCGGCCTGACGACGCGACTACAACGCCAACCACCCGCACAGCTCGCTGGGAAATCTGTCACCGGAAGAGTACGCCCGGCGAGCGAAGAACATTACTCAAACCGCCGCCATTTCTGGAGAGGTCGTGGCGTAAAAACGGGGAGACCTCCATACTACGAAAACTCTCCGCCTATCTTCGGCGGCATGATCGGGTACTCGTCACTTCCTCGTAGTAATGCCACGCCCAATGCGAATGACTACTCTGTCCCCATTCCTGTGCTTCTTACCATTGATTCGCACAACGAAATCACCGAAGACTTAATCGCCGTCTGGAGTTATCGTCTTCGTTGTATTGCCTGGACTCATCTTATTCCAAAGAGATGTCGTGAACGCGACCTTCCACTCTTCCCGTTTCACAAGAGTACCTACTTCTGGTCTGACTCGCTGGACAACGCGTATTGGTCGAATCCTTCGTGTTTACTTTGCGGCGAGACTCACAACCGCGCCTTGTGCACCCTTAACGCCGTCCGTAATCTTCTGAGTGGCCTTTTCGCCAGCAGGATACTCATAGAACAGCACGTTGGACCGTGAAGAATGGCCCTTCGGTATGTAGACGTTGGGTGCAATAACCGTCTGCCCTTGAATCCAGAACTGCTTGACGTACATAGCGTTACTGCCGAGCCGAGTAGTGCCCACGCTAATCGCCCGGTGCCCCTTGATCGCAAACTCGTAGATATCCGTAAATTGATTTCCGACCGCGAGATGTTTTCCATCCCATTGTACTTCTCCGGGAAAAGTAACGTATTGATCCACTGCGATGTTCGTGAAGGTGGCCGCACCACGCAGAAGTTCAGCAAGAGCAAAGTGTCCGCTACCCGGGGCGCTTATGCCGTCAGCGAAAAGGTTCCCCTTGTTGTCGTAACCGCAAAAAAAGAATTCGTAGAACTGTGAACTTTGGTAAACCGTGGGCTTGCCGCGAGCTTTTTTAAGAATAGAGATGGTACCAGCTGAACCGACTCCTTGGCTTCCAACGGCGAGGTCTCCGGTCGTAAGATCGATAGCGCACCCTACCGGGTCCTTAGTCGGAGTGTGCAGCGTAGCCATGGGTTTGGTGCCGCCATGCGCGTACTCAAGTATTTCGCCTTCGTAAGCGTTTACGATAAAGACGTTGCCCACTTTGCCTACGCAAGTTCCCACGGCTCGATCGAACCTCTTAAGCGTGCCTTCCAGCTTGCCCCCGGGATACGAATAAACGTTCACCGTCTGACCATCGGCTACGTAAAGCAAATCCTCGCTCGTCGCCTCGGGCAGCATCCACGACTTGGCACGATCGGCGTGCGTTGCGATTGCCAAGGTTTGCGGCGCGGCAGCCGTCGCGCCGATCGGCGGTTGCGATCCCCCGCATCCCGGGAGCATTGCTGCGGCCACGCAGACGGTCAACGCGTGACAATATCGCATTGAGATTTTCATTCGTTCTACCAGCTAAAGACGACTAGGCCGTTGTGGGCCCGGCTTTTCCACCCTTGCCACATATGCCACTTCGTTGCACTCGGCTCGACATAGGATGAGCCACCGCCTCCGCCGCCTCCGCCCTCGCCATAATCACCTTCAGCGCTGCCCGTACCACCGCCGCCTCCACCGTAGTAACCCCCACCTCCGCCTCCGCCGCCTCCACCCCAGTCGCAGCTGCTTGTGGAGCAGCCCCAGCCGCCAATACCGCCAGCGCCCAGCGAACCATCGCTGCCCGGATTATCGTTACGGTATCCGCCACTGCCGCCGGACCCGCCGCTGTACTGGGTGCCGCCCCCACCACCGCCCCCGCCGTGGGAATACCGGCCGTTTCCGCCGGAACCCCCGGTGTAGCCGCCGCCTTTACCGCCGGCGCCTCCGAGGTAAGAATAGTAGGACCGACCGCCTCGACCGCCACCGCCCCCGGCTACGAGGATGCGGTCGACGAGTTGATCACCACCCTGCCGCACGTCAGAAGCGCCGCCGCCGCCGTAGCCCGGGAAGCTGTTGCCGCCATTTGCTCCACCGTTGAAACCCCCGTTTTCTCCGGACGCGTCGCCGCCGACATATACTACCAGCTTCTCTCCCGGGGTAACCGGGATAAGGGCATGTACGCGCCCGCCGAAGGAACCGCCGTGGGCACCCGCGCCCTTAGCGCCGCGAGCAACAACTGCAATGTGGGTCACGCCTTCGGGCACCCTGAAATACTGCGCTGCGCCCGTGTAATAAAACGGTTTGTGGTTCGGAAGATGGTTAGGGACACCACTGCTGGGCACGACGCCGATCGAGGGTTGCGATCCGCCGCACGCAAAAAGCATTGCAACGGCCGCGGAAAGACCGAGCGTGTAGCCAAGACTTGCAAGCCTCACTTGCCTTGCTCCTTCGCGATCGATTTGAGAATAGCGGCATTCTCTAGTCGTGGGCGCCGACCCGCTCGGATCGTGTAGAGCGCGCGTCGAGACAAGCCACTTCGTTCGATCACTTCTGCGATTGGCGTAGCTTTGAGGATCGGCATCCACTTCGTCGCCCATTCATCGCGCCGCGGATCGACAAAGACGGTGTAAACGTCGCTGTCGTTAGGAACGCCGCCCTTTAAAAGTCAGAGGCTCCGGCGCGATCGGCGAGCCTTTCAAAACGAGCCCCGCGCCCGCCGTCAGCCTAGGGCCCCATCTGTTTTTTTACATATTATGATCCGGCTTGCTAACAGGGTTATCGGAAAGACACGTCAGGATTTCCCTATTAGAATGCTGCTTTTGTCCGGGTGCGCCGCATAGAAGTTCGGCCGGCGGCGCACCGTGCACGAAACAGACCCCCGGACTCCTATGGTCCGCCACACTCAAGGGCTTCGACGCCCCTTCGGCAGCGCGATCAGCGTGGCGAAGTAGTCGAAGGTTTCCCGACCCCGTCTTTCGCGCTCCGCACTTTGCCACGATCGACGTGTGTTGCGAGTGTCGAGGTTTGCGGCATCGCGCCTGTCGCACCGAATCGGCCGTTACGACTCGCCGCAACCTGCCGGCATTGCCGCAGCGACGCAACCGGAAAATGTGGAGCGAAACGTGAACACCTCAAAGGGCTCACGAACCGGCTTGCTTGGGTCACGGCTCCGGCGTGATCTCGAAGATCGTACCGCAACCGTGCGATTTGCTGCACGTGCCTGCGCGGTAACTGCCGCCGTAAGCCGTCGTACCGTACAAGTTGTGAGCTTGGTCAAAGATCATGCCCGAATAAGGATTGGCGCCGTCCTTTCCCTTTCCGAAGTTGTGAAGCACCTGCTCCTCCCATTTATTGTCAGAACCTCGGATCAATCGGAAGGCGTTGCCGGCACCGTAAAGACCACCGAAGACCGCCGTGCCGTAAAGAGCCCCACTATCGTCCCGGATCAGGTCACCGCGGGGTAGGTTCCCATCCGTCCCCTTGCCGAAATCGTGAATGGTCCGTTCTGTCCACTTACCGGTCTTCTGGCGCATCAGCTCGAAGACCGTCCCACATCCGTAAACAAAGCACGGCTGTTGCAACGCTGCGGTGTGCGGGCCACCCTGGTCGGTGACACCAAATAGGTTTCCGGCGGAATCGATGCTGAGGCCTGAAACGGGGTACGCGCCATCGATCCCCTTTCCGAAACTATGCAAAACCTTTAGGGACCAAATGCCGTTCGTCCCCGGCCGCAATTGAAATGCCGTACCACAGCCATAGCCGCCGCAAGACCGATACGCGCCTTCAAAATCGGCCGTGCCATAAAGGTTTCCGGCATTATCGAATACCAGCTTACTCTCGGGACCGGCTCCCTCGTCGCGGGTGAGCGAATGCAAAGTCCGTTTTACCCACGAGCCATTGGTTTGGCGAATTAGCTCAAAGATCGTGCCGTCGTCGGCATCTCCACCCGCTACCGTCGTGCCATAGAGATTTCCAGCCGCGTCGAACGTAAGGGCGCCTTCCGGACCCGACCCGTCGGTTACACCCTTGAACCCGTAAAGCACTTTCTCGGTCCATTCACCGCTGTTCGGTGACAACTCGAAGACAACGCCACAACCCACGCTGCCACTGCAGTACGGGCCACCAGAGGAAGTTGTGCCGTACAAGTTTCCATTGGCGTCGACGATCAAGCCGGCACGGGGGAAGAACCCGAGAGAATCGTTCGAGAAGAAGGTGTGCAACACTTTCTCCTTCCATGTGCCGTTTGCGGCATGCGTCAACTCGAAAACAACGCCGCAACTTTCGCGAATGTTGCATCCGTAGTTGCCGCCGCTTTGCGAGGTGCCGTATAAATTACCGGCACCGTCGAAAACCAATCCTGCGTAAAGATTGTAAGCTCCGTCTGCGTAGTTGAAGCTGTGCAGTGAGGTTTCTTTCCAGCGACCTGGAGAGGAAAGGACGGTGTCAGGCGCACTGCGCCCCGAAATGGAACCAGTAGCCACCGGAATGCCGCCGCATCCGGCAAGCGATGCTAAAACGACACCGATGCAACGAAGCTTCACTGAACGCATTGTCTGCATATCGATGTCCCTCAAGGGTCTAATGCGGTTTCTGCGCGAGCTCTAAAACGATCTTCCACTCGTGCGGCATCACGGGCTGCACGGAAAGCCGCTGTCCGCGTCGCAGCAGCGCCATGCCGACTAGTCGTGGTTCGGCCCGCATACGCGCGAGCGTGACCGCATTCTCGAACGCTTCGACGTACGCGACGTCGACCATAAACCAAATCGCTTTGTCGGGTTTTGCGCGTCCGTCGAAATACTCGCCGTCCTGCTCGAACTGCGTGAAATCGGGGTAGGCTGTCTTGACGATCTTACAGATGCCGACCGCCGCCGGCTCTGCGACGCTCGAATGGTAGAAGAGCGCGAGGTCGCCGAGCCGCATCTCCATCATATTGTTGCGCGCTTGAAAGTTGCGCACTCCGGTCCACGGGGTCGCGCCTTCGTCGCGTAACCGTTCGAATGAATAAGCGCTGGGCTCGGTCTTGAGCAGCCAGTAACGAGGCATTAGCGAGCCAGGCTCACGGTTATTGCCTGGCTTGGATCGGACGGGTGCAAAACTTTGACGGTTCTCCCGCCGGCGGGATACTTCCAAAAGTTGATCGCGTTGTTGGGCGTCGCGACGAGCGTGTCGCTCTGGATCCACGATTGGCCCGGATTTTTTTGGAGCCAGTCGTCGAAACGGCTGATGCCGGCGATCGTGCCGGTGGCACCGGAAACTTGCACGCGATAGTAGTGCTCGAAGATTTTCTCGCCGTTGTGCCTCGTAGGCGCGTAGGA
>DATMKR010000032.1:0-16863 GCA_035571115.1 Candidatus Acidiferrum sp. | reverse complement strand
ACGATCACCGAACTGGAAGCTGAAGGCCTTCCTTTGGGATTGCGAAACGCCGGGCCTCCGGCTACGCCGGTGACGGCACGCCTGGACGATGCTGCGCTGTTGACGTTCTATACCGACGGATTGATCGAAGCCACGCGCGATGCGCTGGCCGGAGAGATATTGCTGCGCGAAGCGATCGCGAGCGACGCCGTCTTCTTCGTCGAAAGCCCCGCGGAGTTTCTCGAAACCTACTGCCTACGCCGGCCGGCGCCCGACGACGTCGCAATTTTGGTTCTGAACTTCATCCGAGCTCAGCGCTGGACGATTGAGCCCGGAGACTGGCACGCAGCCCGAGGCGCCCGCCGCGAGTTCGTCGCCGGCCTCGAGGCCGGCGGCGCCTCACAGAGCGACATCAAAGCTGCCGAACTCATTTTCGGCGAACTTACCGCTAACGTCGCCCAACATGCCGCGGGACCGATCGATATCGCGCTCGATTGGGCAGCGAAGAACCCCGTGCTGCACGTTATCGATCGCGGCGAAGGCTACGAGGCCAGCGAACGAACGGAACCCAACGATCTACTGAGCGACCGCGGCCGCGGGCTCTGGTTGGTTGGGCGCCTCGGCGCGCAGTTGAGCGTCGAGATACTGCCGGGCTTCGGCACGCACGTGCGCGCCGTTCTCCCTTTGTCATCCTGAGCCTGTCGGATGTCATCCTGAGCCTGTCGGATGTCATCCTGAGCCTGTCGGATGTCATCCTGAGCCTGTCGAAGGATCAGGCCTGAGCGTACTCCTGCGCTTTGGCAAGGATCTCGTCGGCATAGCGCGGCAGCGTGCTGCGTAAACGGAGAATCGTCTGTTCGGCCGTTGGGACCAACGTGTCGAGCGATGCGAATCTTGCAAGCGTTAGCGAGCGCAATCCGTCGTTGTGGTTGCCCAGCACGTCGTCCATCGCGCGCCGCATCGCGTTGTCGAAGTTATGCGCGACCGCTGGGACGACTCGCGTGTGAGAATCGAGCAACGGGTGTACGCACGCGAACTGGAAATCCTCGCTAAGCACGTCGATCGGATAGCCGCAGAAAAGATCGAAGCCGATCGAATGGATCAAAGTGTTCCACAAAGCTTCTAGCGCGATTGCCGCGGCAAACGATCTCTCCGACCAAAGAACGCCAACCATTTCGCCATAACCGCGCAAACGGCCGTACTTTGCGTGCAGTTCCTTCACGAGTACGCCGACGGTCGCATCGAATCGTTCGGGGTTAGGCCGTCCATCGCTGTCGAGAAACCCAGCGAGCGTTTCCTTGTCGTCAAGGCAGACGACGCAACCGGAAAGCAGCCCGGCGCTAATGGCCTGGCGGCGCTCTGGGCTCGCGATGACGACCGCGGCGCCGCCTTGGCGCAGCGATTCGCTCAAAAAGTGGGCGACGTTGCGCGCGAGCCGAGCGTCGTCACTGCCGTAGAACTGAACGAGGTGCTCGCGACCTCGTTGCTCCGAGCTGAGCTTCACGTCAACCATCGTACGTTTCTTTACCCGCGTAGTCAAATCTCCAACGCCCAGCCGTTAAGCTAGAGTGCGCTGCTATGAATCGGGCACGCCCTTTCAAATAAGAGCAAACCTCGCTCACCGCCGGCCAGGCTGCGCGAAAATTGAAGCGACCCCACGACGACGAACAGGAGAACGATTGCGAACAACACCGGCGTAAAGTCAAATCCGCGCGACGGTCTCGACGAATCCCGATGGGCCATGCTCACTCAACGCCTCACCGTGCCGTTTGGATGTACGTCCAGGCGGCCGGCTCGGGGTAAGGATGCGGTCGCCGTCGTACTTCAAGCGCGATGCTTTTGCTTGGGATCGAAACCTCGTGCGACGATACGGCAACGGCCGTCGTGCGCGACGGGCGCGACGTCTTGTCGAGTGTCGCGACGAATCAGGACGAGTTCCACGCCAAATACGGCGGGATCGTCCCCGAGATCGCAAGCCGGCGTCACGTCGCGCTGCTCTCCGCGGCCGTCGAAGACGCCCTCGAGCGCGCAGGCACGACGCTCGAAGAAATCGACGGGATTGCCGTCACCGCCGGACCGGGGCTGATCGGAAGCCTCGTCGTGGGCGTTGCCGGCGCCAAAGCGCTCGCCTTCGCATCGAACAAACCGCTGTACGCCGTGAACCATTTGCACGGACACGTCTTCGCGCCGTTCCTCGACCGCCCGGAGAGGCCGCCCTATCCCTTTCTCGCATTGCTCGTCTCCGGCGGCCACTCGCAACTCGTCGCCGTCGACTCGCCGCTGCGCATGCGCATCCTCGGACGCACGCACGACGACGCCGCGGGCGAGGCCTACGATAAAACGGCGCGGCTGCTGGGCTTGCCGTATCCCGGCGGCCCCGAACTCGACCGTCTCGCTCGCACGGGAAATCCGAAGGCCTATGCGTTTCCGCGCTATCGCCCCGCAGGCGACGCGCTCGACTTCTCATTCTCCGGTTTGAAAACGTCGGTGCGCTATTTTCTCGAATCGCCCGCCGGTCGCCAGGCCGCGCCTGCCGATGTCGCCGCGTCGTTTCAAGCCGCGGTGGTCGATGCCTTGATGGCGCAACTGCAATCGGCTTTTGAACGAGCTCGCTACAATGCCGTCGTGGTCTCCGGGGGCGTCGCCGCAAACTCAGCGCTGGCGTCCGCGGTGACGGCCTGGAGCACGCGCGACCGCGTGCCGGCTTTCATTCCTCCTCCGAAGTACTGTACCGACAACGGGGCGATGATCGCCGCGGCGGCCTTCTATCAGCGTGACGCGACGCGCACCGACCCGCTCTCAATGACTGCCGACCCGAATCTTCCCTTCGTGCTTACGGCACGTGCGGGCCATACTTGAGCGCGTAATTCGCCGGGAACGGTTGCGCGCAATGGCTGACCTTATATAGCGTGCCGCCGACAACCATGGAGGAATAGACGCAGAGTTGGCCCGATGACGGCAGACTCGAAAAGACGACCTGACCCGTGTGATCCGTTCTCAATATGCGGATGACGCCCGTGGGTCCGCCGTTGACGATTGACCGGGAAAGCGTCACGGGCTGGTCGTAAAGGCCGCCCCCCTTCAACATCAGCGTCACCGTCGTCGAACTCGGGTTCGGCGCGTTGCTCGTTGACGGGGTCGACGATCCCGAGCTGCACGCCGCAAGCGCACCAAGCAAACCGACGATCCAAATGCGACGAACCTTGCAAGCCATGATACTTCCTTTCTCACTTTGCGATGCTCGCGTTTCTGTGAGGCTAGGGTTCACTCGAGTGAATTGGAACCATCCCGCCGCTGGGCGTTTCTAAGGCCCGCTTAACCGGGGACGTGTCCTCCCCAGGTCCCAGCCGCAGTTCGTAGGAGAGATATGCGTGGAAGGTTCGCGTTCCCGCAATCGATTGCCCGATCGAGAAGAGCACCGAGTGGATCGCCGAGTAGTCGTCGTTCATGCCGATTCCGATACTGGTCGAACCGCGTTCGCCGCTCCGATCGGCACCGGTCGCGTAGATCTCCAAGCCGGCACCGATCCGGTCCGAGAACCCGTAGGTACTCGCGAGACCGCCGGACCAGAAGTTTCGGCTGCCGGCGCCGAAGTTTCGCTCCCAGCCGCCTCCGCCAAACAACGTTGCGCGTCCGATCGTTTTCTGCGCCCATAGCGGCAAGAAGAGCGTCTGCGTGCTGCCGTCGGCTTCGGGCGACTCGATCCCGGCCGGAACGCCGATCGACGGATAGAATGCGACTTGCGGCCGCGATGCGTCTTCGGGAATGAAGCGGTACTTGATGCCGAAGTCTTCGTTGCCTGCTCCGGATTGTATGCGACCGTTTGGATTCGTCGTAAACGTGAGCGGAAATGAACCCGAAATCTGCACGTTCGGAAGCGGTCCGTAATTGATTTCGGCAAACGGCAACGAGGTTTCGCTATCTCCGGGCCGGTACTCGCCCTCGTAACCGATGTAGATCTCGTAGTTGCGATACGCGACCGGCACCGGGTCGTCAGTCTGGTAGGGCGGCCCCGCCCAGGCCGCGCGCATCGCGCCGAAAAAGATCGCACTCGCGAAGACCGGGGCGAGAAAGAACCGCATTTTATCGAAGTCAGATTAGAGCGAGAGCTTGAAAACGGTCCCCGCGTCGCTCGCGCCGCCCTGGTAGGTGGTACCGTACACCGCGCCGTCGAGCGCGATCAAGCCGGCGTACGGGTACTGACCGTCGGTGCCGCCTTTGAAACTGTGCAGCACGTGGTCGTTGCCGCCGGACGGGCGTTCCGAGAACACCGTTCCCGCGCCTTTCACGCCGCCTTGATACGTCGCGCCGTAGAGTATGCCGTTTTGCGCGATAAGCCCCGCATAGTATGGATGCGCGCCGTCCGCGTTGGCTTTGAAGCGGTAAAGCACGTCCTCTTTGCCCGACGTGCTCACTTTAAAGATGACTCCCCAACCATACGAAACTCCGCCTGAATACGTCGTTCCGTAGAGCGTGCCGCCGAGGTCGAGCAATCGCGCATACGGATACTGGCCGTCCGAGCCGCCCTTGAAGCTGTAGATCACCTTCTCGTCGCCCGAAGGGCTCACTCGAAAGACGGTTCCCCCGGCGCTCGTGCCGCCTTGATAGGTCGTTCCATAGAGCAGACCTTTCACGGCAATCAAGCCCGCGAAGGGATGCGCGCCGTCGTTGCCGGCTTTGAAGCTGTAGATCACGTGCTCGTCGCCGCTGGTGCTGATTTTAAAGACGACGCCCCAGCCCGGATAGATTCCGCCTTGGTACGCCGTTCCATAAAGCGTGCCGTTCACGTCGAGGAGCCGCGCATATGGATACTGACCGTCCTTGCCGCCCTTGAAACTATACAGCATGTGCTCGACACCGGACGTGCTGACCGAAAAGACGGTACCCGCACCGCTTGCTCCGCCTTGATAGGTCGTTCCGTAGAGCGTGCCGTTGACGGCGACCAGCCCCGCATATGGATGCGCGCCGTCCTTCGTCCCGGCTTTGAACCGGTAGAGCACGTGCTCCTCGCCGGTGCTGCTGACTTTGAAGACCGTGCCCCACTCGTAGCCGCCGCCGCCGCCATAGGTCGTGCCGTACAGCGTGCCGTTCAACGGCGTTAGGCTGTCGTAAGGGTAGCCGGCGTCCTCACCCGACTTGAAACTGTAGAGCAGTGCGTAAGCACCCGCGTCGGGCAGCACCGACGGAGGCAGCGGCGAGAAGGGGTTCATGCCGCGCGCGCAACTCGCGAGAAGCGCGCTGCAAACGATTCCGGCGAACAAACGCATGAGAGTAGGGCCCTTTCTAGGTCTCGAAAGCGACGATTTCGTTGGCTTCCCGATGGTTCGTCCAGAACCGCGCGCCGTCGTAAGCGAGCGCGCGAGCCGCGAATGGAATGCGGGCGAGGTCGGTAAAACCGCCGGTCCCATCGCCGCCGATTTTGCCGAGGAAATACTCGTCGCTCTCTTCGTCGTCGGTCGTCACCACAAAGAAGTTTCCGTCGACGTAACACTGACCGCAGATTCCGCGCGGCAGCTCGATCTCGCGCACGACGTTTCCCTGTTCGTCGAGGCCGAGAATCCGGCGATTGTACCACTGACTGACGTAGAGCCACGTTCCGTCGTAACTGAGCTGCGAACCGGTCTTGTCGGGACATTCGATCGCGTGCTGCGTTTTGAAGCCGTGTCCGGGAACGAAACGGCGAATGATGCGATCGTCTTCGTCGCCTTCGCCGCAGATAACGCGGATCTCGTCGCCGACGACCGTCATCCCCCACGGTTTCCCCGGCGTCTTCGCTTCCTCGATAACCGTCCATTGCCGCGGATCGAGCGCGTAGAGGCGATTCGTATCGATCGATCCCATCCAGAGTTTATCACCGTCGAACGCAAGCGACTGCGGGCGCGGCGCCGGCGACGGCAGACGCAGCGCTTCGGTTACATGATGCACGCGCGAACCTTGTCCTTTTGGTGGCCGGCAACCTCTCGGTGCTCCCGATTCCCTGCCGATAAAAAACAATCGAGGCCCGCGTTAACGAGCCTCGATTGTTCTTGCGTTTACGTAAGCTAGTGCAATGGACTGAGCCTTTCACTTACGACATAATGGTTACCACGAATCGGTTCGAGTCAAACCATTTTCGCCCTTCAACCTGAATTTATCCTGAACCGTCATCTTGACGCTTCGACTCGGGGCTTCGCGCCTGCTCAGGACTGCGCTTCGCGCAGGCGCTAAGGTATGTCATCGTGAGCTCGGTCTGCCCTGAGCTTGTCGAAGGGTCGAAGGGTCGAAGGATGTAGCAAGCAACGAAACTGCGCGCGATACCTCCTCTTCTGAAATGATCAACGGCGGCGCGAACCGCACGCTATTCCCGCCGGCGCTCGCAATCAAGAGACCGCACTCTCGTGCCGATGACACGATCGCTGCCGCTTCATAGGGCGCCTGCACGGTCAGGCCGATAAGTAGTCCCATCCCGCGCGGCTCTCCAAGGATCTCCGGCCGAGCCCGCGCCAGACCGGAGAGGCCCTCGAAGAGCTGCGCCGAGCGCTCCGCGACGCGGGCGTCCAAGTCGACCTCGTCGCGAACTCGCAAGTGCGCCAGCGCCGCGGCGCACGGGACCGGCGATCCGCCAAAGGTAGAGCCGTGGTCGCCGGGTGCGAATCCACCGGCGGCGCGCTCGTTTGCGAGCATCGCGCCGATCGGCAGGCCGTTCGCCAGAGCTTTGGCCAGCGTCACGACGTCGGGTCGCACGCCGAACTGCTCGAAGGCAAACAGGCTTCCCGTCCGCCCCATCCCGCATTGGACTTCGTCGAAGATCAAGAGCACGTCGCGCTCGTCGCAAAGCCGGCGCGCGGTCTGTAGGAACTCCGCCGTCGCGGAGTGCACGCCGCTCTCGCCCTGCACGGGCTCGACGATAAAGCCCGCCACGTGCGCGTCGATCGCGTCCTCCAACGCGCGCGCATCGTTGAATGGCGTAAATCCAAAGCCGGCCGGAAGCGGCGCAAACCCCTCCCGGTACGCGGGATTGTCGGTCGCTGCAAGCGAGCCGAACGTGCGCCCGTGAAAGGAGCCGCTGCAGGCCAGAATCGTGCGGCGCTCGCGTTGCCCACGCCGATACGCCCATTTGCGCGCGAGCTTGATCGCGGCTTCGTTGGCTTCGGTACCGGAGTTACAAAAGAACACCGCACTCATCGCGGAACGCCTGACCAGTTCGCGCGCAAGTTGCTCCGACGGTTCGTGATGATAGAGATTGCTGGCGTGCACCAGCGTTTGCGCCTGCGCCGCAATCGCTTGCGCGATCGCCGGGTGCGCGTGGCCCAGCGCGCAGACCGCGATGCCGCCGATGCAATCGAGGTAGCGGCGCCCCCGATCGTCGATCAGCTCGCAGCCTTCGCCGGCGATGATCGTTACCGGGGCGCGCTTATACGTATCGAGTAGGGTCACGTGCGATAGTTCGCGTTGATGCGCACGTAATCGCGCGATAGGTCGCAGCCCCAGCCGGTTGCTTGCGCCTGTCCCAAGCCCAGGCGCAGCTCCACCAAAACCGTCTCGGGCTCGAGCTCGCGGTGCGCTTCGGCCTCGGAAAGCAGCTCGATGCCGCCGACGCCGACCCATGGTTTACCGTTTGCGAAAAGCGACCAGCGCTGCGGATCGAGTTGCGCGCGCGCCGCGCCTGCCGCCGCGATGATGCGCCCCCAGTTCGGATCCTCTCCGTAGAGCGCGGTCTTCACCAGGTTGCTATTGATGATCGCGCGCGCGATTCTGCGCGCTTGTTCCACGTCGCGCGCTTCCGTTACGCGCACTTCCAGCCTCTTGGTCGCGCCTTCGCCGTCGGCGACCATTGCTTTGGCCAAATCGAGAGCGACTGCATTAAACGCGCCCGCCAACACCGCGGGGACTTCAGCCTGCCCTGAGCTCAGCTCGCCCTGAGCTTGTCGAAGGGTCGAAGGGGGTGCGAACGCGTAGACCGCATCGTTGGTCGACATGTCGCCGTCCACGGAGATCATGTTGAAGCTGTCGTCGTTGGCGCCGCCAAGCGTGTCGGCGAGAGCGTCGGCCGAGAGCGGGAAGTCCGTGGCAATAAAGGCGAGCATCGTCGCCATGTTGGGAGCGATCATGCCCGAGCCTTTGGCGATTCCCCCGACCACGTACTTGCGATCTTGATGGTAAAAGGCGTACGCGGCGAGCTTCGGCACGCGATCGGTCGTCATGATCGCTTCGGCCGCATCGAAGGCCGCCTTCGCTCCCGAATCGAGCTGCGCTACGGCGCGTTCCAAGCCGCGCTGCACCCGATCGACGGCAAGCGCCACACCGATGACGCCCGTTGATGCGACGATCACCTGCGCGGGAACCAGGTCGAGCAGCGTCGCCGCCTGACGTGCAGTGGCGCGAGCGTCGCGCTCCCCTCGCTCGCCGGTGCAGGCATTCGCGCAGCCCGAGTTGCAAACCACGGCTCGCATCGTCGGCGACTCGCGTAGGTGCGCCGCGCTTACCAGCAACGGCGCCGCCTTGATCTCGTTGGTCGTCACGACCGATGCGCAGCTCTGCGGTGCATCGAAAACAATCAGCGCCAAGTCGCGTTTGCGTGGCTTGATTCCCGCATGAACTCCCGAGAGGCGCACGCCGGGAACGGCTCCCAACCCGCCACGCAGCGCGATTAACTCAAGCGACGACGATGCGATCACTTAGTCCGCTCTCTTCGGGAAATCCGAGCATGAGGTTGAGGTTCTGGACGGCTTGCCCGGCCGCGCCCTTGCCGAGATTGTCGATCGCGCAGATCACGCGTACGACCGCTCCCGTGACGTCGACGCGAATCTCGGCGTCGTTGGTTCCCGTGACCGCCGCGATGCTGGGGACTCGTGCACCGGCGAGCACGCGCACGAACGGGCTGCTCGCATAGGCTCGGCGAAAGGCCGTCTCGACGGCGCCGCCGTCCACCGGCTCGTCGAAGATCGCGTAGGCATCCGCGAGCAGGCCGCGCGCAATCGGGACGACGTGCGGCGTAAACGTCATCCTTGCGTCGATGCCGCCGGCGCGAAGATAGCGTTCCATCTCCGGCTGATGGCGATGCCCGGTCAAACCGTAGGCGCGAATCTCGCTGCTGACTTCGGCGAAGAGCGCGCCGGCCTGAGGCGTCCGTCCGGCGCCGGTGATCCCGCTCTTCGCGTCGACCACGATGTGCCGCGGCGCGCCGGCCGAGCGTAGCGGCAAAAGCGCGAGCAGTGTGGCCGTGGGATAGCAGCCAGGATTGGCGACGAGCTGCGCACCGCAAATCGCATCGCGGTGCCACTCGCACAAGCCGTACGCCACAGCGTCGTCGGCGCGATACGCGGCCGAAAGGTCGATCACGCGTGCCCCCTGCGCGAGCATCGCAGGGACGGCCGCCCGCGATTCATCGTCGCCTCCGGCGGTGATCACGACGTCGCCGGAGCATACGGCTGCGGCGACGCTGCCTGGCGGCGCAAATCGGTACGGCGTACTTCGCAAGTGCGCAAAGTGATCGGCAAGCGCTTCTCCCGCGTGACTGCGGCTCTCGAGCACGCCGAGCTCAACATGCGGATGCCCGTGCAGCAAACGGATTACCTCGGCTGCGGCATACCCGGCCGCACCGGTGACGTGAGCGCGCGTCACGCGAGCTCCCGGGCAAGGCTCGCGAGTTCGGCGCTCACCGCGTCGATTTGAGAGCGGACGTCGGCGGGCGAAGTCGAGCCCTCGGTTCGCTTCGCTTCGACCGACGAGCGCGCATCGAGCGGCGCGTGCAGCGATTCAATCCCCGCGTTCCCGGCAAGCCTCGTGAGGTCGCGCGCGTCGAGCGCACGGCCCTCCGATTCCGCGGTTGCGACCGCCGTTCCAACCAATGCGTGTGCCGCGCGCGCCGTCACCCCCGCGGAGATCAACGCGTCGGCGACATCCGTCGCCACCGTATGGCCGGTCACGGCGGCGCGCGCCATGTGCTCGTGATGAAAGGAAACGGCGGCCAACGCTCGCTCGAATGCGCGCAGTACCGTAAGCCCGTTCTCCGCGATCGCGATCGTCTCGCTCTTCGTCTCTTGCAAATCCCGTTGGTATGACGGGGCGAGTCCGCAGAGCGTTGCCAGCGCGCCCGCATACGCGCCGATCGACCTCGCTGCGTGCGCGCGCACCAGCTCGAACGGGTCGGGATTGCGCTTCTGCGGCATCAGGCTCGAACCCGTCGAGGCCGCATCGCCGAGCCGGACGTATCCGTAGGCGGGAGCCGACCATGCGATCAGCTCTTCGGCAATTCGCGACGCGTCGACGAGCGTCCGGACGAACGCGTGCGCGAGATCGAGCGCGACGTCGCGATTGCCAACGGCATCGAGCGCGTTGCGCGAGGGCAGAGTAAAACCGAGCGCGCGCGCCGCCTGTTTTCGATCGAGCGGCAGGCTCGAGCCGGCCAGCGCGGCGCTTCCAAGCGGACACGACGACCGCGCCGCCCGCGCCACGCCTGCGAAGCGGCTGACCGAACGCAGAAACGGCTCGCTCCACGCCACGAGCAAAAATGCGAGCAGCACCGGCTGCGCCGGCTGACGATGCGTGCAGCCCGCCACGACGGTCCCCAGCTCCAGCTCTTCCTTCGCTCGCGCGACTAAAGAGAATGCGATGTCGTGCGCGCGCTTGGCCGCGGCCTGCGCACGGTCGATCGCGTACAACAAGAGCGTCGTGGCGACCTGATCGTTGCGGCTGCGACCCGCATGCAGCAACTCACCCGCCACGCCGGCAAGCTCGCGAACGCGCGCATCGATGGCGCCGTGCACGTCTTCAAAGGGCTGTGCGCGCGCATAGTTTGCGAAACTGCCGTCGAGAATCTCCACACCGACCGCGGCGAGCGCGCTCGCCAGTTCCGCTGCCTGCGCCTCGCTGACGATCTTTCCGCCGCGCAGCGCCTCGACATGTCCGCGCGAACACTCGACGTCGAAGGCTGCCAAGACCAGATCCTCTTCGAGCGACGAGCCGAAGGCGAGCAGTTGCGCGTCGGGCGGGGCGCTGAACCGGCCGCCCCACTGCAACGCGCTCACTCAAACACCGACGGGTGCACGTTGCGAGGCACTGTACGCCTCGAGCGGCAAGGCTTGCAGGGCGATGAATCCATCGGCGGCCTGATGATCGAACGTATCGTGCATGCCGTAGGTCGCGAGCTGTTCGCGATAGAGTCCGTATGGGGAACGCAACCCGACGACGGTCGCGTTGCCGCAATGCAGCCGCAGCCGCACCTCGCCGGTCATGCGCGGGGCGAACGAACCGTTGAAAGCATCGAGCGCCGTACGCAGCGGCTGCATCCACAGGCCATCGTAGATTAGCTCGGCGTAGCGGCGGTCCGCGACGGCCTTAAAGCGCAGTTCGTCGCGCGTGAGCACCAGGCGCTCGAGCGCGCGATGGGCGCCGATCAAGATCGTCGCCGCCGGACATTCGTAGACTTCGCGCGATTTTAAACCGACGACGCGGTCTTCGATCAAGTCGATGCGCCCGATGCCGTGCGCGCCGCCGAGAATGTTGAGTTGCGCGACCATCGCGGCGCCGCTGCTTGCCTCGACGCTGGGCTCGCCGCCTCCAAAAGCAATGACGATCTCTTGCGCCACCGGCGCGGCCGCCGGCGATGCGGTCCAGGCATACGCGTCCTCGGGCGGCGCGTTCCAGGGATCTTCCAAGACGCCGGCCTCGATCGACCGGCCCCATAAATTCGCATCGATCGAATACGGCCTTTCGGCGGTGTGCGCGATCGGAATGCCGCGCTCGCGCGCGAAAGCAATCGCGTCGGGGCGAGAGAGCGGCGATTCTCGGAGGGGAGCACGGCAGATCAGCGAGGGATCGAGAGCGCGCACGCCGAGCTCGATACGCACTTGATCGTTTCCCTTGCCGGTGCAGCCGTGCGCCACCACCGTTGCGCCGAACTCGTGGGCAGTTTTCACGAGCTGTTCGGCGATGAGCGGACGCGAGAGAGCCGCGGAAAGCGGATAGACGTCTTGATAGAGCGCGTTCGCGCGCAGCGCCGCAAACGCGTACTCGCCGATGAAGCGCTCGCGTGCGTCGATCAGGACCGCATCGTACGCGCCGAGTTCGAACGCCTTGACGCGCACGGCCTCCAGCGCGGCGCGAGCCCCCGTTCCGGCAATCGCGTCGCTTTCACCGAGATCGACCGTCATCGCGACGACCTCGTTGCCTTCGAGAATCAGCTTCTTGAGCAGAACCGACGTGTCGAGTCCGCCGGAGTAGGCGAGCACGATCCGGCTCATGCGGCACTCCCAGTGTCATCCTGAGCTTGGCCTGCCCCGAGCTCGTCGAAGGGTCGCAGGATGCCCGAGCTCTCACCCTTCAAATCCAGAAAGCGCTGCTTCACGTACGGCGTCTCCTCGGCCGAGCGAACGACGATCAAAATCGTGTCATCGCCGCCGAGCGTGCCGAGGACTTCGGGCCAGGCGGCCTCGTCGACGGCCGACGCCAGCATCATTGCACTTCCGGGGGCCGTGTGAATCACGATCAAGTTGGCGCTCGCGGCGATCGTGGTCGAAAGCTCGGCCATTCCGCGGTGCAGGCGGCTGACGTAGTTCGTGGTAGCGCTCGGAAGCACGTACTTGAAGACGTCGCCCTTCTCCGACTTGATCGGCACTTTGGTCAGCCGCAACTCTTTGATGTCGCGCGAGACCGTCGCTTGGGTCACTTCGAAACCTTGGTGCTGGAGGAGATTCACCAGCTCTTCCTGCGAATGGATCGGACGCGTTGCCACCAGGGTCAAGATGGCACGCTGACGGCGTTCCTTCATGTCGGAAATCCTTTGCATTCGGTCAAGAGTGCTACGAGCAACGCCTTTTGTGCGTGCATGCGATTCTCGGCTTGGTCGAAGACGACGCTCTGCGGGCCGTCGATCACCTCCGCGCTCACTTCCTCTCCGCGATGCGCGGGGAGGCAGTGCATGAACGTCGCGTGGGGCGCGGCGTACGACATCAGCTCTTCGGTAACGCCGTAGGGGCGCAGCATCGCATCGTTGCGCTCGCGATAACGCTCTTCACCCATCGACGTCCAGACATCGGTATAGACGGCGTCGACGCCGCGCACGGCACGTACGGGATTGGAAAAGGCGCGAACGCTGCCGCCGGCCGGCTTTCCAAGGCGGCCGAGTTGCGCGAGAAAGGTCTCCGACGGCCGGTGCGTCGGTGGCGAACCGAAGCAGATCGTCGCACCCAGCATGACCGCCGCTTGCGCGAGAGAGGCGGCGACGTTGTTGCGCCCGTCGCCGACGTAGGCAACGCGCAAACCGGCCACCTCGCCGAAGCGTTCGCCCAAGGTAAGTACGTCGGCGATCGCTTGGCACGGATGCGACTCGGCGGAGAGCGCGTTGATGACGGGCACGGTGGCGGCGCGCGCAAAACGTTCGAGTCCCGCGTGATCGTGCGTGCGGATCACGACGGCGTCGACGTAACGGGAGAGCACGCGCGCAGCGTCTTCGG
This sequence comes from Candidatus Acidiferrum sp., assembly GCA_035571115.1. Classification (GTDB taxonomy): domain Bacteria; phylum Vulcanimicrobiota; class Vulcanimicrobiia; order Vulcanimicrobiales; family Vulcanimicrobiaceae; genus Cybelea. The sequence continues at coordinate 3,448 of DATMKR010000032.1, read as the reverse complement.
GCGACTCCCTCGAACCGATCGCAAACTCCGAGCCCTGCGCGAAGAGGGGCTTCGCGCCAAGTTGCGTCAGCGCGACTTCGAACGAAACGCGCGTCCTCAGGCTAGGCTTTTCGAAGAGAAGGGCAACGGTGCGCCCGTTGAGCAAGGTGCTCTGTTCGCGCCCGGGACGCTCTTTTAGGAAGCCAGCGAGGCGGAGCAACCCGCGCAGCTCGGACCCGCGAAGATCGTCGACCTTCAAGAAATGGCGCCCCGTGAGCGCGAGGGCGGGGGAGGGGGCTGGCGCTACTGCGTACACGTTATGTATATTTATACATATGACGCATGAATATGCAATGCCTCCGACCGAGCTCAAGGTGACGGTGGTTAAATATGGCGGCAACGCCATGGGCGAGCTCCGGGGCGGCGCGGCCGACCCGCTCCTGGCCGAGCTCGCGACGCTCTGGCACGCCGGCGAAGCGGTCGTGTTGGTCCACGGCGGGGGGCCCGAGATTGACGCGGCGTTGGCGCGGCGCGGAATCGCCACGGCACGGATCGCCGGCCAACGCGTGACCGATGCGGCGACGCTCGAGGTTACTGAAGCGGTGCTCTGCGGCAGCATCAACAAGCGCATCGTTCGTGAGCTCCTGGCACTCGGGGTACGAGCGGCGGGCATCAGCGGCCAGGACGCCGGCACGCTGATCGCGCAGCGCGCTCGCGGCGACAACGGCGAGGACCTCGGCTTTGTCGGCGAGATCGTCGCGGTCGACACGCGGCTCATTCAAGCGCTCTTGTCCGCGGGATATCTCCCCGTCGTCGCGCCGCTCGCGTTGGCGCGCCGCGAGGATCACGCCTACAACGTAAACGCAGATCTCGCGGCGGCCGCAATCGCCGCGGCATTACACGCTCGTGCCTTCGTGCTCGTGACCAACGTCCGGCGCGTGCTGCGCGATCTCGACAATCCGGCATCGGGAATCGAGCGGCTCACGCCCGACGAGGCGGCGAGCTTCGCGCGCAGCAACGCGTGTCGTTCGAGCATGAGGCCAAAGCTGCTCGCAGCTGCGACTGCCGCGCGCGACGGCGCGGCGGCCGCTTATATCTGCGATGCCAAGCCGAATGCGATCGCTTTGGCGCTGCGCGGCGACGCTACGACCGTCTCGCCACCGTAATCGTTCTCGTCGTCGTCGTCATCATCGTCGTCCTCGTCATCGTCAACCAACTCGTCGACCGGAGGAATCTCACTAAGTTTCACGGGTTCACCTCCTCCCCACAGGCTCCTCAGATTCCGATTTTGACCGACAGGTAGTAGGAGCGGAACGGTAGTCCGTACTGCTCGCTGCTCTGCTGGATCGCGCTCGTCGGGCCGCCCTGCGCAGCCAGCCCGTAATAGTTTTGCGGTACGTAGACGCCGTAGCCGATATATCCGTACTGTTGCGCGACGCTGTTGAAGAGGTTGTACGCACCCAGGCTCACGCTCACTTGACCGCTGGTCTTGGAGATGCTGGCGTTGGCGAACCAGAACGGATTGCGATTCCACGAGTTGTCGCCCCCAATGTACGTCGCATCGATGCGCGCGCCGTAGCCTGCATTGTCCTGATAGGCGAGGCCGGCGGTCCCCTGTCGTAGCGGGATGCCGTAGATCTGGCCGCCGTCGAGCAGTTGGGTGTTTGCGATCAAGATGTCTTGCGGCACGCCGAGATAGGCCGCCGATTGAATGTCGAACGACGCGTTGAACGAAACATTGCGCGTAATGCCCGTGTTTGCCGAAAGAACGATGCCGCGATACCGCGCGGATGCGGCGTTGTACGTCGTCGTAAATGCGAGGTTATGGATCGTCGGATGAAGGCCGGGGCACGAGTTCAATCGCGCGAGCGCCTCGTCGATATATTTCTCCGGAACGGTGATCCCGGGGAAGCCGACGATCGACACGTTGCCGTTGAGCAACGCTTGGCTCTCGAGCGATTGGTAGACGTCGGCTTGAACGCTCGTCGTCGGGGTGAAGCGATGTCCGTAGGCGAGCTCCAGGTCGCCGGCGGTCTCCGGCTGCAACGTCGGATTCGCAACCGAGGCGATCGAGACGAGTGCTCCCGATCCGCTCGTGGCCGGAGGGCAGTTGATGCTCGAGGGCGCGCCGTACACCGGCGGGGCGAATGCGAGCAGCGACGGGTCCGGCTCGCTGTACGAACGCCCGCCCGTCACGCGAATCACGTCCGAGCTAGAGGGCCGGTAGATCAGCGAGACGCGTGGATCGAAGTGCGTCGACGACGTATCCAACGACCGCTGCAGCCAGAAGCTGCCGACGGCTGAAAACTTATCGTTGGGCGTCCAGGTATCGCGGACGAAGTAACTGGCCGTCGCGAGATAGAGGGGCGGGTTCGTCCCGAACGTGTTGTACGTCGTTCCGTTCGCCAGCGTGTAGGGGAACGATCCATTGGTGTTGGCCTGATGCAGCCAGCTATAACCGAAGCCGAAGTCGTTCCTCGACATCGCAAAGTCGTCGCTGAGCAGATAGCCGCGATTGCCGTAGAGGTCGAGATAGTTGGGGCCCGGACCGTACGGTCCGATCGCCACTCCCGGGCCCTTCTGCTCGTTGTAGTTGTAATTGTCGTCGAAGCCCTCGAGCGTGATCAGCCCGCTGCCGAGCTGCTGCGTCGCGCGGGCGTCGTAGTCCACGTCGCCCAGCGTGCGCCAGCGATCGATACTGCCGCCGAACGGACCGTAAAAGTTGACCGCATACTGCGCCGGCGTCATACACGTGTAGCCCTGCGGATTATCGATCAGCACCGCGATGCTGTCGTGGCACGATTGCGGCTTGCCGTTGACGAGGATCGTGTTGAGGCCTTTCTTGGTCGCCTCGATCGACGCCAACGTCTGCTGCGCTCCATAGAGTACGTACGGAAAGGTCTCGTAGTCGTTGTCGCCTTCGCCGGTCGAGTTGGACCAGTCCTGAGCCGAATAGGTCGTGACCTGGAGCGTCGTCTTCGGAGAGAAATCGTAGACGAGCTTGCCGACGAAGTTGCGCTGAACGTATCCGCCGCTGACCGGGTAGTAGTTCACCTCATTGAAGGCGTTGGCATTCGTCAAGTCGGGCGGCGGCGGACTGGCCTTCGGCGCCGGCCGGAACGGCGTCCCGATGCCGGGGTTCACGACGCTGGTTTGCAGCAGCGCGGTCTGTTGAATGAAGCCGCCGGGAAAGTTTCCCGTCGTTCCCTGGCTGCCCCAAGCGATCGCATACCCGAGTTTGCCGAGCGATCCGGTTCCAAGCAGGCCCGTCATCGCTTTGTTGTTGCTGCCGACGCCTTCGGTAACCGATACGTGGTTCTGCTGCGTGGGATTGATGGTTTGAAAGTTGACCGCGCCGGCGATCGTGGTGGCTCCGAAGAGGCCGGTTGCGCCCGAGCCGAAGATCACGTCAGCACCGCTGAGTCCCCAAAACGGCGAAACGTTGTAGTTGTACCCGTTGCCGAACGCG
>DATMKR010000031.1:0-2887 GCA_035571115.1 Candidatus Acidiferrum sp. | reverse complement strand
GAGTTCCTCCAAAACGCTGAACGCGATTGACGAAAGAAACAGGGCGGGCCTGTGCGACTTCTTCAGGTCCACCGGTGCGACCCAAACTTGCATCCCGGCCATAAACCGATCGAAGGCATCTTTCTAGACGTGCTGCTCGACGTAAGCCTGCAGCCAGGTGAGTATCTGAGGCCATCCCTTATGGCTCGCGCGCGAACTCTCACTCGCCAGGCCGGAGTGCGTCAAACGCACTGTCGTGACGCCATCTTTTTCTTCCAGATCAAAGCGAACCATAGACTCGGTCGCAGCCTCCTGCCAGTCGGGAAGCCATGTGAACACAAGCAATCGGGGCCGCTCGATTTCGCAATATTCTCCCTTCACCGTGAAGGGCTTTCCGTAACCGGTGCCGCGCATCATCCACTTACCGCCAAAGCGCAGGTCAGATTCCATGTGAGTGACCTGGAACCGTCCTTCGGCACCCCACCAAGTTATGCGCTGGCCAGGGTCAGTCAGCGCCTCGAATATCCGTTCCGCTGACCCCTTGATCGTGATTTCCTGGACAATTGAATCGGGAATATTCATCGGATTCATAACTTCTCCTCTTTTGATGTTCGCTTCGATGTGCTGTTCTTCTCGACGTACCTTTTGAGGCTACGCATGCTCTCTTCCCAGAACGCTTCGTAACCGAGGAGCCACGCGCTGACGGCGCGTAGCGGTTTGGCATTCAAATCACAAATACGTGCGGTGCCGTCTTTGTGACTAACGACCAATCCAGCGGTGCGTAATAGACGAAGGTGCTTCGAGATAGCCGGACGGCTCGTTCTAAAGTTCCCTGCGATCTCGCCAACTGTGAGCCGGCCGTCACGCAACAGCCTCAGGATCTCTCTGCGAGTCGGATCGGCAATCGCCCGGAACACCGCGTCGCTTTGCTTTCTTGTAACTGTAACCATTGGGTTACCAATACGGTAACCGATCGGTTACGAATAGTCAAATCCAGGGCAATGGTTGGTTTTACTTCACTAGCTTCTTCAAACCCGGCGGTCGAAATGACTGGTTTCGCTAACCGCAAACACCGGCCGACGGTCACTCGATCGATCCCAAGCTCGCGTGCGATCCGTCACGGACCGCGTCATTGCCGTGGCGGTATCGCTCGACGGCCGCCGAGCGATGTCGGCTTCGGTCACCGAACGCCGCGGGTCTTCGACTTGGAGAGCGGCAGAAAGGAAGCGACGATGTCCTTTTGTGTCTCGGTGATGCATTCGGCCAGGCGGGAAATCGGCACGCAGACATCGGTCGACCAGAACTCCGCGCCCGGTCGCGACGCCTTCCATGCATAGTAAGCGTGAGGTATACCATGAGTATAAAATTTGCGAATGACGACGATCTCAAGAACGCGGCAAAAACGTTTCGCCAGCACGCAGCCGGAATCGAGCAGCAATTCAATTCTGAAGTCGAGTATCTTAGCGACCTACTCGATCTACCTTCTGAACGGCGACTATGTGAAGCATGTCGGAACAGCCTAACTCAGGCGCCCGCGCTCACGGAATGATGATGCCGGCACCGGTGATCCTGCGGCCCTCCAGATCGTGGTGAGCGGTGACGATGTCGTCGAGCCCGTAGGTGCGGCTCGGGCCGACATCGAGGATGCCTCGCTGAATTGCATCGAACAGGTCCGCAGCCGCAGCTTCCAGTTGCGCGCGATGCTCTGTGTAGACGGGCCGAATCGGCCAGGTCACGTAGAGCGACTTCGGCGCCAGCAAAAACGGATCGAGCGGCGGCGGATCACCTGATGCCTTGCCGAACATTACCAGGGTGCCGCGCGGTCGCAACGTCCGCAGCGAATCGAGGAACGTGTCGCGGCCGACTGCGTCGTAGACAGCTGCCACTCCGGCGCCGTTGGTGATGGTGTGGACGCGCTCGACGAAGTTCTCCTTGCTGTAGTTGATGACTTCGAAGCAACCGGCCGTACGCGCTACCGCTGCCTTGCTCTCATCGGATACGGTACCGATGACGCGAATGCCCAGCGCCCGCGCCCACTGGGCGAACAAGAGCCCAACACCGCCGGCTGCCGCGTGAAAGAGCACGGTGTCGTCAGGCTGAAGCGTGACGACTTCCTTCAAGAGCGAGCGCGCCGTTACCCCACGTAGAAACGAAGCCGCAGCCTGTGCGTCGCTGATCGGGTCCGGGATGCGGACCACAAGATCGGCCGGATAGAGTCGCGCCGTGGCGTACGAGCCGAGCGGCCCATCGGCGTATGCGACTCGATCTCCGACCGCAACACCGCGCACATCGCGTCCAACGGCCTCGACAACACCGGCCGCCTCGTTCCCCAGAATCGCCGGGAACGCCGGCACTGGAAACGTTCCGCGGCGGAAATAGACCTCGACGAAGTTGAGACCGATCGCCTTGTGGCGAATGCGGACCTCTCCCGGCCCCGGGGCGGTGACCTCGACCGGCTCGACCGCGAGCACCTCGGGGGCCCCGTACTGGTGTATGCGTGCTGCGCGCTCCATATTCATCGACCTTCCGGCATCATACCGATAGGAAATTGCTTTTACTTTGAGGAATTGGGTTTTCCACGGGCGCAGAGTGACAAAAGTGCGGCCCGAAAGTCAAACATTGCAGCATAGGCTCAGTCCCGTCCCTTCCCAGCTTGACGGCCTTCGCCGAGAGGGGTTGGCTCTGCGCGTGCGCCTCGCCATCGGTGTGAATGTGGACACTACCGAAGTCGTGACCAAACCGTGGGTGAGCGAAAGCGCGCGCAGCTTGGTCGAGCGGCTGTCCGAGCGAACCCGAGACGTCACGTACAGTTGACGGCGTAGAGGAATCGTTCCGATCGTCGATTTTAGGTTTTCGAGTTTGCTGGGAAAGCGACAGCCGTTTCTTGCGGCACGCTTCGCATTCGCCG
>DATMKR010000030.1:0-30563 GCA_035571115.1 Candidatus Acidiferrum sp. | reverse complement strand
GCCGGAGCCGTCGTCCTCGAGAACCTGACCGGTAGGCAGCATCAATAGCCGAACGTTGTAGCTCGAATCGTTCGGAGCATCCGGCGGATTCGCGATGGTGACGTTCTTCTTGCCGTTAAAGATGAAAAACGACGCCGGCGTTTGATAGACTCCCGGGCTGCCCACCCCCATGACCGTTCCGTCGGTCAGCAACGTCGACGGCGCATCGGCGGCGTCGAGTTGCTGGCTGGCGACGGTGGGCAGGTTCGGGCCTTGTGCCCAGGTGCCGTTGGAGGCGTTGTAGATCGCGGTCAAGCCGTTCGCACCCTCAACGTAAACGGTGTCGTTCGGCCGCATCGTCTGCGGGCCGATCTCGGTGGCCTGCGTGAGATTCACCGGAAGGGTTCCGGCCGACGACCATGCGGCCGTCTTTGGAGTAAACAGCTCTGAGTTCGGCGCGTCGATAACGTCTGCCGTCACGATGTCGCCGTCACGCAGCAGCGTCCAACCTTCTTCGCTATTGTTATCCTGCTTGCCGGTCCCGACTTGAGTCCACGTCATCGTCGATTCGTCGAGCTGGGCCTGAACGTTCGTGCAGCAGTTCCCGATCATGTAGGTGCCGTTCGTGAGAACGACGCTTTGAGCGTCGCCGATCTGTGACCATCCGCTAGGACCGGAGACGGCGGTCCAGGAGTTTGCGATTGGATCGTAAATCGCTCCCAGATTCGTCTCAGCCCCATTGCAGAAATTGTACTCGCCCCCATTCACGATCAACTTCCCGTCGGCTAGCACGGCCGATGCAAAGTAGAGCGGTCCGTAGTTCGAGGGCATTCCCGCGATCGCCGTCCACTTGCCGTCTTGGTAGTTTCCCGTGCTGTCGGGGGTTAACCGAAACCAGTTCGGCGAGCAACTGTCTTGAACTAAGACCGTGCCGTCCGTCATCAGAAGCTGGCTGCCGGGCCCGTTCGTCCACGGAGCGGAGTTGGCGAGTTCTTCCCAGCCGCCCGCTTTCGCGCGCTGGCGCATCGCGGAGGTAATGAGATGCCGATGCGGCGGGGGACGCGGCGGAGTATGTTCCAAACGGAGAAACTTTGGAAGTTTGGAGTTCGCGGCACCCGAGGCCGCCTGCGGAATGCCGGCAACCGGCGCAGTCGAGTTGGCTCCGCTGCAAGCAACGAGTAACGACGCCGTTACAAGGCCTGACACGACGAGATGTAAACGTGACATAAAATAGCTCCTAAGAACCAGCAACGGCGCTGGAAGACTTTGCTTACCGCTTCTTTCTGGTCGTGGTCTTTCTTGCGCCGGCCGCGGCCTTTCCGGTTTTCGCTTTGCTCTTCTTGCGCGCCGTACCGGCGCGCGATCCACGTTTGGCCATGACCGCTTCTTTAAGCGCTTTGGCGGGGAGGAACTTGAAAACCCGTTTCGCGGGGACTTTTACTTGTGCTCCCGTTGCGGGATTTCGTGCCATGCGAGCCGCACGGTCTCTTACTTTGAACTGCCCAAAACCGGGAATCTTGACCGCATCGCCCGAAACGACCGCCGCCTGAATGTCATCGAAAAGGCCGTCGACGAGCTCAACGGCATCTTTGCGCGAAAGTCCGAGGCGTTCCGTCGCCGAGCGCACGAGATCTTGTTTATTCATCGCTTCCTTTCGTGTGAAAAAGCAGCCTGCAATCGAGCTAGATTGTTCCGCGCTGCTTGCTACGAAATGCTGAGGGACTCCTTTTGGTGACTTTTCATTCGGGCCGTCTGCGCGGCAGCGTCGGCGTTCCCGGGGACAAATCCATCTCCCATCGGGCGCTTATCGCCGGCGCTCGCTGCGACGCGCCGCTTGTGGTCTCCAATCTGAATCCAGGCCGAGACGTCGGGGCCACGCGCGACGCGCTCGTTGCGCTGGGAGTTCGGATCGAGAACGCCGGCAACGAATACGTCGTGCACCCGGCGTCGCTCGCCGACCCACGGTGCACGCTTGACTGCATGAACTCCGGGTCGACGGTCCGGATGCTCCTGGGAGCCTGCGCCGGAGCCGGCATTGCGGCTCGATTTAACGGCGACGAGTCGCTGCGGCACCGCCCGATGGAACCGGTTGCGGCGCAGCTTCGCGCCTTCGGCGCAAGAATCGAGACGAGTGAGGGATGCCTTCCGGCGCAGCTCGAGGGCACCCCGCAAATCGAGACGCGGCACTTTATTCTGCTTTCACCGTCGGCTCAAATAAAATCGGCGCTACTCTTCGCCGGTCTGTTCGCGGGAGTTCCCGTGCGGGTGGACGGCGATCGCGGTTCTCGTGACCACACCGAACGGCTCCTTGCCTATCTCGGTGCGAAGATCGAATGGGACCGGCGTTCCGTAAGTCTCGGAGCCGAGCCGCTGCACGCCAATCCGGTTGAGGTCGCGGGCGACTTCTCTTCCGCGGCCTTCTTCGTGACGGCGGCGGCAATCACGCCTGGTAGCTCGGTCGTCATCCGCGATGCCGGCGTAAATCCGACGCGAACCGGGCTGCTCGATGCGCTCGCACAGATGGGTGGCGCTATCGAGCTGCGCAATCCTCGCAACTCGAGCGGCGAGCCCGTCGCCGACATTGCGGTGGAGTATCGGCCGCTTCGGGCAACGGCGATCGACAGCGAGCTCGCCCTGCGAGCCATCGACGAACTCCCGCTTTTGGCCATCGCCGCGGCATTTGCGACGGGCACGACGACGATTGCCGGGATCGAGCCCCTACGTTCGAAGGAGTCGGATCGAGTCGCCGCGATCGAGCGGCTCCTGGGCACGGTTGGAATCGACATCACGGCAGGGCCCAAGAGTGTCACCATCGCCGGGGGAACGCCGATTCCCGGGCGGGTGCTTCTGCAGACCCATGATGACCACCGCATCGTAATGGCAGCGGCCGTTCTCGCGTGCGCCGCCGGCCCGCTCACCGTCGACAGTGACGCAAGCCTGGACGTCAGTTTCCCGGGCTTTGCGCGGGCGCTCGAGCGGCTGCGCGCCGCCTAAGCGGCCGGCTCGGAGGCCTTCTTCGGCTCGGCTTTCGCGGGCGCGCTCTCGGCGGGGGCGGCGGCCGCGGGCGCGCTCCCATCGCCGGCCGGTTTGTCGGTTTTTTCAGGCTTTTCAGCCTTGACGCCGGGCGCTGCTCGGCGAGAGTCGGTTACGTAAAAACCCGAGCCTTTAAAAAGCACCGGAGCGGCATTAAAAACGCGACGAACCGGCGCCCCGCAGACCGCGCACGGCTCCTCGTGCGTCTCATCAAAGCCGCGGCGTACTTCGAACGTCCGTCCACACTTCGTGCACGCGTAGTCATAGAGCGGCATGGTCAGAGTATACCGATCTTAGCACTCATGGTCAATGACTGCTAGCTCGGCTGCTTCCCTCTCTAGAAATCCGCCAAGACCGGCGCGTCGCGTTTATACTCGACCAGCCCCTTGAAGTGAACCAGCGAGTCGTCGAGCGCGCTCGAGAAGCGCCGCCCCCGCTGCCAGCGATCTAAGAGGCCGCCGAGTTTTCCGTGATAGGCGGGATACGCGAGCAGCACGTGCAGCTTCGAACACGAGGTCCGGCGCTCGATTCGGAAATCGAGACGCCGCCGCAGCGAAAACGCGCCGACCAGCGAGAGCCGGTAGTTCGCGATAAACGCGTCGACTTCAAAGAGTTGCTCTTCATCGCCGGGCAGGCACGAACGAATCACCACTTCGCTGCCGAGGTTCAGCTCGGATTGCGAGCTCTGACGCCGCGCGCTCCGTAAGAACGAAAGCCAGACCGGCCATTTCTCGACGGCGCAAAGAAGTGCAAAGGCGTCCTCGGCGGGACAGTCGAGTTCGAGACTGGCACTGTGCGATTGAAGCCCAGTCACAAACGCAGTATCTGCGATGAGCATAGTGGCGTGAGTATTCGCGGCTACGCCCTTAACCGTCCTTTATGAATTTATGCACATTTATATGTGGATTCTTATGAACTGGAGTCCACAGCCACGAACGATCGCGCAAAGAGAACCAGCGTGGCAACGCCCACCGGCAACGCGTCTTCATCGATGCGGAAGAGGGGGCTGTGCGCTGGATGCACGGCCCCAGACGACTCGCTGCGTACGCCCAGACGGATCAAGAGGCCCGGCACGCGCTGCGCAAAATAGGCGAAATCCTCGCCACCCATCGTCGGTTGCGGCCGCTCCACCCGTAGCGAGCTGTTCGCGCGTACGTACTCGGTAAAGCGTTGCGCGAGCGGTTCGTCGTTGACGACCGGCGGATACCCGCGCACTACCTGCACTTGCGCATCGACGTTATATGCAGCGGCCACTCCGGCAATGATGCGGCGAACTCGCTCTTCGAGGGCATCGCGTACGGCCGGGTCGTGCGCCCTCAGCGTCCCGCTCATCTTGACTTCATCGGCAATTACGTTATTACGATATCCGCCGGAGATCGTTCCGATTGTCACGACTGCGCTTGCAAGCGGATCGATTTCGCGTGCGACGACGTTTTGTAAAGCAAGGACGACCGCAGCGGCAGCGGGGATCGCGTCCACGGCGGAGTGCGGGTACGCACCGTGACCGCCGACTCCTCGAACGTCAACGTACAGCTCGTCGGCCGAAGCATTGACCGGTCCGGGGACGATGCCGATCGTTCCTACGTCGAGACGCGAATCGACGTGCAGCATCGCGATGGCTTCAACGGCCGGGTCCTCGAGCGCGCCGGCTTCGATCATCGGTAGCGCACCGCCCGGACCTTCCTCCGCTGGTTGGAAGATCAGCACCACGCTTCCCGCTAGCTCGTCTCGCTGCGATTGAAGCTCCGCCGCGGCTCCCAGCAGCATCGCCGTATGCGCGTCGTGTCCGCAGGCGTGCATCTTGCCGTCGATCTCCGAAGCATACGGCAGGCCGGTTTTCTCAAGGATCGGCAACGCATCCATATCGGCACGCAACGCAACGACGTGTCCGCTGACGCCGCCGTCTATTCTCGCGACAACGCCCGTCTTCGCGATGCGACGGTGCCCGATTCCCAAAGCATCGAGCTCCCGCTCCACCAGCGCCGCCGTTTCGTTCTCTTCAAAGCCCAGCTCGGGACGGCGATGGATGGCCCGCCGCAGCTCGACGATCCGCCCAAACTGCTCTTCCTTGTCTGTTATTGACATTCCAAACGCATTTAACGGACCGGTACTCGCCTTCCCGCCGCCGAAGCTTTACGCACGCGATGATGACTGCCGACCTTGCCCTTGCGCTCCTGATCAACCGCACGAGCGCGTTTTATGACGCAAACCCGCCGGCCTACATGACCTACACGGAGCATACTCGTGTGACTGCGCCCACGCTCGGCCGGGCGCAAAGTATCGATCGGTCGATCGCCGTGCGCGCCGCGGACAACTTTGCCGTTATGCAAGACTTGCCGAACGGCGAGCAGCGCACCGGTCAGGCGTTCCCAATCGTCGCGTACTTCGACCCTTTTTCCAACTTCACTTTTGGCTACTTTGCCAATCTCAAGCGAGTCGATATCGCGCTGCAGCGTGGAAAGGCATACGTTTTTCCGATACCCGACCCCGACCCCAGCGTCAACGTCGTCGTTCCCTACAACAGCTACTGGGCGGCGAGCTACGCACCTAATTCCACCGACACCGCGCTCCATCTGCTCATCGAGCCGACCCCGCGCGTGCAACACGGCCTCTATCCGGCCGAAGTCCTCGAGGATCCGACCACGCAGCTGCCGGCACATATCGAAATGCGCGCCGTCGAAGGTGACGAAGCGTTCTCGCTCGATTACAAGGTGATCGACGGACATTGGGTCATCGTGCATGGCTCCTTTAGTGCTACGGAGCACGCGGCGTTTCTGACGTTCAAGGTCGTTGCCGACGTCACGTTCAGCGATATTGCGTTTCCCTCAGAGCCCCCGGATCCGAGGCTCGCGGGAACGCCGACGCCATCCCCCGCGCCGACCTAAACGCCCCTTATAAACGCATCTCCGCCGAGGCGCGCGCGTACGCGACGTATCCGTCGATCGCCCACCCGAAGAGCAACCCCAGCACCAGCGCCACCGCAAAGAGAACCGGAATGACTTTTGCTCCTCGCTCCTCGACAAACGTCCGTCCGATGGCCGCCGTTAGCGCACCGCTAAGCGCAAGCCCGAACAACCAATACCAAAGGCGCTCGTTCACGATGGCGACGGCGCGGGCTGCGGCGCTCGCGGCCCGAGTTTGAGCTCCTCATTCGACGGGTGCCCAACGCCGTTTTTCGACGGGTGGTCCTTCGGGGCGACCCACATGTAGACGTTGGGAATGAGCAACAGCGTTAGCACCAGCGAACTCAGCACGCCCCCGATGACGACGATGCCGAGGCTCGAACGCGACGAGGCGCCGGGGTCGAGCGCGAGCGCCAACGGCAGGTTTCCGGCCATCACCGAAAAGCTCGTCATGATGATCGGCCGAAACCGCGTATGCGCGCTCTCTTTGATCGCCGAGAGCTTATCGAGGCCGCGATCCCGAAGCGTATTGGCGTAATCGACCAGCAGGATACCGTTCTTCGAGGCGATGCCGATCAACAGAATCGTGCCGATGAGCGAAAAGAGATTGAGCGTCCGATGCGTCACGAAGAGCGCGCCGATCGCACCGATCGCGGCTACCGGCACCGAAAAGATGATGATGAACGGCGATACGTAGCTGTTATAAAGGGCGACCATCAGCAGGTAGACGAGGATAACGGAGACGATCATCGACAGCCCCATCCCGAGGAGCGTCTGGTGCATGAAGTCCTGCTGTCCCAGCGGTGCCGGGCGGACGACGATATTCGGCGGCAGATCGAGCGACGGCAGACGTTTGAGCAACCCGTTTTCGACGGCTGACAGCGAGGAGTTTGGAGCGTAGTTTCCTTCGACGTGAATGACGTTGTTGCGATCCGTGCGAGTAATGAGCGGCGCGGTCGGCGTGGATTCGAACCGAGCGATGTCGCTCAAATAGACGATTCCGCCGCTCGACGAACGAATCGCAACCGATTTTAAAATGTCGATGCTCGTTTGATACGACTGCGGGTAGATGACCTGGACCTGTTCCAAACCGGCGGTCGTCTCGAACTGCGTCGCCACGTTACCGCCGAACGCGGCTCCCGCAGCCTGCGCAGCCTGTCCGAGATCCACACCCAGCGCTTGCGCTTTGTTGCGGTCGAATTGAATCGAGATCTCCGGCGCAAGCTGCGTACCCGTGCTGTTGGCGCTCGTTGCGCCCGGCACTTTCTCGAGCAGCGCCAGAACCTTCTGAGCGTAGGGGGTTGGATCGCCTCCCGTTACGTCGGTAACGAGAAAGTCGATCGGCTGTGCGTTTCCGCCGGTCGTCGACGTCGACGGAACCACGACGGCCTGCACGTCGGGTGGGAGATTCTTCTTCACGATCGCCCGGAATTGTCCTAACCAGTAGTTGGTCGAGTGCTTGCGACCGTCTTTGAGCCAGATGTGCACCTGGCCCACGTTGTTCTGCGACACGAAGCCCCCAAAGGGCGCCGCGTACGCTCCAGCGACGGCGGTATTCGCAAACGTGTCGGAGGTACTGAGGATTTTTTGCTCCAAACCGAACGTGCCTTTCTCGACGGTCTGGATCGGCGTTCCGATCGGATACATCAACTGAATGAATATCTCACCGCGATCGACCGGTGGAATGAACTCTTCACCGACCGCGCCCAAGCCCACCATCGCGATCGCGAGAGCAAACGTGCCCGCGCAGAACAGCGCGACCAACCGGCCGTGGTCCAGGCTCCAGGGCAACGCGCGCTGCGTATACCAGGCCCGAAGGTCGTCGAACTTATTCCCGAACCAATCGACGACGCGCCACGGTTTCCAGTGCGACCGTAGCGCCCAGAGGCCCGCGAGCGTCGGCGTGATCGTGAACGAAACGAAGAGTGAGGTCAGGGTCGAGATCACGACCACGATCGCAAACTCCGCGATCTGCCGGCCGACCTGTCCTTGAATGAACGCAATCGGCAGGAAGACGACGACGTCGACCAGCGTAATCACGACCGCCGCGGCCCCGATCTCCTCGCGGCCATGGACGGCAGCCTCTTTCGGAGGCTGTTTGAGCTCGGTAAAATGCCGCTCGATGTTCTCGAGCACGACGGTCGAGTCGTCGACGAGAATCCCGATCACGAGCGACATTCCCAGGAGCGAGATCGTATCGATCGTGAGGTGCATCGCCTTCATGACCGTAATCGCGATCGCCAAGGAGGTCGGAATCGAGACGCAGACGACGATCGCGCTGCGCCACGACCGCAGAAAGAAAATCATCGCGATGCCGGTCAGCAGGATCGCCAGCATTAGCGTCCGCGTAACGATGTCGATCTGCTGCTCGGTAAACTTCGATTGGACGTTGATGACCCGAAACTTGATCTCGGGAAACTGACGCTCGACGGCCGGGAGAGCGCGCAGCACGTTGTTGGAGGCGTCGACCTCGCTCCCGGTCGCCGACTTCTGTACCTGCAAAAAGAGCCCGGGCTTGCCGCTGATGTGGGCGTACTGGAGACGCGGCTCGTAGCCTTCGGACACGGTCGCGATATCGCCGACGCGCACGACCGAGTTGGTCGCAGTCCATGGGTCCACGACGCCCGGCAGTGCCGACGTGCCGCCCCCGTAACTTTCGACCTGGGCGCCGGTCGAGTTCGCCGCGCTCGAGCTGCTCGCGCCGGCCGCCGGAATGATCGCCAGGTTGCGAACGCTGTCGAGGTTTTGAATGTCCCCGCGGATGTCGATGGTCGTCTGACGATTCGGCTCGTATGCAAATCCGCCGGGCACCCGCTGGTTATCCAATTGCAGCGTGTTTATAATGTCGTTTAGCGTCAAGTTCGCCGCGGCAAGCCGCGCGGGATCCACGACGACTTCATACGCCGGGGTTACGAGGCCGCCGACGTTGGCGAACGAGATGCCGGGAACTTGTTCGAGTTGCGGCGCGATGACGTTGACGGCGTAGAGCGCCAAACGCGACAGCGAGAGCTTCTGCGAGTAGATCGCCAGCGTCACGACGACCGATTGCGTCGGATCGTAGAGGTTCACCGTCGGCGGCGTGAGATTCGTCGGCAGGTACTTCTCGGCCGCCTGAATCGCTTTGTTCGTTAACGCGAGATCGGTCGCGGAATCGGAGGTGATGTCAAAGATGGCGGTGATCGACGCTTGCCCTTGTTCGACGACCGAGTTGAACGTTTGCAGATCGGCGGTACCCGCGAGGTTTTGCTCGATCGGCTGCACGATGTTGTCGCGCATCTCCGTGACCGAGGCTCCGCTGTACTGAACTTGAATCGTGACGGTTGGCTGACTAACGTCGGGATAGAGCTCTTTGACGATCGTTGCCGTCGATAGAATGCCAGCGAACATCATCAAGGCAACGATGACAAAAACGAGCGTCGGCCGCTCGATGAAGAGCCGGGTGAGGCTGAACTTCACGGCCGGTACGAAACCTTTTCGCCGTCGCCGATGCTGGCCTGGCCGTTGCTCACGATGCGGACGCCGGGACGCAGGCCGCTGACGACCGACGTCGTTCCATCGCTTCCGATCTCGGTGACCGGAACCGTCTTGACCGTGTCGTCGCTCTGCACCGTAATGAGTGCGTCGTGATTATCGTCGGTAAAGGCGGTGACCGGCACGCGTACGCCCGCGACGGGCAACGTCGCAATCATTCCCTGCACGACCATACCGGGACGCAGCCGTTGCCCTGGATTGGCGAGCAAGACCTTGACTTCAAAGTCCGTCGAGCCTGGATTGATCTCGTTGAGAACTCCGACGACGTGACCACTAAAGCGGTCGTTGCCGTTGAGATCGGCGGCAGTTACGGTTGCCGGAGCGCCGTTTTCTATGCGCGCGACCTCTTCGCTCGACGCGTGGAGGACCGCATAGATCGGGTTGACTTGCTGCAGTGTAAAGATCTCACGCGAGCCAGGATACTCACCGGGATTGAGGTTGCGATTGACGACGACGCCGTCGATCGGCGAGACGATCGACGCCTTGGCGATCCCAACCCGCACTTGATCGGCCTGCGCGAGGGCGACTTTCTCTTGGGCTGCCGATTGCTGCACGGCCGACGCCTGCAACCCCTGACCCGAGAGCGATCCATTCGCCGCAACGTTCGACCGAGCTGCCGCAAGGTTTGAGTTCGCCGTATTGAGCGCTTGTTGGTCGTTTTGTACCAGCGTTGCTTGCGCATCGACGGACTGCTGCGACACGTAGCCCTGCGCGAGAAGATTTCGATCGCGCGTCAAGTTCATCGCATCGTTGGCAAGCGTCTTTTGCGCTTGTTGCACGGCGGCTTCGTCGCTGCGCACCGTATCGACGCCTTGTGCGATCGAGAGCGAACCCTGATAGACGGTATGGACCGTATTGGCATGATTGCTATTTGCCGTCGCAAGGTCGGATTGCAGCTGCGCCTGCAGATCGGCGGTGTCCAGCAGCGCCAGGACCTCTCCGGCGTGCACGGAGTCGCCTTCGCGCACGTAAACGGCGTCCGTGGGTTCCGAGAGATTGCTTTGGACGGCAACGTTTTGGTAAGGGGCGACGATCCCGGCCAACCGCCGGTCTGGTTCCACGTTGCCATAGGACGAAACCGTCGTTTGCACGTAGGGGGGCGGCGTAGCCTGCGCGGCGGGCCGCCCCCCGCAGCCGGTTGCGGCTAGGAAGAACAACGCCGGAACGAGGAACAGTAAAGAGAGGCCGTCGCTTCGTTTCATGAACTTTGAAGATTTTACCGAAAGCGCCGGTCCGCAGTCCTGGAGTGAGTCTGAGAATGGACGTAGCAGCCCAAGGGCCGCGGGTGCTGGTGATCGACGACGAGCGCGGCCTGCGAGAGCTTCTCGAGTATGGCCTCGCCCGCGCGGGCTTCGCCGTGCGTAGCGTAACCGAAGGCTCGGCGGCTCTGGCGCTCTTGGGTTCCTGGCCGCCCGATGTGATCGTGCTCGACGTTATGCTGCCCGGTGGCGACGGCTTCACGCTGTTGCCTGAGATCCGCCGTTTGACCACGGCGCCCGTCGTGATGCTGACGGCTCGCACCGAGGTTGCCGAAAGAGTTGCCGGCCTTTCGGCGGGCGCCGATGATTACGTGGGCAAGCCGTTCGATTTTGAAGAGCTCGTCGCGCGCCTTCGCACGCTCCTGCGCCGCCCGGCGATGGAGCTCCGCGAGACGCTAACATATGCCGATCTCAGCATCGACACGCCGAGCCGCGCCGTCTACCGCGGCAATCGGCGAATCGAGCTATCCGCGCGCGAGTTCGATTTGCTGCACGTTCTCGCCCAACGTGCCGAAGAGGTGCTGACCCGCTCGGAGCTGCTCGATCTGGTGTGGGGTGTCGATCGCGACGTCATCCCCAATACCGTCGAGACCTACGTCTCATTTTTGCGGGCCAAGGTCGATAGCGGCGAGCCAATAAAGCTCATCCACACGCTTCGCGGCGTCGGCTATTCGCTGAGGTCCGGCGCGCAATGAGAACGCGCTTGGCACGTCGCATGCAAACGCTCGCAGCCATTGAGATTTCGATCGTGCTCGCCGCCGTGATCCTTGCCGGAGCGCTTTTCGCCTTCGGCGCCTATGTCCGCAGTGTGTCAAACGAGCTGAGCGGCACGCTGGCGCAACTTCAAACCTCGCTGATCCGCACTCCCCTGCCGGACGCGCGGGCCGGCGGAGCGTTTGCGGCATCGCTGCTGCTCGGAAGCGGCAGCGAAATTGTCTTTCTAGATGCAAACACCCGCGTCACGGTCTACCGCGCTCACCGAGCCGACCCCAAACCGGTGGTTACCGTGCGGCCGCGCGGAGATCTCTCCGGCGACCCTCGCGCCTCCGGTCCGCTTTCGCGGATTATCCTCGGCCTCGCCACAGCGTTCGGGCTTCAGTCGCTCTTCGCGCACGTCGGAAGCGTCTACGTGATCGTCAAGAGCAACGACGCGGCGCTCGTGCGCACCGTCGGATCGTCTACGATACCCCTGCTGATCGCGCTGGTAGTCGCCATCGTCTGCGCCACGTTGGTAGCGCGAACGCTTACCAGACAGGCATTGCGGCCCCTCGACGACGTCACTTCTGCGCTAGCGCGCTTTGCCTCGGGTGACTTGACGCCGCAGCCGATCGCCGCCGACGAACGTCACGAGCTTGGCTCGCTCGCCATGGTGTATAACGGTGCCATCGCGCAGATGGAGCGCGCATTTGCGGCGCGCGACCGCGCGAACACGTCGATGCGCCAGTTCATTGCCGACGCGGGTCATCAGCTGCGCACGCCGCTGACGGTCGTGCAAGGGTTCATTGCGATCCTTCGCCGCGGTGGTATCGAAAGCGCGCCGGACCGCGATCGCATCTTGGATACGATGACCGATCAGAGCCGCATCATGGGTGCGTTGATCGATAAGCTGATCCTTTTAGAACGTTGGGAGAGCGTGCAGACTCCGCAACCCGCTGCGCCGATCGATGTCGGAACCCTCGTCGCCGATCTGATCTCTCCTATTGCCGACGCACATCCGGATCGTCACTTCGAGGTCTCGACGCAAAGCGGAGTTTTGGCGGCGATCGATCCGACCGAGCTTGGGTACGTCGTAACGAATTTGGCCGACAACGCGGTAAAGTACGGCGAAGGCGCGATTGCCGTGGCCGTGAGCGCACGCGATGGAACCGCGGTCATCGAGGTCGCCGATCGCGGACCGGGAATTCCCTCAACCGACGCAACGCGCGTCTTCGATCGCTTCTACCGCGGCACCCAGCGCGACGTCGCTGGCTCGGGTCTTGGGCTCGCGATCGTTAAACGCGCGGTCGAGCGCGCCGGCGGAACGATCTCGCTCGATACGAGTCCGAACGGCTCGCGCTTTACCGTCCATCTGCCCCGCCTCCCAACGTCATCCTGAGCCTCCCACTGTCATCCTCAGCCTCCCACTGTCACCCTGAGCCTGTCGAAGGGTGACATAACCACTGACCAACGCACTGTCACCCTGAGCGCAACTGTCATCCTGAGCAGCAAATGTCATCCTGAGCAGCAAATGTCATCCTGAGCCTGTCGAAGGATGACGTGCTACTCACCAACGCACTGTCACCCTGAGCCTCCCACTGTCACCCTGAGCCTGTCGAAGGGTCGAAGGGTGACGTGGTGATCACTGTCTAGAAACTCGGAGAGGGTGAGATTCGAACTCACGGAACGCTATTAACGTTCGCCCGCTTTCGAGGCGGGTGCCTTCAACCACTCGACCACCTCTCCAAGGCTGAGGGTTGGGACGGTCGCGGTACTAACCCTTCTTCACGTCGGCGCGCTTGATGCGAAAGAACGCTTGCAGTTGCGAAGCGGCTTCGGCTTCCAGCACTCCCTCAGTCACCTCCAGCCGATGATTCGTGAGCGGCGAACGTAGGACGTCGAACGCGCCCCCGTCGGCGCCGCCCTTGGGGTCGCGCGCGCCGTAGACGAGCCGTTTGATTCGGGCCGCAATCATGGCGCCGGCACACATGAGGCACGGTTCTTTGGTTACGTAGAGCGTCGCGTCTCCCAAACGCCAAGCGCCAAACCGCTGGGCTGCCTCGCGTAGGAGCAGCATCTCGGCATGCGCGGTGGCGTCACGCCGGGACTCCTTTTCGTTCTTGGCTTCCAGTACCACATCGCCGCTGACGAGCACCGCGCCGATTGGCACGTCGCCGGCGCGAGCCGCCTGTTCGGCAAGCTCGAGCGCTCGGCGCAGATAGACTTCGTCCTCAGTCATGCATCAATGCGCGCCCGGAGGGATTCGAACCCCCGATCCCAGCCTTCGGAGGGCTGTGCGTTATCCAGCTACGCTACGGGCGCACGGTTCCAACGTCAACGAGCCGCATCCGGCGGAACGCCGGCGCTCGGGATGTGCTTGAACAGGTCCAGCTTATGGTCGATGAGCGTGCGGTAGAACTTCCGCACGCAGTCGGGATGTCCAAAGAAATATGTTCTCGCGTATGCGAGATCTTCGCCGGAGCTATCCGGCACGTAGTGCGAGATTTCGATTTCTTCCATCTGTGCCCGATCGACTGGATGAGGACAGAAATCGCATGGGATCGTAGACATGACTTTATACCTCAGAATGAAGCCGGCCGTCTCCGCTGGAGCGGCCGGACTCCTGTCGTTCTGGCTCGGGTAGGACTTGAACCTACGACCAAGGGCTTATGAGTCCCCTGCTCTACCACTGAGCTACCGAGCCCAATCCGCCCGCGCCACGCGGTTTCGCGACCGCAGTATACCAGGACCACCACGGGCGGACAACAGGTTCCGATCTCCCTTTAAAATACAAGCAGCGGTAAGATTACCACTGTAGGCGGTTCGGCGGCCGCTTGGCAGTTACTTTCTTGGCGCACCAGGGGCTCATCTCTTTCAGGTATATCTCTCGCCGCCTGTGGCCATGCAACGAACGACTCTCCGCGCAAGCCCGAGGTACAAGTGGTACGCGCTGGCGGCGGTCATGCTGGGAGCGGTCATGGCACCGCTGGATTCCAGCATCGCCAACGTTGCGCTCCCAGCAATTGGTCGCGGTTTCCACACCGCGCTCGACGACACCGAATGGGTTTTGATCGCTTATATGCTGACGACGTCGTCCACGCTCGTGCTTTTCGGACGCCTCGGGGACGTGTGGGGGCAAAAGCGCGTATACACGCTCGGCTTTATCGTTTTCGGCCTCTCATCGCTGGCTTGCGCGCTTGCGCCTTCGTTCTTCGTACTCGTCGCAGCCCGAGCGGTCCAGGGCTTCGGCGCCTCGATGCTTATGTCGTCAAGTCCGGCGATTATCACCGAAGTATTTCCCGCTCGTGAGCGCGGGCGCGCCATCGGGCTCAACGGCGGTGCGGTTGCGCTCGGCCTTTCGAGCGGGCCGATTCTGGGCGGCCTCATCGTCACTTGGTGGAGCTGGCACTGGATTTTTATCATCAACGTTCCCATTTCGATCGTCGCGCTCGGCGTTGCGACATTCGTATTGAGGCGCGAACGTCGCGGTAACGAGGGCTTCGATATTCCGGGTACGCTGCTCGCATTCACGGCGCTTTTCGCGATAGCGCTCGGGCTCTCTCGCGCGCACGTTTGGGGCTGGGGCTCCGTAGCTACGATCGGAGCACTATTTTATGGAGCCGTGGGCGTTGCGGCTTTCCTGAACGTGGAACGGCGGGCTAAGGCTCCCGTTCTCGATCTTGCGTTGTTCAAGAATCGCACGTTTGCGTTCTCCGTGCTTGCCGGCACCCTGTACTTCTGCGCGCTTTACTGCGTCATCTTTACGATTCCGCTCTCCGCGCAAGTCGGCATGGGCCGCACGGCGCTCGAAGCGGGCCTCTTGATCTTACCGATCTCGGCACTCAATCTTTTTCTGGCGCCCGTAGCGGGGGCACTTTCCGACCGCGTGCCCGCGCGCTACGTGTCGACGGCCGGCGCGAGCTGCTTTCTCGCCGGGTCGCTGCTTCTCGCGACGCAGCCCGCCTATCCGGATTTAAGGTTTCTGATCCTTGCGCTGCTCGTCACCGGAGCAGGTACGGCGGTTTTCACTCAGCCGAACAACAGCACGATCATGGGCAGTGCTCCCGCGAATCGGCGCGGCATTGCGGCAGGCGTTCTCGCGACCGCGAGAACGACCGGGCAGCTCCTGGGCGTCTGCGTCGCCGGGGCGATCTATTTCTTGCGCGCCTCGCAACTCGGTCCGCTCGCGCACACGTTCTTGCCGGCAAAAGCAGTATTTGTCGCCGTGGCTTTCATCATGCTGCTTGTGACCGCGCTCTCATATTTACGCGACTGACTCCGGAGGCGTTGCCAAAATACGAAAGCAGCCGCTGCACCTTGCTGCGGCTGTCTCGTTGAAATCGCGGTCGGAGGGACTCGAACCCCCAACCTACAAGTTCGTAGCCTGTTGCTCTATCCAATTGAGCTACGACCGCATATCTCGGCGGACTTCGGAGAGAGAGGGATTCGAACCCTCGATACGACTTTACATCGTATAACGGTTTAGCAAACCGCCGCCTTCAGCCGCTCGGCCATCTCTCCAAGCCAAAGAGCCCGTTTTTGGTCACGGCGGCCCATGCACCTTCGCGCACGGGCACCCGGCAGGTGATTCGGCGGCTAGAGCACGTTGTCGGGCGCGACGGCGAGCGGCCAGTCGCCCAGCGTCGGATCGATTTTCGCGTTGACCTTCTTGAGACTTGGGTAATCGACGACTTGGATTTCAAACGGAGTGCCGACGTCGTTGCTGACGTAGACTTGCTTCTCGGCCTTGTTCATCGACATTTCAAACGGTGAACCGCCGAGCGCGATCGTCTTCGACGGGCTGGTTTGGCCGGGCGGGAACACGTCGAGCGACGAGTCGGCTTGGTCGATGATTACGATGTTGCCCGCCTTATCCACCGAGAGGGCGCTGGCCGAGCCGATGACCAAATTCAGATCCGTACCGCTGGTCTTCCCCGACGGAACTTCGATCACGCCGCTCCCCAGCGTACCGCCATCGTATTGAATGTAGAGGTTGTTGGAGTTGTCGACCGCGAGGTTCTCGGGCATTTCATTGCTCAGCGACACGGTCAGCGACGGCGCCGTCTTGCCCTTCGGATACTCCGTCACGGTTTCGTTACCGGTGTTCGCGCAGTAGACGGTGCCGTCGGCACCGACGGTAATGCCCGTCGGGTAGTTGACGCCGTTGGTAATGGTTAAGCTGGGCGAGGTCTTGCCGCGCTTGTAGACGACGATCGAAGTGGGTGAACCCTCATCGGTAGTGTACAGGCTGAGATTCCCGTCCACGAACAGCCGCTCGGGATTCGTCAGCCCGGTCGAGATCGTTCCGATCGGCGGCGGATTGGTGCCCTTCGACGGATAGATGGTGATCGTACTTTCGTTGTAGCTGCCGGAATAGATCACGTGCGAACCGGCTTTTGCCGCTGGCGACAGCCAGCCTCTGCCTCCAGCACCATGCGTTCCGGGCGACAACGAGGGACTGTTGGCGGCCAGCAAGTTGGCGCGCGCGTGCGCGTCGGCTCCCACCGGAGCGCTCCCGAATCCGGCGGAAGCGTTGGTCGTGGGCGAGAGGGATGCACCACCCGAACAGGCGGCTAACAAAGCCGCGACACCGGCGGCGCCGAAAGAGCGCTTCACAACGCGCGCATTCAAAAAGTTCATGTAGTTTTTCACTGCCTTCCGCCCTGTCAGTCTCGCAGCGGAGTGGTTTCAGGTTTTAAATGTATAAAATACGATGCCGTCTTAGACGACCCGATGGGAACGAACCGTCTCGGCGTCGTCTGGTAATCGAAACAGTCTGACAAATTGTCAGCGCGCCGATCGGTAGTTCCTAATGACCCAAGCCCAAAGGTTTGCTCGGTATATTTCAGGATACTTCCAAACTCGTGTTGTTTCGTTGAGATATACCCTTTTGGCGTATACGCCGAAATAACAATGAGAGGAACTCTGAATCCCAGCTCGTTGGCATTGTATATCTGCGGCTTCACATGGTCAAACCAACCGCCCCAATCGTCCCACAAAATAAAGATCGCCGTGTTGTCCCAATACTTCGATTCTCCGATCGCGTTAACGATGCTGGCAACCCAGGCGGGCCCCGTACCGTTATTGTCTTCGGGATGGTCGGAATCCGATTTAGCCGGGGTGACCCAGGCGACGCTCGGCAGTAGACCGGATTTAATGGTCGTCAGAATTCTGGAGCTAGGCCACTTTACGTACTCGCCGTAATGCTTGTTCTCGAAGATTTGCTCGATAGCATCGGGAGCGTGTTTTAAGCCGGGACCCCTAATCTCCTGATAATATCTCCACGTAATTGGCGGTGACGCCATGATGAGGTCCATCAACGTTTGACGCTTAAAGCACGGATAGACGGTTGGTCCCGGAGCACCGGTGGTGATATCGATCGACTCGACGGTGCTGCTCGGTGCCGATTGGCACCCGCCGTTCTTCGAGAGGCTGAGGTTGCCGGGATTGTTGTCCACCACGAACTGACTGCCCTGGCTTATCGTAGAGGTGCCGCTCACCAGATACTGGTGCGCCGGAAACGTCGGGCCTTCGTTAGTTTGGAACATATTGTCGGCAAACGCGTATTGCTCCGCCATGGTATAGTACGGCTGAACTTCCTTTTGCGGAACGTATCCAAACGGTGTCGCGTGTTGGCATTTTCCAGCACACCCAACGAGGTTCCATCCATTCATGGCGCCCTTAGCATACTGCGTCAAGAAATCTTGGTGCTCGTGATTCAGATCGAATGGCGCGATCATGCTCACGGGTCGCAGGTAAACCTTCTCGTTTTTGGCGTTATATCCCCAACTCTGCGTGTTGGCGCCCGGTAGGAACTGAAATAAGTTATCTACAGAACGATTTTCCTGTATTATAATAACGACGTGTTGAATAGGAGTGCTGCCGCCACTAGTACTTAGCTGAAGGGCAGACGTGCGCGATACCGGGCTAGTGTTCAGCCCGGTTGGTCCGCTACATGCGACAAGCGCCATCAGCAAAGCTAATCGTTTCACAAATCCTCCCCTCTATCGGCCGCTTAACGATTCGGCGCGGCGGGACCTTCCTACGGAGGCGCGGTTGGGCCATCCATCGGCCGTTCGGGGACAATCTCCGCAACGACCGTCGTGCGACGCACCGATGGGCGCAACATCAGCGCATCGAGGCCCGCAACGCGTCCGGTGGGAAGCACGAAGCTTAGCGCCGACAAGAGCATCAAACAACCGTCGATCGAGGACCACCCGTTGAACGTCCCGAGCGCCCCTCGAGCGGCGAGATAGTTGAGAGGCAAAAGAATTCCAACGAACCCCCCGATGCGCGAGAACAAGCCGAGCAGCAGCGAGATGCCGACGCAAACTTCTCCGAAGCGCACGAGCTCGGCGAAGAGCGCTGCGTTCGGCGCAACCGTGTTGACGAGAAAGTCGTGATACGGCCCCGTCGTTTTCGCGATCCCACTCTGCAGGTACGTCGCGAAAGCACCCGCAGGCGGCATGAACTGCGCGCTGTTGAGAAACTTGGGAACGCCGTGGTCGAGCCAGATCGCCCCGGTTAGGAATCGCGCCAGCGCCAGCCATCCGCCGTAGGCCCGCGACGAGGGGAGCCTCACGCTACAACCTCCTTATCCGTCTGCACCAATCGCGTGATAATCGACGCCGCTTCGCTTGCGGCGTTCGGCCGCGCCAGGCGCCTCGCTGCTGCAATCATCTTCTCTCGTCGGTCCTTATCCCCGAAAATGGCGTCGAGCATCGCCGGCAGCTCGCTCGTTTGCGAGGTGCGCGCGGCAGCTCCGGCTTCAACGAGCACGCGAGCGTTCCGTTCCTCTTGACCGGGTAAGGGCTTGCAGAGAACCAGGGGAACTTGGGCCACGAGCGCTTCCGCCGTGCTAAGGCCGCCGGGCTTCGTCACGAGCACGTCCGCGGCGTGCATGTAGTCGTAAACGTTATCCACGAAGCGCAGTACTCGCACGGGGAGGCGGACGCTTTCGGCTGCATCGGCAAGACGGCGCCCGATTCGCGCGTTTTTCCCCGCGACGACGACCGCCGCAAGAGGTGCGCGAACCGAATCGAGCGCGCAGAGCATACCCTCGAGCGGAGCGATCCCGAGGCCTCCTCCCATCAGCAGCGCTACGTAACGATCGCGCGGAAGATCGAGCCGCTCCCGCAGTGCATCGCGCGGCTCCTGCGATCGCGCGAACTCGGGGCGCACCGGGATTCCGCTCACGGCGATTGCTTCCGTCCGTACGTGGCGCGAGAGCAACGAGTCGCGCATTGCCTCGGTCGCAACGACGTACCGATCGATGTTGCGATGAATCCAGAATCCGTGCACCGCAAAGTCCGTCACGATGGCGACGACGGGCGGTGCGTCGCTAAAGCGGCGTTTGTATTCGGCCATGGCTCCGCACGGAAAGGCATGCGTGCAGACGACGGCGTCGGGACGTTCGCGCAGGATCAGCGGTCGCAAATTATCGGCCGTAAACTGGTGCGCCCAGGCCCGAAATCTCCCGACCTCGGTGGCTCGCTCGGCACGATCGTAGATGTATCGGTACATCTGGGGAATGGTCTTGACCATCCGCAAATAGCCGTCGGAGACGACGCGCGAGACGACCAGCGCGGCATACTTGTATGAATCCACGACTCGCGTCTTTGCCGTCGGGTCGCTGCGCCGTAGCTCGTCGGCGACCGCATTTGCCGCCGAGACGTGGCCGACGCCGACGTTGGCGGAAAGGAATAGTACGCGAATTAGCTCCCCTCCTCGTCGGCCGTACCTTCGTCCCCTTCGTCGACGTAGGTCAGGAAGTCGTCGAGAATCTCTTGTGCGAGCGCATCGTTCTCCAAGAGATTTCCGGCGAGATCGGTCACGATGAACTGCTCTTCGCCCTCGGTTTCGGGTTCGTGCACCAGGACGGCGTACGAAACGCTTTCCTGCGGGTCTTCTAAGATACCCACGACCTCGAACGGCAGCGACGCGCCCTCGTTCGTCTCGATGTAGAGCACCTCTTTGAGCTCGAGCGGAGTGTGCGGCATCGCGCTTTCTCCGTTGGAGGATGGCATAGCCTAACTCCCTTCTATTGCAAACAGCGTGCGACGTTGGCTTGATGTTCCGCCAAAGTCTTGGCGAAGACGTGACGCCCATTGCCGCAGTAGACGTAGTAGAGGTTCTCGCTCTTGGCGGGATGGAGGGCCGCTTCCAGCGACGCGAGACCGGGATTGGCGATCGGCGTCGGAGGCAGCCCCGCATGGACGTAGCTATTGTAGGGCGAGTCGATTCGTAAATCGGCGAACGAGAGCACGCTCTTGTGCTGCGGCAGCGCGTATTCGATCGTCGCGTCGACCTGCAGCGGCATGCCAAGGCGAAGCCGGTTGTAGATCACCGCGGCGATCTTCGGACGGTCGCCTTGACTCTTCGCCTCTCGTTCGACGAGCGAAGCGACGGTTACGGCTTGCGTCACGCTGACGTGCAGAGCACGCGCCCGCGATGCGGCGTCGCGCGGCAGCTCCTTGAGAAACTGCGCGGTCAGCAGAGCCGCGATCTGTTCCGGCGCAGCTGCCAGCGGCATCAAATAGGTGCTGGGAAAGAGAAAACCTTCGAGGCTTTTCGTGCGAGTGCCGTGGACCAGCAGCGTCTCCTGCACGAAATCGCGTCGCAAGGCTGCCGAAGATCCGAAGCCGTCGCTCTGTAGTCGGTCCGCGATTTGCTCGGCGGTAAAACCTTCGGGAATCGTCACCCATGCGGCAACCTGGGCGCCGCCGGTTACTAAAGCATGCAAGACTTCGCTCTGCGTGACGTGGGGTCCGAAGCGGTATTCCCCCGCCCGCACCGCCGCATCTTCATCGCGCAATCTCGCGAGAATCCGGAACGTCAGCGTGTTGCCGATGACTCCACCGGCCACGAGCTGGCGGGCGATTTCGTCGAACGTCGTACCCGTCTGAATCACGAGCTGCTCCGACGTTTGCGGATGAGAGCGGTCCCCGGCGACCGCATACCAAAAGAGCGCGCCCGCAACGGTGGCGGCGACGACGACGGCTGCGACCGCGGTTCCCAAACGCGCGAAGAAGCTCACGCGCCAGGCTCGCTCGCGCGCCGCGCGAGAAACGACTCGAGAATCAGCGCGGCCGCCATGCGGTCGACGATCGTCCGGCGCTTTCGTCGCGAGACGTCGGCAGCGATGAGACTCTTCGTCGCTTGGGCGGTCGTGAGACGCTCGTCCACGCGGTGAATCGTACCTGCGAACACCTCGCGAAGCTTCTCGACGAACGAATCCATCTCGCGCGCCGCGATCCCTCGATCCCCGGCGAGCGTCAATGGATCTCCCACGACCAATTCGTCGACGCCGTAGGAATCGACCAGCTCTTTAAGTCTCGCAAGGTCCTCGCGCCGGTTCGTCCGGTCGATCGTGGCGATCGGAAGTGCGAACGTCGCGCTCGGGTCCGAAACGGCGATGCCGATGCGCTTGCTGCCGACATCCAGCGCCATGATCATGCTCCGAGGCCCCCGAGATACGCGACTGCCTTGGGGCGCCGGCCCAAATGATGAGCGACCAGCTCCGCGACCGCATGGGCCGCTGCGGGCGTCGCATGCAGTGCGGCGGCCGGGCCGCTTCCTTTCGGCACGGCCAAGGCGCGCAGATTCACGAGGTCCTCCGCGGTCAACTCTGCTAGGTCGCGCCAGCGTTCGCGGCACGCACCGTCGGTGAATCCACCGGCCTCCGCATCGAGCCACGCGCTCCCAGAGGGAAGCGCGGAACCGCAATGCACGCAACAGTCGAGCGGCGGGGCGAGGCCCAGCATGTCGAGCAGACGAAGCGAAAAGCGAGGCAGGAGGGCCCGGGGATCCGCGCAAGCGGCGATCGACCCGATGCCGCGCGAAAGCAGATCGTACACCTCGGGAAGCGGGAGTTCGGGTTCGCAGAATGCGTCGATCGTTTCGGCCATGAGCGAGACGACTGCGTAGCGATCCGGTTCGACCAGCATAGGCCACGGCGCCGAGAGCGTCTCGGCGGAGACGATGACGTCCAGCGTCCGGCCGCGGTGCATCAAGAAGGCGCACTCGTTGGCAAGCTCCAACCGCCCCGCTAAATGACTGCGCATGCGGCGCACTCCCTTCGCGACCGCATCGAGTTTGCCGCGCTCGCGCGTAAAAATCGTCACGATGCGATCGGCTTCGGAGAGCTGGCGCCGGCGAAGAACGATGCCGCGAGTCTTATAGGCGCGCGGCGGCGTCAGAATCCTCCGATTGTTGCGGTTGCGTAATAATGCCGTTGGTGTAGACGCGAACCGCGAGGATCCGCCGGCCGCGCGTTCGATCGACGCGCAAGCGCGTGTGGTCGTCGGCAACGATCTCTTCCCCTTCGTTGGGAAGCCGTCCGAAGAGGCCGACCGTGTAGCCGCCGATCGTCTCGAAATCCTCGGTCGGAAGCTCGGTTCCGAGCCTCGCATTGACGTCTTCGATGTTCGTGCCCGCTTCAACGATCGCTTCACACTCCGAGACGACCGAGATCGGTTCTTGCTCGTCGGCGTCGTGCTCGTCGCGAATCTCTCCGACGATCTCCTCCAACAGGTCTTCCATCGTCACCAGGCCAGCCGTGCCGCCGTATTCGTCCACGACGATCGCGAGCGAAAACTTATCTCGCTGCATCTCTCGCAGGAGCTCCGCGATCTTCTTCGTTTCGGGGACGTGCACCGCCAGACGCATCAGCGAGCGAACGCTGGCGTGAGCGAGCGAGCCGTTTGCGAGCGCAACCAAAAGCTCGCGGTCGTGAATCACGCCGACGATGTCGTCTTTCGATTCTTGATAGACGGGCAGCTTCGAATAGCCCTCGGCCGTGACCACGTCGAGGACCCGCCGCGGGGAGTCGTCGATCGACACGGCGATCATCTCCGGGCGCGGCTTCATTACCTCGCGCACGATCGTATCGCCGAACTCCATCACCGAGTGAATGAGCTGGCGTTCCTGCTCTTCGATCACGCGCTGTTCCGCGCCTACATTGACCAGCAGCCGGATATCTTCTTCGGTGACGTAGATATGCTGCGCGTGCTTGATGCGCAGCGCCTTGAGAATCAGGTCGGTCGCGCCCTGAAACGTCCGCGCGATCGGCGCGAGCACGTATGAGGCGTACCGCATCGGAGGCGCGAGTCGAAGCGCCCAACGCTCAGAATCGCCGGTCACGATCGTCTTCGGGATAATCTCTCCGACGAGCAGAAAGACGATCGTCATTACGAGGGTCGAAAGAACTGCCGCCGACGGAAGCCCGAGCGAGATCGCGATGTAAGTTGCAAGCGAATCGGCGGCCAGCAGCACGATCGTGTTGCCGACGAGCACCGACGTCAAAAAGCGGTTCTTATCCTCGACGAGGTCCTGGAGGTTGCTCGAACCGCGCACGCGCCGGTCGGCGATCGCTCGGGCACGCAGCCGCGAGATCGAGACCAGGGCCGCCTCCGAAGCCGCAAAGAAGGCCGCGAGGAGGACGAGTACGACCAGCGCGATGAGCTCGTACGGCAGGCCTTCGGGGGTACTTCGACCGGGGTCCGTGTTCAAGTCGGCGCCATTATAACACAACGTGAGGCCGCACCAGCACGTAGATCGCCAAGGCGACGAGCGTGCCGAGTACGGCTCCCCAGAAGACCTCGAAGGGGCGGTGGATCTGCGCCTCTACGCGACTCTGGGCGACTAAGAACGCGACGAAATAGGCCAGGATAGCGGCGAGCGGTTTCTGGTAAAAAAACGAGAGCATCGTTGCCGCGGCAAATGCCAACGCCGCATGTCCCGATACGGCTCCCCCTTGGAGAGCCGAGCCGCGACCAACCCAGGCCTTGGCGAAAATCGTCGCGATCGCTACGACCGCCAGAACGATCAGGGCTACGTTGGCGGGCACGGCCTTCACGGCGGCAAAGACGCGCGCCTCGCCGCTCATAAGGCCCTGATAGAGGATCAAATATGCAGCCAGCACCGCGCCGATTGCGGCGACGAGCACCGCGCCCGCGGCCGCGTCTTTGGCGTTCTTGGCCAGCGGGTGATGCGCGACGGTCAGCAAGTCGACGATCGATTCGATCGCCGTGTTCATCAGCTCCATGCTGAGCACGAGCGCGACCAACCCCACTGTGGCAATGACGTAGACGCGATCCAAGCGCAAGACGAGCGTCGTAACGAGCACGAGAGCCGCAATGAGAAAGTGCACGCGCATGTTCGGCTGCGTGCGCGTCGCATAGATTATTCCTTCGAACGCATGATGAAACGAACGAAGAAACCGGCTGCGATCGACGGGAAGATAGTGCGGTTCGCGTTTTCCTCGCTCGTCGGAAGGCTGATGCATTACGTCTTGGAGGCGTACGGCCACGGTAGTGCGATCGCATCGGCCAGCCGCCGCTCCTCACGTTCCATCGCGCGCCGTTGCCCGGCGAGCTCGTGATCGTGGCCCATGAGGTGCAGCAACCCGTGAATCAGCAATCGATAAATCTCACGCTGAAGGGAGGCGTCGTACTCCGCCGCCTGACGCCGCGCCGTATCGACCGAGATCACGACGTCCCCCAAAAGGCGCTCGCCGGCCGCGGACGTCCCCGGCCCGTCCATCGGAAAGCTCAGAACGTCCGTCGGCGTATCCTTCCCTCGATAATCGCGGTTGAGCGCGCGTATCGCTTCGTCGCCGATCAACGTCAGCGAAAGCGCGCCGGACTCTTCCATCGCGCAAAGCAAACGCTTGGCGGTGGAGACCAGCGCGCGCCCGTCCACGCCGCTGCGGCGCACGTCATTTCGGTAGTGGATCACTTGCATATGCGCGCACGATTCGCGCCACAAGCGGATGGCGAACGATGTCGAGGTCGCCGAGCTCCACAACGCTGACGTCTTCGATGTCGCGCAGCCGAGCCGCAGCCGTTCGAAGACCGCTACGCTGCCCCGCCGGAAGATCGATTTGCGTAACGTCTCCGGTTACGACCATCTTCGAGCCGCTGCCCAGGCGCGTAAGAAACATCTTAAGCTGGTCGTCGGTCGCGTTCTGCGCCTCGTCGAGGATCACGAACGCGTCCGAGAGCGTTCGTCCGCGCATGTAGGCCAGCGGTGCCACTTCCAGCGTGCCGCGCTCCATGTATTTGCCGATCAGCGAGTCGTCGAGCAGCTCGCCCAGCGCGTCGAAGAGCGGACGCATGTACGGATCGACCTTTTCGCGCAGGTCGCCCGGAAGAAAGCCCAGACGTTCGCCGGCTTCGACCGCGGGCCGCGAGAGAATCACCCGCGAGGCTTCCCGGCGCTTGAGCGCCCGGACCGCCATGACGATGGCCAGGTACGTCTTTCCGGTGCCGGCCGGACCGATCCCAATGGTAAGCGTCGATTCCTCGATTGCGCGCACGAACTGGCGCTGCCCGGCGGTCCGCGGTCGCACCTCGCGCCCGCGTTCGGTTCGCAACAGCGTGGTCGGAAGCGCGACGGCTGCATGGTGCGTCGCTGAGTCCGAGAGCGCCAATGCGACGTCGTCCGGCGTAATGTGAGCGCCTCCGACGGCCGCATCGAGCACGCGCCGCACGACGTTTTCGGCGCGCGTTACCGCGGCGTCGTCGCCCGCAAGCAGCAACCGGTCGCCGTCGGCATGGACCGCGACGCCGAGCGTCGCTTCAATGGCGGAAAGATTGCGATCGTACTCTCCAAAGAGGCGGACGCGGTCGGAGAGCTTCTGCAGATCAATGGATCGTTGCGCGGTCAACCCTACCGGTATTCGTCATTTAAGCCCCGGGGCTTTCCGAGCACTTCCGCGGCGATGACCGCCCGGACCAGCTCGGGCCCGCTCCCGAAGAATGAGCGCTGCCTAACCCGGCGCACCGGAGGCGCGGCCGCAGCCTCGCTGCGCGGGGCAGATGCCGGGCGTGGCGGAGCCGGACGCGGCTGCGGAGGCCGCGGAGACGACGTGGGGGCCGGTGCTTGAACCTGCGCGCGAGCCTGCAGCGCCTGGACGAGCCGCTGTTGGGCTGCGGCCGCGGTCGCCGGCGGTACGTGCGGCCCCCGGCCCGGTGCCCCGGCCGCAGCCTGACGGCGCGCGCTGGAGACCATGCTGCCGATCACACCGATCACCAAGAAGCCCACCCAGACGAGGATCCCGACGTCGCGCATCGGGGCGGCCTACTTAGCCGGACCCGTGAGCGGCGGAGGCTGTTGCTGCGAGTCGGTCGCAGCTTCGGTCGAGGCACCGATCGAGGAGCGCATCTCGGTATCCGCCTGAACGTTCTTGAGTCGATAGTAATCCATCACGCCGAGATTGCCGCTGCGAAACGCTTGGGCGATCGCCTGGGGAATCGTAGCCTCGGCTTCAACGACCTTTGCACGCATCGCTTGCGTCTCGGCCTTCTGTTCCTGCTCGGCTGCCTGTGCCGCATATTGCCGCTCTGCCGCTTTGGCTTGCGCGATCCGGCGATCGGCCTCGGCTTGACTGGTCTGCAGCTCGGCACCGATATTCTTGCCGACATCTACGTCGGCGATGTCGATGGAAACGATCTCGAATGCGGTGCCGGCGTCGAGCCCCTTGGCAAGGACGGCCTTACTTATCCGATCGGGGTACTCGAGGACTTCCTTGTGATCGACGGCCGCGCCGACTGCCGAGACCACTCCCTCGCCGACGCGCGCGATGATCGTCGGCTCGCCTGCGCCGCCGACGTACCGGTCTAGGTTGCTGCGCACCGTGATTCGCGCTTTGACGTTGAGCTGGATTCCGTTCTGGGCGACGCCCTGAAAGGTCGGCGTCTCGATGACTCGTGGGGTCACCGAGGTTTGCAGGGCCTCGAGCACGTTGCGTCCGGCCAAGTCGATTGCCGCCGCGCGCTGCCATTCCAAGGGAATCTGAGCACGTTGCGCTGCGATCATGGCCAGCGTCACGTTCTCGACGTTTCCGCCGGCCAGAAAGTGCGACTGCATCTGATCGACGGTGAGATCGAGACCCGCTTTGCGCGCTCGCACGTAGTTGGTGACGATCACGCTGGGCGGGATGCCGATCAGACGCATTCTCACCAACGCGATAATGCCGAGTGGAACGCCGGCCGCGATGGTTCGAATCCACAGGCCGATCGGAAAATAATACAGGAACGCGAAGAACGCGATGACGACGAGAAAGATAACGACGGCGCCGCTGACGGCAATCATATGTGCTCCTTAAGAAACAAGTGGCTCGACGAAAATCCGAGCGCCTTCGACGCGCACCACCCGGATCGGGGTACCGGCGGCGATGAACTCACCGGCGGTCAGGACGTCGATTCGCCGTCCGTCGATCGAAGCGATGCCGGCGGGGCGAAGAAAGCTGGTCGCCGTTCCCGCTCGTCCGCGCAGCGCACCGAAGTCGGTGCTCGTGACGTACTCCGGTCCTTGGGCCGCAGAGAGCGCCAGCCGGTGCGCCCACGCGTTCTGCGGGACGGCCCGTACCGTCAACGTGAATCCGATAACCGTAAGTACGATCGCCGTCGCGATCGTTTCGACGCCGACGAAGAGAAACGGCAAGCCGAAGGCCAGCAAGACGGCCACCAAGAGCGCGCCGGCCCCCAAAATTCCCGGGAGACCGTGACCGGGAACGACGTGCAGCTCCCAAAGAATGCCGATGAGTCCGATTACGGCCAGCGCGACGACGAACTCGTTGGAGAAGCCGGCA
This sequence comes from Candidatus Acidiferrum sp., assembly GCA_035571115.1. GTDB lineage: Bacteria > Vulcanimicrobiota > Vulcanimicrobiia > Vulcanimicrobiales > Vulcanimicrobiaceae > Cybelea. The sequence goes on along the minus strand of DATMKR010000030.1, from coordinate 2,568 downwards.
TAGACGTGACTTCCGAAAAAGAGCGCGAGCGCGCCGACGCCGATGATGCCGGCGATGCCGTGCAACGTTTGCATCTCGATCAAAAGGCCGAGCATTCCCAGCGTCAGCAAAAGGCCGCTGACGACCGGATCGGTAGCGAAGCGCGCGAGCGTTTCGCCGAAGGAATAGGATTGCGTTACCAACGGTGCTCCGGCGAGTTTCAGGTCGGCGAGCGCCGCATCCAATGTCGTTGCGGTGCCTTCGGCGACCCCCGCGCGCACCGCGTCGTCGGTGTTGAGGGTGAGCACCATGCCCGAACGCTTATATTGTGGAAGACTCGCGTTCTTATCGACCATCGCTCCGGCGATCTGCGGACTGTGATGCGTCCGCTCCGCGGTCGATTCGAACTCACCGCGCAGCGCCGAGATGATCTTGTCGCTGGGCGGAACGGTGCCGCCCGCTTCGACGGGCTCGGCTGCCCCGATCGACGCACCCGGAGCCATGATGATCCGATTGGCGGAGAGCGTGATCAGTGCCGCTGCCGAATAGGCCCGTTGCGTAACGTAGGCATCCACGGGTTCCTGCGCGCTAAAGAGCGCGTCGCGAATCCGAAACGCCGAGCTCACGAGGCCGCCCGGACTGTTGACGGTCAGTAAGATTGCGCGAGCGTTGGAACGATTGGCTTCGTCGACCGAGCGCTCCACGAGATGGGCCATACCGTCGTCGACGGTTCCGGTGATCGGAACGACGACAACGGGCCTATCGATCGAAGAAGCGCCGGCAATGCCGGCCAGACCGCCCAGCAGTAGCGCGCACGAGAGCCATGCCTGCAGCCGTAATACCTTCATGCCGGTAGCTACCTAGGGCGGATAGCGGAAGTTACGCCTTATCACCCCGAGCCTTCAATGTCGCCCCGAGCCTTCAATGTCACCCTGACTTCAATGTCACCCTGAGCCTGTCGAAGGGTGACGCTGGGTGCCACGTCATCCTTCGACAAGCTCAGGATGACAGGACTGCGCTAGAATGACAGCACTGCGCTAGAATGACAGCACTGCGATAGGATGACAGGACTGCGCTAGGATGACAGCTCTTCGGTGACGATCTGGCGCACGAGGTTGCCGTCAGCGACGCCTTTGAGTTGCGGCATCACGACCTTCATTACGGCTCCGGCATTTCGCGACTCTGGGGGCAGCTCGGCGAGGACGCTTTGGACGATCTCGCGCACTTCAGCCGCCGAGCGTTGCGGCGGCAAATAGGCGAGGAGAATCTCCCGCTCGGCTCGCTCCTTCTCCGCGAGATCGGTGCGCCCGGCCTTTTCGAACTCGGTCAGCGAATCGCCGCGCTGCTTTACAAGCCGCGTAACGACGTCGCGCTCGTCGGCATCGGAGAGCTCGCTACCGGCTTCGGAGCGTTTGTAGGTAAACCCCGAAAGGGCCGAGCGCAGCGTATCGAGGCGAAGCTGATCGCGAGCCCGCATTGCGTCTTTGAGGTCGGTGGAGATTCGGTCCTTGAGCGTTCCCACGTCGCGTTAGGATTTGCTAGGCGCGGCGCTTGCGTGCCGCAGCCGACTTCTTCTTCTTGCGAACGCTGGGCTTTTCGTAATGCTCGTGTTTGCGCGCCTCGGCGAGGATCCCGGCCTTCTGGGTGGCCTTCTTGAAACGCCGCAACGCGCTCTCAATCGTTTCGCCTGGAGCGATGCGAACTTCCATTCTGTTGACGACCCCCTCTCGGCGCGCTCATTGGCGCGAAAAATTAGGCCCCGAAGGGCCTGTTGGTAGGGTAACACAGCCTCGCCAGAGCGTCAAATCCTCAGCCGGGCGGCCACGACATTCGACGGCCTGCCAATACGTGGACGTGCACGTGGTCGACGGTTTGCCCTCCGTACTCGCCGGTATTGACAACCAAGCGAAACCCCCGCTCTCCGCCGCGGTCGCTGCCGAGTTGCGATGCGACGGCGATCAACCTTGCCGCGACCGCTGGTTCGTCCCGCATCAAATCGACGATCGTTCCGTGATGCCGGACGGGGAGGACGAGCGCGTGCGACGGGGCCTGCGGATTGAGGTCCTCGATCGCGATCACGTCGTCATCCCGATGGATGATTTTCGCGGGTACTCCTCCGCCGGCGATCCTGCAGAAAATGCAGTCGTCCATTAACGCCCCCGGATCGTGAAGCTCCACGACTTCGTCGTCGTATTACCGGCTTCGTCCGAGACGCGCACGGTAACTCGCACCGAGCCGTTGGGATATTCGTATGACGGCAGGTATTGAATGAACTGCGAGGTTCGCACGCATTCCGACGTGACGTCGCGCCCGTCGACCCAGAGCATCGCACTCGACGGATTCACGGGCACCGCATCGGCGGCAAAGCTCGCATAGACCGCCGGCCGATTGTTGTTGACCGTCGCGCCGGCGTCGGGTGCAAAATCGGCAATGCCCGGCGGCGTGCTCGACGCCGAGATCGTCTGCGGCGCGGCCGCGTGCGCTATGTCGTTGCCCGCCGCAAGCCGGCCGATCAATGCGTCGTCGTCAAAGTTCGCACCTCGTGGAATGACGTAGCTGCCATCGTAGACTCCGGGCGCTCGCTGTTGC